>CAZZKO010000064.1:0-8400 GCA_964654925.1 uncultured Candidatus Bathyarchaeia archaeon
GAGAGTTTGGAGTAGAGCTCGCTCACGGGGATCCCGTTTTCAGCTATGAAGCTGTCAAGCTGCCGGCTCGTCCAGAAGAGTATCGGGCTGAGCCTCCAGATCCCGTAGCGCTTCGTGAAGTGCTTCTGGCCGTAGTCGGCCGCGAAGTACATCCTTGCGCGGCTCTCCGCGCACCTTAAGCCGGTTAAAACGGCTTTGATGCGGTTCTGGTGATTCTAATTATATATTGCGTTTTGTTGACTGACCGAGGCGTATATAATAAGGGTTACGGTGCTTCTAAAATTTCGCTGACTTTTAGTGGCTTATAATTAGATTCATCCGTTTATTTTTATTGCGGCTGGAGGAAGCCCTTATGCAGTATATCATTTACCTTTTTGGGGCCTCTGTTAAATTTGGGGTAATATGTTTTGTAAAGGACTTCGTCGCTCAGTATATAGCGCCAGCTCAGCTCCAGTAAAGATTTCCAATCTGCTGGAGCATCTATTTGCAATAACTCGGAGAGCTTACCATGCCAACGTCCGTCGAAGAGCACATGCTCTTGGAAAAGATTCCAAGAAATAAAAGCTACAGCTGAACGCATAAATATACTTACAGGTAGACTGTACAATCGCTTTCCGAGCCCTTTGCTTCGCAACACCTTAATAATTCCTTCGCATTGGTTAATGAACGTTCGACACACGCTTTTTGGCACAGAATTTAGATTTTCATTTTGCACTCCAACATCTAACAAGGCTTTCTTTTCGTCATCGCTTCCATCAAACTTGACAAGACACTTTTGGAGATAGCCAGACGTGTAATTCATGGCCATTAATCCACAACTTCTAGTTGCCTCGTATTCATTTTCGCCAAATCCGAACCCAAAAATGGCTTTTGTGTATGCGCCTATCATAATAGTTATCGTATGCTGAGTATACCCTTTTCTCACAACCCAACCGATGTCATCAAATATTTCGAGGTAGTAACGGGTCCTGGTAAAATTATAGGAGTCAACAACCATCATCCTATCAATTTTTTTCGGTTTACAACAATCAAGTACATATCTGAAAAATATTGGAGCACTTCTAAAAGTGGCTAACAGTAGCGTTTTCTTACTTATAATCTCACGTCTGCCAACTCTCTCCTTCCTTTTAGTCTCCAAATCTTTTCTTATGTTTTCAAGTTTTTTCCCGTCTGCCATTTCTTCAAGCATTAAAGCAATCTCGTCAATGTTTACATTCAAACCGAAAAACGGATCCAAACTTAGGATGCCAATAGCTCCTGTTTTTGTTTTGTTATAACGTTCGACACATTTTTTGCACTTTATGTAGAGCGTCTGCTTCTCGTTATAGCCCTTTCTTTCCCTATAGTAAAAATTTTCTCGAGTCAGCGGATATGCTTGCCCACATACTGGGCAATAAACATTAAAGTCTAACGACCCTACGTTATTGAGCGGTATGCTTAACAATTCTTCTTCAAAAATTTTTATGTCATTGTGAGCTAGGTTAGGTTTTTTATTTAATCCATCGTTTGCTTGTGTTGTGCTCGAGCTTTCAAAAGGCATATTGTAATGGTCAAGCGCAATTGAAGGATCGCGTGGTAATCTCAACACACATTTGTCCTGTAAGCGTAAAATGCCTACTTTTTGCCCATTCCTTAGTTTTTGCAAAATCCTTGCGGTACCGGGATCCTTGTTAAAATTGAATGTAAGATCTTTCTGAGCAGCCTTAATCGTTACGAAATAATGTTCCCCATGTTCTCGAAAGCCGATATATTTGCCTATTATCTCTTCTACCATATTATTTCATAGCGCCTCCAGAATCGTGGCAGACTTCCATTGGAGTTTCGTTACTTTGCTTGTCGCTTCTCTCCAGCACTTTCCGTATCAAATATGCTTTCTTTGGATCGTCGCTTCGCAGAATACCGACCTTGTGCCCAATTAGTTCTTCCACATCCAACTTATGTGGGACTTCAACACCTACGCGCATTAGAAGCGTCAACAATTTGGTTCCGTTGTTGCCGTTTTCGATCCTTTCTAGCAATCCTATTACTTCTTGCCAGCATTCAAGTTTTAATTTAGTTACATGTAACTCATTTCGCGACATGGTAATCATGTTATATCTTAGTAATGAAGATTTATAAACCTTATTAATAAAGTAATCATTTCTAGGTGTCGAAATGAAAGGAATCGGTAAATATCAAATCATGATATCCGCAGAGTCGCGCCGAAAGATTCTGGCTGCGCTTGCAGACGGAAAGTGGACACGTTACCGCGATATCGTCGCAAAGGCTAATGTTGGCACAACAACTGCTTCTAAATATTTAAAAATAATGGAAGAAGCAGGCGAGGTAGAGAAAAAGGTGGATTTAACAAGCGGAGAGTATCCTTATCCGGTTTTATACAGGCTCACTCCAAAAGGGTTGGCTGCATTAAAAGCGCTTGTCAGACAAGAGACGGCCGAAAGAACTCCAACCTGTGACTTAACCAAAAGCCTCAGGGCAAAAATACACCAAAGAATTGAAAAAACGATTGGGTACATGGCCCCAAGGTTAGAGGCGAAGCGTGGCGGCATCACCTCCAAGCTTAAGGCAATTTTAGCCATGTACGCCACTGCTGCCACCTTAGGGTTTCTTAAGCCCCTAAAACAAGCATCCCAAAAGCTTGATGCGCTAAGCGAGGCCATAGCAGAAAGCCTTGACGTTGCCGTCGACCCACCAGTTGAAAAAGCCGAGGAGGAGGACGCTGTTGGAGACGGAGTACTAGCTCTTCTCAGTCACATTTTGAGAAGCCCAACTTATCGCGAGAGAGTTGCAAAAACGGGCAAAATGGCAATAATTATCACGTTGGATATGAGCAAAGTAAACATGCCGCCTGAAGAAAAACGAGAGGCACTTTTTTGGGGCCTAGTCTTTGAGGGGCTTCGCCGAGAGGGCAAAGTCTAGTTGCATTCACAAATTCGCATCTTTTTAGCGGCTTGCCTGGCTCTCGATCTCAGCGCTCCTCATTAAAACTTGAGGGGCTCAGCGTCCAGGTAAATTTATGCTCATATCCGCCCGCCCGGAGAGTCAAAAGCGCCTGTCTTGAGACTTTTCCGGACCGATCCCTATGTCTGTCCCAAGTGATGGAGTTGGACAGACAGCGTGGCTAAAGCGTACAGGATAGCGAAGTGCTTCCTGAAAGGCGAAGGCGGAGCGATCAGCTAGAATCTTGAAGTCCGCAAAGGCTTGATGAAGCGGTTTCATCGAAAAGGAAAGTTTGAAAGCTTTCAACTAAAATTGAAGTCTTTGTAGAACCGATATTTTAATTTAAATGTGGTAAAATACTATTAACTTAAGAAGGACGTCTGTGGGATTAATGGTAGATTGGGGCTCCTTAATAATCCAAAAAATTATTGAGTGGAGTATACCGTTCTCATTAGGATTACTTTTTAGAAAAAAAGTTGGTCGCTTCTTAATTGTAACCAAAAAGCGCTTATTCAATGATATACTAACAATCACCTTGTTTTCTATAAGGCATTATGGACCTTATCTCATTAACGAAATCGACTATAAAATTTACGAGGATCTAAGAACTAAAATTCCAACGGTTAAGCCTCGGAAGAACAAAAAGAACGATGAAAAAAGAGAAAGGGATAGTCACAGAAAAAGCCCGAGAAAACGTGAAAATTGATTTACAAAACTAAGAATTCCAACCGCCTCTACTTTTTGATTTACTGAAGAGCGATGCTATTTTTCTATGGAGCCATTTAGCCAACCTGAAGTTTTGAAGGGTCAGGAGGCAAAGGAGGGTTGTTACAGCTGTGCAGAGTGAAAGCAGGGTTGTCGAGGAAACTATATAGTGGTAGACCCTAAAGATGGGAAGAAATGGTGCAAAGGCAATTGCTGCAATGATGAAAGGGGCAAGGTATATTAGACGGCGAGGAAGAGACAAAGTATAGCCACTTTTAATTCTTCACTTACGCCTTTAAACAGGTCTTCAAAAAACTTACTAACAAGATACCCAAGTGAAAAAGAGAGTAATGCTAGAAGTGCCAGTTTTAAAAGCATTTTTCACCTCACCTCCACGAATGTTACGCTTTGGGATGGAAGCCAAGGAATCCCACAGGCCTTGTCCTCGATTATTTTAAGGTCGTAACATAAGGATGGCTTTAAGTATGAAATTTTAACCAATTTTTCCGTAAGCATGTAGAAAGACGTATTGTTCCTTTTCACGTATATGAGGCTGCCCTAACGGCTTGGCGTGAGCTTAAAACTAGTTTTGATGAAGCTAGCCTAAAATATTTGAAATATCTAAAAACGACTTAACTTATGCCCTTTAATAGGGTGCGTCTTGGAACCAGTAGATGAATTTTGGATGCCAAAGACTCCGTTCTGCCATAATTTAATGTTTCAGATACTATTCGATATCTTAGATAATGCAAAAACTGTGCAATCTTTCTGTGATCTAAATTAAAACAGCTAAAAATTTAAGTTGAAACGAATAATGAGTTATTGAGGAGTGAATGTGGGGAAAATAATTAAAAAGTATGAGCGAAGCGTGATCGTTGCTTGTGATGTTAGAACGCTTAAAGAGCTCGAGAATTTGGTTAAGCAAACATATGACGTAGAAGGCATAGGCGGTTATAAAGTAGGCTCAGTTTTAGTCATAAGATATGGTCTCCCAAAAGTTGTTAAGTGTATTCGGAAATTCACCAATATGCCCATCATATACGATCATCAAAAAAGTATGACCGATATTCCAGACTTAGCTGAAGAGTTCATTATAACAATTAAAGATACCGGCGTTGACGCGTTAATAGGGTTTCCCCTTTCTGGTCCGCTTACTGAAGAGAAGTGGATAGAAGCTTGTAAGAAAAATAATTTAGAAGTTATCATAGGCGGAGAAATGACTCATTCCAAATATAAAAAGAGTGAGGGGGGATATATAGTGGACGAGGCACTGGATGAAATTTACTTATTAGCAGCTAAAAATGGTGTGAATAATTTTGTAGTTCCAGGCACCCGAAAAGATAGAGTGCTGCATTATCGTGAAATTTTAAAGTTTGTACCAGACCTTACTTTTTTTGCTCCGGGGTTTGTAGTACAAGGCGGTATAGTGAGTGAAATTGCAAAAGTAGCTGGACCAAGGTGGCATGCTATAGTGGGAAGAGCTATATATGGTGCTGCAGACATTCGAACGGCTGCAAAGGAAATGACTAAACAATTACTTGGTATAGTGAATGTACATGTCGAAAATTGAGCTAATCAAAAGAATTTATGATATAGGTGCAATAAAATTCGGTGAGTTCGTCTTAAAATCAGGGAAGAAAAGTCCTTACTACATAGACCTGAGAGTGCTACCTTCCTATCCAGATATACTAGTAGAAGTCGCTAAGGAAATTAAAAGTATCATTGATTCGCAGCAAGAAAAACCAACAGTGCTTTGTGGAGTTCCGATGGCAGGGTTAGCAATAGCAAATGCTCTCGGAATGCAAACTGGAATGCGAGTTGTATATACTAGAAAGGAACCAATAATTTACAGAGATCTTGTAAGGCAACTTCGAAAATCCATACAAAATGGGAAATTTCAGCCACAGGAAATTCCTACAGTGGAAAAAGTTGTTACGTTTATTGAGGAATTAAGTGGTTTTAAAGCACATGGCATTACGAGCTACTTAGATGGTGAACTTTTGGACGGGGATAAAGTTGGAATAGTGGACGACTTAATTACCACAGCGGATAGCAAACTTGAAGCTCGAGATTTAATAAAGCTCGAAGCTAAAAGAAGAAATATAGATGTGAATATTTTATGGGTTTATGTAGTTTTAGACAGGGAACAGGGTGGAAAAGAAACCTTAGAGAAGGAAGGAATTAAATTATACTCAATTTTGACGATAACGGAGGTAGCAAAGAAATTATACGATAACGGTATTCTTCCTAGAGAAAAATATGAAGTCATTACTCGATACATCGCAGCTGAGAAAACTAGAAAAGATAACAACAAATGTAATTCTTAATCTTGCTTGTCTCATCATTGTAATGGAAAAATTTAAATAAAATAATCTAAAAATTTTATTTGAGGGAGATTACTTGCCTACTATTTCTATTAATGAAGAAAGCAAGAAATATTTAGAGAACTTAAGGAGGAAAATTCCAACAGAAGAAAAAGTTCCCACCCTAAAAAAAACCGCAGAGCTCATATTTCAGTTTATAAAGACGAGGGAGCAAGAATTTGTTAACTGGGCAAAAGAGCATTCTTAAAAATTTCATAACTTTTATGTACTGGTTATCGACTTTCTCTCTCGAGTTCGCAATAAAGCATAAAAAAGACGATGACATAATAATTATAAACATAATAGGAAATGAGAGGTTGGTAAATTTAAAAAATGAAGATGGAATATCCTTTATTTTATACTAGTTTAATAATAGAATTAGTAATAGGGTATTGGTATAATGTTTTAGCTGAGAAATTACCAGAGCCCGGATCATCAATTGTATTATTAACTTTCTTAATATTGCTGTGTATTATTTTTGATTCCATTTATAAATTGGGAAAACTCATGGTTGAAAAAATAAATTTACTTAATTTTGCTCCCAGCTTAATCGAAGAAGCATGTTTGGGTATTTGTTTGTTATTCAGTCCTTTGTTCTGCGCGATAGCATTTGATTTGCCAAATATAGATTATTTTGTTATGCGGAGCTACATTATGGTAGTAGCATGGTTCATACCTTACATATTTACCATTAAAAGTATGAAGGAGGAGCTATCATGAATAATATTATTTACATAATTTCAGCTATAGCTACTATCACTGGTCTTTCTGGTTATTTGTACTATTCAATGCGTAAAATATTAAGGGAAATTGCTAAAACTCATTTTGAGTTAGCCATTATGCTTGAAAAAATGAGTAAAATAGCAACGCTTTATCATGAGGATTGGGTTGCGGAATCTAAAGATTTAATAAACCTTATCAATGAAAGTCGAAAACGTGATAAAGATTTTGAACGCAGAAATTCTGAGCTTATCGCGCTTTCTCTGGCATTGCAACATTACATTGAAAGTATAAGCTTGGCACCAGAACCTATTAATAAGCCAGTTTTGCAAGAATTTTATGAGAAAGTCGGAGAAAAGTTAAAAGGTTATGTTGAAGCAATTAAAAAAGGACAAAGGAGGACCGCTAAGGACCATATCCTTGAGCTAATTGCGATGTTATCTAAAACACATGATTTCATTAAAGGCCAAACCAGGTGAGATCACTGTCCCAAAAATTGGATCCAAAGGGTTGGGAGAACAAAAGAGTTCAATTTGCTGAGGAGTTAACTACCTTCTACTTTGAGGCTATAAATGAGTCTACTGGAAGGAAAGCTTTTAGTTTTGGGGATTTTTTACTTGCAGATGGTAGTATCAGCCCATATTATTTTGATTTTCGAACAATGTACAGTTATCCCGAATACTTAATGAAAATTGTGGATATGATTATCACATGCATTGAATACAATATTTTTCAACATAAAAAAGAGAATTTTAATCCGCTAACTGTCACACAGCGAATCGCCGGAATCCCCAATGCAAGCTTAGGATTAGCTGCGCTAGTTTCAGCGTCACTGAGGATCCCATCATTTTATTGTGACATGAAACCTTTATACACTGAGAGTAGGTATGCTATTCAGGGGAGTCTCAAACCAGGGGATAACGTATTGATTTTAGATGATTTAATAACAACCGGGATGAGAAAAATGGAAACTATAAAAATTATCAGAGAGTGCGGAGGCAACGTGCAAGCTGTCATAGTCGTGATAGATCGACAAGAAGGCGGTAAGGAAGTTTTGCATGAAAAAGGTATTAAGTTACATTCATTAATCACTGCAAGTGAATTTGCTGAGATTGCCTATAAAAAAGGGTTGATTAATGAAGCGGAA
This sequence comes from uncultured Candidatus Bathyarchaeia archaeon, assembly GCA_964654925.1. Lineage (GTDB taxonomy): Archaea > Thermoproteota > Bathyarchaeia > Bathyarchaeales > Bathycorpusculaceae > DRVV01. Next base: position 7,876 of record CAZZKO010000064.1, read on the forward strand.
AAAACTACAATCATTCAACATATCCGACAAAGGCGGCAAAGAAAGGGGCTTGGCACTAAACTGGTTCTTTTTGATTATTTATAATTGGACTGTGATGTAAACTCATCAAAAATTCTTTTACTGGTAAATTTATGCTAAAATCCTAAACGGCTCCCATGTCAGACGCTCCCAGTTTTGCTAAAAGTGGGAGCTTTCGGCGTCGGTTAAGCCCTCTTCTTCCGTGTTCGCCCATGAGAGACCGCGGAAAAGCTCCCACTTTTAAGTTAAAAGTGGGAAGTTTTCCACCGCGGGACAGTCCCGGGAAAGACGTTTCCGGTTGTGGAGAGGAATTTTGCCGACCTGGATGAGGCTCTGGACTGGGTTGACCGAAACCAGATAGCGAGGCGCAACCTGACGGACGAGCGGTTCGCCGTCGTCATAGGCCGCATCTACGAGCGCAGGAAGAAGGCGCCACATAGGCCGAGGGAGGGGGAAAGAAATAACGTGGTAAATTTTACCACGTTTTCCGGTAGTGCAGCAACCGCG
>CAZZKO010000065.1:0-4879 GCA_964654925.1 uncultured Candidatus Bathyarchaeia archaeon
AAGCGGGGAAAGCGCGGCCGACCTCCAAAGCTCACAGCGGACCAGGTCAAGGCTGCTTTAAAGCTCCTCAACCAAGGTTGCAGCCTTAGGCAGGCGGCAAGGATGTTGGGGGTTTCGCACTCCACGCTCCTCCGCCGCCTCCATGGTTCAAAAATCATGGGAAAACCTGCGCGTTCGGGCGCATTTTTAAACCAGGTGGTTATCGAGAAGTGCGGCGGCGGATAGAGCGGTTGCTTTTGCAGGCGCTTGAAACAGAGGACCCGCAGCGGGCAGTCGAGCTTTTCCTGGCAGCCCGCCTTCTTTTCACGGTCCAAAAACGCGGTCAAGATGCTCCACATACTTCGGATACCATAGGTCGGCCTGCTCCCTTACCCAAAGATAGTGCCTCGCGCCGACGGTCGCGGGCTTCCGCCCGCATATGAAGTCCGCGACGCTTTCCGGCATTCCGGTTTTTATCATCGCGTTGAAAGCGAATTTCCGCACTAGTTTTGGCGTAACTATCTTTTCAAGCTTCTTTTTGGCGAGAAAGCGGAAAACTGCGGCTTTCGTAACTTTTACCTCGCATTTCAGCATGTTAGCCGTGGATAGCCTAATGTAGGCGTACCAAGTGTGCTTGGTCTCCTTTTCTAGGCCTAAGCTGTAGCGTGCAAACTTTTCTAGGCGTATAAGCCTTTCAGGCTCATAGGTTTGAAGCAGCTGGACAGCGTGTGCGAGACGTATTCTGCTGTCTAAAACCAGCCTGTAGACGGTGTAATACTTTTCATATGGGCGGACTATTTCAAGGGTTCTCATGATATCCTCGATGCTTGCTTCACGGTGGTCCACGCCACTGCGAATTTTTGGAATGACTGCTACAAGGCGTTCAGCTTCCTCGCTCGGCAACCCCTTCACCTCAACATAGTATTTAATCAGGCCCCTCAGGGCCTTGGCTAAATGCGGCTTGCCACGCTGGCACTTCGCGAAAATCTCCACAACGTCTTCAGGATCCTCAACGACGCCCACGTACCGGTTCAGGAAGCGCACACAGTCCAAAATATATTCGTCGCTCAACCCCCTGCCCTTCAACCACCTCAAGAACCCCTCACGGACCTCAGAGTTCCACATAACCGCCCCGCATTCGCCTTTAAGGATGCGTTCGGCTATCCGGTACGCCCTCACCATATCCTCCGTGCTCATTACCGCTACCCGGTACAGTACCTGGGACAGTCCTGGAAACGCCTCAAAATGAGGCGTTTTTGGTGCTCCGGCCGGGATTTGAACCCGGGTCCGCGGCTCGAGAGGCCGCTATACTTGGCCGGACTATACTACCGGAGCGCTAATCGCCACAGCGTATAAATCAAAGTTGTCTCTATTAGTTTTTCTCTCTTTTAGGTCCGAATAAATGTTTATGATGCTGATGGATTTGATTTTAAAAAGAAGCTGGGGAATTGGATGTTAGAAAAATTTGGGAGCTCTATTCCTCGCTTTCAGTTTCGCCAAATTTCTCTTTTTCCTTTTCCTCTTTTGGCTTTGAAGCGGCGATTACATCGTCTATGCGGAGTATCATTGAAGCTGCTTCTGTTGCCGATTTTACTGCTTGCTCCTTGACGATGGCTGGTTCCACAATGCCGAGGTTGTACATGTCTTCGATTTTTCCTGTGAAAACGTTGACGCCCATGGCTATGCCCTGAGGTTTCTCATGGGCAGCCCTAAGCTCGACAATTATATCTATAGGCTCGAGGCCTGCATTCTCGGCTAGGGTTCTGGGAATCGATTCAATGGTGTCAGCGAAGGCTTCTATGGCAAGCTGTTCCCTTCCGCCGACTTTTCTGGCGTAATCACGCAGCTCCTTTGCAATTTCAACTTCGATTGCGCCTCCGCCTGGAACGATCTTGTTATGTTCCATGACATCCGAAACCACTGACAGGGCATCCGTCATGGCCCTCTCGGCTTCGTCAACCATCCTCTCTAGACCTGCACGTATGAGAATGGCTACTGAACGTGGATGCTTGCAGCCCTCCACGAAAATCATTTTGTCCTCGCCAATCTTACGCTCCTCAACAAGGGCTGCGTAGCCTAAGTCCTGGGGCGTCAAATCGTCGATATCTGTAACTATGCGTCCGCCAGTAGCCCTTGCAAGCTTCTCCATGTCGGATTGCTTTATCCGTCTAGCTGCTAGGATGCCCTCCTTAGCTAGGAAGTGCTGAGCCATATCATCTATACCCTTCTGGCACATAACTACATTTGCGCCTGCAGCCTTTATCTTGTCGACCATCTCCTTCAACATCTGAGTTTCCTGGTCCAAGAAGGCCTTCATCTGTTTGGGATCGCGGATCCTTATTTCTGCGCTGAATTCGGTCTTTTCGATTTCAAGTGGGCAGTCTAGAAGGGCAATCTTGGCGTTCTCAATCTTCTTCGGCATTCCCGGGTGAACCACTTCTTTGTCGATTATCACACCATTAATAAGTTGGGACTCAAAGAGGCCTTTGCCGGTCTTCTTTATAATCTGGACGTTATCTATGTCAGCGATTATTCGGTCGCCTCGCTGCTCGACTATCTGCTTAACAGCATCGATGGCAATCTCAGCAAGATGCTCCTTCGCGGTTCCAACAGCCTTGCTTCCCATGGAGGTTACCGCTACTTTGCGCAGGGTTTCACGATCGTTAATATCCACTGTCCTAGCAACTCTGTTTATGACTTCTATAGCCTTCTGTGCAGCCTTGCGGTACCCGCTTACAATTATTGTAGGATGAATATTCTGCTCTAAAAGATCCTCAGCCCTCTTAAGAAGCTCTGCAGCCAAAACAACAGCCGTCGTTGTTCCATCTCCAACCATATCATCCTGAGTTTTTGCAACCTCAACCATCATTTTAGCCGCTGGATGCTCCACCTCAATTTCGTCTAGAATCGTGGCACCATCATTAGTAATTGTTATGTCGCCTAAACTGTCGATGAGCATTTTATCCATGCCTCTAGGCCCAAGCGTTGTCCTTATAACCTCTCCTATAACCCTCGCAGCAGCAATGTTATTTCTCTGAGCCTCCCTTCCACGACTTCTAGAGGTCCCCTCTTTTAGTATTAGCACCGGTTGACCTGAAGCGGTAGTTGTCAAGTAAGCCATATCCATTCCTCCATTCAATGGTAAAACTTTCAGCGGAGATAAGCTGAAATGCGGTAAGATATAAACTTTTCCAAAAAAAAGCGCTGGTTAACTCAACAAATGTTTTGTTTAAGCCCATGCTAAGTAGAATTTTACTCCTAGCTCTTAGGGTTAGTCCGCTAAAACCTCTATGGCTATCGGCATGATTATTAGCTTTTAGAGGGGCGAAGTTTAACTCACCCTCAGGTGGCGTCTAGGCTTGTGGCAACAGACAATATCATAAGTTTGGGAAAGTCAAACCCCTTGTTCCTTGGCCCATGTTCCGTGCCTGCCGCTTCACATATCATCTTGCATCCGATTGGGGTTAGAAGCCCGAATGCAGGCCAGTGGTAAAAGCCAATAAGCCACCTTAAGATCGGGCATAAAGCTTGGAAAGTGGCTTCCGCTGCGGGAAAAGCTTTTCCGTTTGTTTTCACATTCACTTTTGACGGTGAAGTTCCTTGAAGGTTTCAGTGCGCTTCTTCACCACGCTTCGAGAAATCACTGGTAAACGCGAGGAAACACTGGAATTTCCAGACGATGAAGACGTTACTGTGGAGAAGGTTCTTGGTAAGTTGGCTGAGCGTTATGGGAAGGGGTTTGTGGAATATGTTTATGACAGCAGAAGTGGCGACGTGAAAGGCTTCCTCCAATTCTTGGTTAATGGGCGAAGCACCTCAACCCTTAAAGGCTTAAAAACAGAACTCCGGGACGGAGACATACTGGCAATATTGCCTCCAGTAGGAGGAGGGCTATGCCCTCTAAATTTTTAGGCGTGCTTAACAAGTTTTTATCTTGGATTAGCTATGGGAAAATGCCAAGTATGCAGCGAGATCTCACCTTTAATTTCTGGAAAGCTAGGCGTCTGCCTTGAATGCATAAGAGGAAAGACTGAAAAAGCCCTTGAAGTTGCTGAAGAAACCCACGCGAAAAGTCGCGCCGTCTATGGTTTGCCACCGAAACCGCCAAGAAACATCAACGGGACTCCATGCGGCGTCTGCGCCAACAACTGCGTAATAGGTGTCGGAGGGGTTGGCTTCTGCGGGCTCGTGTGGAACGTTGACGGGCAGCTGATCCGCTATGGTGGAACACCTGAAAGGGGCATATTAGATTGGTACTATGATGGTTTACCCACAAACTGTGTGAGCTGGTGGTTCTGTCCAGGCTGCACAGGAAGCGGATATCCAAGGTACGCCTACAAGCCTGAAGCTGAATATGGCTACTATAACTTGGCAGTTTTCTATGGCGCCTGCAGCTATGATTGCCTATACTGTCAGAATTGGCACTTTAGAAATCTAACAGTCAAACGGAAGCCGGTAATAAGCGCTGAAGCCCTAGCCTCAAAAGCTTCCGAAGCAAATGTGTCATGCATATGCTTTTTCGGAGGTGACCCCTCACCGCAGATGCCCCACTCCTTGGAGACAAGCCGCTTAGCCCTAGAAAAGGCCGAAGAGAAAAAACGCATCCTCCGAGTTTGCTGGGAAACTAACGGATACATGAACCCGAAGATGGCAGAAAAGGCTGCAGAATATGCCTTAAAAAGCGGCGGTAACATAAAATTTGACATAAAAGCCTACAGCGAAGAGTTAGCCTTAGCTCTATGCGGAGTCTCAAATAAGCCCACACTGGAAAACTTCCACTTGGTAGGAGAAAAATACTATCATAAAAGGCCTGAAATGCCGCTGCGAACAGCAAGCACGCCGGTTGTGCCAGGCCACGTTGACGCCCACGAAGCGGAAGCCATAGCCAAGTTCATAAGCC
>CAZZKO010000066.1:0-23846 GCA_964654925.1 uncultured Candidatus Bathyarchaeia archaeon
TAGATTCAATGTTTAAGCAGAACCCTGGTTGTTTCGAATGGTAATTGTGGAACTAAACCAAAACAACTGGGAAGAAGAGGTTGGTCGTTCAAGCATTTTAACTTTGGTCTATTTTTGGCACCAGCAGTGTCCATGGTGTAGACGGCTTACGCCAATTATTGAAAAGTTGGCTGAAGAATATTCAGGAAAACTCAAATTTGCAAGGTTAAACGTTTTAGAGTCGCCTTCAAATCAAGAATTGGCAACGGACCTAGGGGTCATGGGTACCCCTACCTTAATTTTCTTCTGCGGCGGGCGTCCTTTAATGCAAATTGTGGGATATACTGGAGAGGAGGATCTGAAGAAGGTTATCAACGATATGCTTCAGAGATACCGAACCTGTCTCTTGCAAAGCACAGACCTAAGAAGTTACATTGCCTAAGCACCCGCTGGTTCATGTCACCTTTAACTCCTTGAAGAAAACATCAATATCGGTTATTGGCGAGCCCGCATCATCGCAGATTTTTTGTTTCGCCGGCGGGTTTTCAATATAGAACGGTATTCTTTGGGTTATGCGTTCCTGGAATGTAGGGAGCAGTTCATTCTTATAGAATACCCCGGTGGGGATTTTATCACCCCACTCCCTCGCTTTTTCCATGGCAGCAATTTTTTTATCAAAATCTTCATTCAAATCATGTACAACGGGGTCGTAGCCTACCTCTTCCAACTTGTAAAGCCTCGGCGTTGGTTTACCAGTTTTGGGATCCACACGATCTTCGCCGGCATACCACTCCTTAGTATTTATGTCATTATATGTTGGACAGGGCTGCAGTATATCGACTAGGGCTAATCCCTTGTGTAGGATTGCCTGTTTTATTATTTCTTTCAAGTGTTTGGTGTCATAGGCGTAGGCTCTTGCAACAAAAGTGTAGCCCGCTGCAAGAGCGATGGTCAGCGGGTTTACAGCTTCATTAATGTTTGGCCTTGGGATTGCCTTAACTTTTAAGCCCAACCTGAGGGTTGGTGAGGCTTGTCCCTTAGTAAGTCCATAAACCCCGTTATCATGTATGAGATAGGTGATATCCATGTTTCTCCTTCCTGCATTGACTAGGTGGCCTATGCCTATTCCAAGTCCGTCGCCATCTCCGCCTACGGCTATAACTTCTAAATCTGGATTTGCAATCTTTATTCCCTGCGCAAAAGGAAGAGTTCTGCCATGAAGCACGTGAACTCCGTTAGCTTTTACGAAATGGGGCACTTTACCAGAACAACCTATTCCGGAAACCAGCACAACCCTGTGGGGTTCAAGGCCTAGTTCCGCCAGAGCCATCTGTAAAGCCGCAAGTATACCGTAGTTTCCGCATCCTGGACACCAGTCAACGAAAACATCGGTTTTAAAGTCTTGCCATTTAAGCGCCATAAGTCAACACCTGCCTTTTAGGCGCCCTACCATCCAAAACAAGTTTTAAAGCATTATAAACCTCCGTGGTAGTCATTGGTCTACCGTTATATTTGACTATTTGAAAGTCCATTGACACTCCAGTTTTCTCCTTTATGATTCCGCCAAGCTGCCCCGAATAGTTCATTTCAACATCGATGATTCTCTCAGCTTTTTGAAGAATTTCCTTTATATGCTCTCCCGGAAGGGGATGCACCATTCGAACCTGCAGAAAACCTAAACTGTAGCCTTCTCTGGACAACCCATTTAAGGCTTCAACTATTGCGCCTTTTGGAGAACCCCAGCTTACAATCATGTTTTTGGCGTTCGGCTCTCCGAAAAAGTTAATTTTCTCCGTTATCGGCACCTCCCTTTCAATGGTTTCAAGCTTTTTCATGCGCTTTTCCATCATTCTAATCCTGTTATGCGGCTCCTCGCTTATGTGCCCATACTCGTTATGCTCGTCACCAGAGTGCCAGTGCACGCCATTCCTTGTGCCGAGCAAAACGCGAGGTGAAATCCCAGATTCGGTGAAGGTAAAACGCTTGTATTCTACGCCCTCAAGCATTTTTTCATCTAAAATTTCGCCCCGATGGATTCTGACCTTACTAATGTCAAAGACTGGAAAAGTTTGGGAACTATTAGCAAGCGCCTTATCTATAAGGTGAATTACGGGCAGCTGGAATCTTTCAGCATAGTTGAAGGCATTCACCGCGTCGTAAAAGCATTCCCTAATGTCGCCTGAAGCCAGAACTATGCGGGGAAACTCGCCATGTCCGGCGTGAATGGCAAATCGCAAGTCATCCTGCCCGTGCCTTGTAGGAAGCCCGGTAGAGGGAGCGCCTCGCTGATAATAGGTTATGACAACCGGCACCTCGTTATGACCAGCCCAAGATAATCCCTCAACCATTAGGGAGAATCCAGGTCCAGAGGTTGATGTTGACGCTCTAGCACCGGCTAGAGCTGCCCCTGAAGCCATATTTATAGCTGCAATTTCATCCTCTGTTTGGAGCACAACCACACCGGCTTCCATTCCTGAAACTTTTGTGGATAGAATTTCATGGGCTTCTATGTATTCGCTCTCATCTGCCGCTGGGGTTATTGGGTAATAGGTTTGAACCCTACATCCGCCCAAAACTTTCCCAATTGCAACAGCTTGGTTTCCTGAAAGAAAAATTCTCTCCTCATTCACAGATATTTCTGGGAGACGGTAACCAAAGTCCTTGGAAAAATTGTTTTTTGCATAATCGTATGCAACTTCCAATGCAAGGAGGTTCATTTCAACGATTTTCGGCTTTTCTCCAAAAACATCCTTTATGGCCCTCTCAATCAGAGCAACGTCGTATCCTAAAAGTCCAAAGGATATGCCAATCGTCAGCACGTTTATCATTCGCGTAATTTTACTTAATTTTTCTATTCCAAGCTTATCTGCAATCTGTTTAAGCAGCTCCAGGTATGGAACTTTAAAAACGTGGATGCTCTTCTTCCTAGCGTATTCAAGCAGATCTGCTAAACGGTCGCCTATGCTGTTTTCTTTCAAAAATTCCTTAAAAATGGACTTAAATTCCATGGGTAATGTGGGAATCTCTAGAATCTTGGTTTCCAATTGGTTTTGATCAACTATTATTCCGCTCTTAGGAACAATTTCAGTTATATGCCTAACAACAGTTTCAGCGTCAAAAGCCGCCAACATATCCACATCGTTCACATTAGCTGAAACCTCGCTACTTGAAACTCTTAGGTGGAAGTAGCTATGTAAACCCTTTATGTTTGAATGGTACTCACGGCGTCCATAAACGTACAAGCCGCCATAGCTACATGCTCTTCCAAAAATGTTTGCAGCCGTGTCCACTCCGCTTCCTTGTGGTCCGCCAGCCATCCAGTTAAAACCCTTATCCATCATAAATCAACCATGAAATTTTATTTGAAGCCTTTCACCCGCCGGTGGCTTTATCAGAGCCTATGCAACACTCGCAACCAGAAGATTCGCCGCAATAGGGGCACACGCATTTGCAATCATCAATTGGGTTACCACATCTATCGCATATAGGTTCAGACTCTTCAGAATTCAATTCTTTTCACCATCATTTTCCTTTACTGCTCAAAAGAATTAAATTTTGCGTAAGATTTTATTTTGGATTAGATTAGGATCCGTGTTGCAAATGCTTTTATATTTCGTTTAAGGTAAAATGTAAGATTAACGATTGTTGTTTTGGAAGGTGAAATGTCTTGGCGAAAAAGGGTGAAAAATATAAGTGCGAAAAATGTGGGCTTGTAGTCGTTGTAGATGAAGATTGCGGGTGCGCTGAATGTGACTTAATTTGCTGTGAGGTTCCAATGAAACCAGTAAAGGCTAAAGCTAAAAAATAGCGTTTCACAATTAAATAATAAATAAACTTCTTTTTATCCATAATGAGGAGGGAAATTTGATTGTATCAAATTATTGCATTGACAAGTTTGGTTTTGCAATTCGTTATACTCGGATTAATCATAGCAAGCTTAGTTATGAAAAGAAGAAAAATGATTCGAGCTCATGGAATAACCATGCTTCTAGCTGTTATTGTTCACTCAATAACCATATTGGCAGTCATGGTGCCTTCTTTTTCCTCGGGCTTAACACCATATATATTAGAAAATTTTGCAAAGCCCATATCTGTAATATCAATTTTCCATGGAATCACAGGACTTTTGGCTTGGCTCTTAGGCATATGGATTGTTGCTGCTTGGCATTTAAGTCTATCAACACAAGCATGTTATAGAAAGAAGGTTGCAATGCAAATTACTCTTGTTCTTTGGCTGATAGCGCTTATTCTCGGATTTGCGATATACCTAAACTTTTACACCGAAATTCTGCCACTATAGCAAACCAAATTTTCATGTATCATTTCACAAAGCCATTTATGTTTAATTTACTTGTATTTTTTATGTTAAAAAGTTATAAATAATTTAAGCTTCAAGAAATGATTTGAGGATTTTGAAATGAAGAAAGACAATTTTGAAAATCTATTCAGTGAAATACGAATCGGCAGCGTCCTTCTTAGAAACCGAATAGTCATGCCGCCCATGGTGATGTGTTATGCAAGTTCTGAAGGAGAGATCAACGAGCAAGTTATCGCTCATTACGAAGTTATAGCAAAAGGTGGCATAGGGCTTGCAATAGTAGAGGCTAGTTATGTTCACTCTTCAGGAAAAGGGTTTGAATCAGAAATAGCCGTGGATAGAGATGGTTTAATGCCCCGGCTTCATATGTTGACAAACTCGGTAAAGGCATGGGGTGCAGCCATAGCCATACAACTTTATCACGGAGGTATACAAGCACATGTAGACCAGCCGGTGGGACCAAGCGCCATTGGTAGGAAAGTTTTTCCTCCACCAAGGACACCACGCGAGTTAACTACGGATGAAGTTGAAAAAATGGTGGAAAATTTTGCAAATGCAGCTCTAAGGGCTAAAATGTCGGGCTTCGACATGGTTGAGGTGCATGGTACCCACGGCTACTTGATAGCCGAGTTTCTATCTCCGCTTACAAACAAGAGAACAGATAAGTATGGCGCTGAAAGGGCACTCTTCGCAACAGAGATTGTCAGAAAGATAAAGGAAAAATGCGGATCAGACTTTACAGTTATATTCCGATTGGCTGCGAACGAGTTTGAGGAGGGCGGCATTACATTAGATTATGCAAAAGAAGTTGCCAAAAAACTTGAAGCTGCAGGCGTGGACGCTTTTGACGTAACCGGCGGCACCTATGACACTGCTGACCACATAATTCCACCAATTTACTACGATAAACAAGGATATTTTTTCAGAGAGGCTTCTGAAATAAAGAAAACGGTGAACGTGCCAGTTATTAGCGGTGGAATGCTTGTAGACCCGGAAATTGCCAACGACGCGATAGGAAACGGCTTAGTAGATCTTGTTTTTATTGGAAGACAGCTTATAGCAGATCCGGAATGGCCTAGAAAAGTAAGAGGGGGGGTGCATTGTAGAAATTAGACCTTGCATCGCTTGTGAACAGTGCATAGAGCGTATCTTTTTCCAAGAACCAGTGAATTGCAGCGTAAACCCTTTAAAAAGCTATGAATACCGATACCTGAGTGAAGAACATATTCCAAAGGCTAAAAATCCGAAGAAAGTCCTTATAGTCGGCGGAGGGCTTGCAGGTCTTGAAGCTGCAAGAGTTGCAGGTTTGCGCGGCCACAATGTTGTTTTGGTTGAAGAATCCAATGACTTGGGCGGTGTTTTAAGATATGTTCTCAATGAAAAAATTAAATGGCGAATAAAACGCCTCATAGAATGGTATGGTTGTGTGCTGTGTAACCAAGATATTGAGGTAAAACTAAACACTAAAGTTGACGCAGACATCATCCAAAAAGAAAACCCTGATGTTGTCATTTTGGCTACGGGATCAGATCCATTAATTCCAAAGATACCTGGAGTGGAAAATGCCGTTTTAGCCGAAGATGTCCTCTCCGGGAAAACCCAACCTGGCAAAAGCGTGATAATAATTGGAGGTGGTTTAGTGGGATGCGAATTAGCCATCAAACTTTCAAACGAAGGTCACAATGTGACTATCATAGAAGCACTACCGCAAATTGCAATGGGCGAGCCAATCTTAAGTCGCATGGGCATAATCAAACTCTTAGATAAAACTGGGGTAAGAGTTTTGACGTGCGCCCCAGTCGTAGAGATACATAAGTCTGGTGTGGAAACCGTCAACAACTTGGGTATTAGATCCCTTTTTAAAGCTGATACTATTATCCTATCAGTGGGCAGAAAAGCCAAAGTTGAAACTGATTTGATGAAAGCTTCTAAAAAAGTTGCAAGAGAAGTTTATCTAATCGGAGATGCGAAACAGCCAAGAAAGATAATAGATGCCGTAAGAGAAGGTTTTTGGACCGGTGTCAGCATATGATTTTCCACCATTTTTATACTTTACAGTTAAATTCTTAGCTAAAATAAAAAGGTAAGTTGAAATTCGATAGGCTAAAACCTACTTTATTGAAGATTTTCTTTGCTGATATCTTTCAGCGCATTTTTGACAGCAGAAAATGTACTCTTTTCCGTCAATAATAGTGCGATAAGCGGCTAACTGGCATGTCTCTAATGGAATTGGTATGCTGCAGAATTCGCATCTAATAAACTCTTTTTTCATTGGTTTTCCACCTTTCCTTTCTGTTTTTTGTAATAGTCTTCAATTGCGGCTTTAAGGGCGTCTGCCGCTAGGTTTGAACAGTGCATCTTTACAGGCGGAAGCCCTTCTAAGGCGTCGGCCACATCCTTCCTTGTTATTTTCAACGCTTCTTCTAAGGTTTTTCCTTTTGCCAATTCAGTTATCATGCTGCTTGTTGCAACTGCGGCGCCGCAGCCGAAGGTTTTGAATTTGATGTCCTCTATGCGGTTATCTTTAACTTTTATGTATATGGTCATCATGTCTCCGCAAACAGGGTTTCCAACTGTGCCAACGCCGTCAGCGTCTTGAATTTCCCCCATATTTCGGGGATTCCTGAAATGCTCCATCACTTTTTCGCTATACATCAACTTGCAACTCCTTAGGTGTTAAGGGAGACATAGCTCTTAACCTTTTCACAATATCTGGCATTATTTGAACAACATAGTCTACTTCGTCTTCCGTGTTTTGCCTTCCAAGAGTGAATAGCACTGAACCATGGGCTTCTTCATGCTTCAGTCCAGTGGCAAGCAGCACGTGAGAAGGCTCCAAAGTTTTTGCGGTGCAAGCAGAGCCGGATGAGGCTGCAACTCCCATCATGTCAAGGCTTAGGAGGATGGATTCGCCTTCTATGAAGTTGAACCTTACCGCGGCATTGTCTGGCAAGCGGTTTCTTGGGTGTCCATTCAAGAAAGCGTAGGGTATAGACTCCAGCAAGCCCCTAATGAGTTTGTCTCTAAGCTTGCTAAGCCTTCCACTTTCAGATTGCATCTCATTAAGGGCTATTTCAGCTGCTTTTCCAAACCCAACTATGCTTGGCACGTTTTCTGTTCCAGAACGTAAGCCTCTTTCTTGGCCGCCACCATGAATTATGGGTTCAATGCGCACTCCGCTGCGAATATAAAGGGCTCCAACCCCTTTAGGTCCATACATGTCGTTAGAAGAAAGCGTGAGAAGGTCAATGCCGTCTTTTTGAACGTCTATTGGAACCTGCCCATTAGCGGCGGTAGCATCCACGTGTAGATATGCGTTTTTTCTGTGGACTATTTGGCTTATCTCCCTTACTGGTTGAACGGTTCCTATTTCACCATTAGCATACTGAATTGAAACAAGAACTGATTCTTCCCTCAACTCACGTTCTAAACTATTGAGGTCAACTAAACCATACTTGTCGACAGGCAGAAACGTCACATCAAAACCCCTAGTCTTCAGGTGTTTACACGGGTTGATAACTGACATATGTTCAATGCTTGAAGCTATTACATGTTTTCCCTTGTCCATGTTTCTATAAGCAACGCCTTTAACAGCCATATTGTTACTTTCTGTAGCCCCAGAGGTGAAAATTATAGACTCCGCCCTTTCTGCATTTATAAGTTTGGCTATTTTGGCTCTTGCTTCCTCCAAAGCCTTTCTTGGCTCATGCCCAAATGAATGAATCGATGATGGGTTGCCGTAAAATTCCCTAATAAAGGGCAGCATGGCATCCATAACGCGGGGATCAACAGGTTTACCGGCAACATGGTCCATATAAACTTTTTTAGGAGTCCACATTTCTAATCCTCTAGAAGCATATAACAGCATCTGCGTTTAAGGCCAGATCATTCAAGGTCGCGGCGCCTACTATTTTTGCTTCTGGCGTGAAGTCGCCCCGTGGAATGCCGAGCAACATGCAACTCTGTTCACACACCATGAGTTTAACTCCAGCCTTAACCGCTTGGTCCATAACTTCCTTCAAGGATGGAAAACCGCCGAGCTTTATTTTCTCGGCCTCACCCTTCTTAACTATAGTAACGCCCTTTATTAGAAAATATATGGTGGCGTCCATTCCCATCATAGTGGCAGTAGTTGCCAAAACGAACGGGGCATAAGTGCGTTCTGGAGTGTCAACTCCGCTCGTCTGGACGTACAAAATCTTTTTCCTTTCCGACAACGTTTCACCTCCTTACCCACTTATTTAACTTTTTTAATCAAAATTTGAACCTGATTTCCATTTCGGGTTACGCTCACGATTTCCTGTCCCAAATTTTTCACTAGACTTTTAATGTCTTCTTCTGCAGCAGGATCATCTGCCAAAACTTCAAGAACCTCGCCAACCTTCATCTCATCAAGCTCCATCCTCGTCCTGAAAACAGGCTCTGGACAATAAAGTCCCAAACAATCCAATTTCCTATGAGAAATGCTTTCCATGCAATCTCCTCAACATAATAAAAGTCTAGGGGAAAATTAAAAACGTTGCCTAAAGCTGGAAATTTTTGAAATTTAGATCTTCAATTTTTTAGTCCAAGCCACCAGATTTTCAAGCAGTTCACGAATTCTGGCCCGCGTTGTATCATCCTTCAACTGTCCATTTTCAGCAAACTTTTCTCTAGCGAATGGCACCATGACCTCAGGCTTGTTTATTGGATGCATATTTAAAGTTACAAATACTTGTCTGAGATGGTATTGGGCGCGAGCTCCTCCAAGCATTCCAGTAGATGCGCTCATGACTGCTACTGGTTTGCCGTCAAAGGAATTGTCGCCTGGTGGTCGAGAAGCCCAGTCTATAGCGTTCTTTAGCACTCCAGGAACTGAATAATTGTATTCTGGCGTAGCCACAAGAATTGCATCTGCAGATCTCACCTTTACCTTAAACTCCTTAACTTTTGCTGGCATTTCATACTCCAAGTCTTGGTTGTAAAGAGGAATTCCTTCAATATCAAAAATTTCAAGCTCAACTTCTTTTGGCAATAACTCAGCTGCGGCGCGTAGTAACGCTTTGTTATATGAATCTTTTCTTAAACTACCCGCAAAACCTAGAATGGTTATTTTCTTCATGATATAGTACTTTTTCAGCAGAGACCCTTAAATTTGTTGCTTAGCGATCCACTTTGCAGCAGCTACCTCTAATCGATTTTGGCCATTGATATACGCCTATGCTCTTGCATAATACACTTATCCATAACAACCGTTAGTCCTGCCTTTTCTGCTTTTTGCGCTGCTTCCTCATTGAATATTCCAAGCTGCATCCAAATCACATGAGGTCTCCCATAGGCGTTTTTTAACTTAATAGCTTGCTCAACTATAGATAGTACTTCTTGGGGAGGTCTAAAAATGTCAACTATCTCTAAACTTTTTTGTACATAATGAGGCAGGTCAAGTAGGCTTTTATAACTTTTTTCGCCTAAAATTTCATTAGCAAAAGGGTTGATGGGCACTATGCGAAAACCTTGACTTTTTAAATACCTAGCAACTCTGTAACTATCTTTTGAGGGATCCTTTGAAAGTCCTACTATAGCGACTGTTTTGTATTTCTCTAAAATATCTCTTAAATCAACACTCATAAATATCCCTTTTAGATAGAAAATTAATTGATATGATATAAAGCCTTCCGACAGCTTTTGTATGGAGGTTTGAACGTGAAAGAAAAAGAATACGACTTAATTGTAATTGGCACAGGATCCGCAATGGAGATTGTGAACGCTGTAATTCAAGATAATCCAAAAGTGAAAATCGCCGTTATTGACAAGGACGAACCTGGCGGAATATGTCTAACAAGGGGATGTATACCCTCAAAGATTTTGTTGTATCCGGCTGAACTCATAAGAACTATAGAAAAGGCTCATGAATTTGGCATATTCTCCGAAATCAAGAAAATTGATTTTGAAAAGGTCATGGAGAGAATGCGATCCCATATTCAATCAGAAATAAATATGATTAGAGATGGACTCTCCAGATCTAAAAACGTGGACTATTATCCATCCAAAGCTGAATTTATAGCCCCCTATACGCTGAAAGTGGATGGAACCAACTTAAAGTCTAAAACAATAATTCTGTGTACAGGATCCAAGCCCCTAATTCCTCGGGTAGAGGGACTGGAAGAAGCAGGCTATGAAACCAGCGATACGGTTCTTAAAATGAAGCGCTTACCAAGAAGCATTGCAATTATTGGTGGAGGATACATAGCCGCCGAATATGGACACTTCTTCTCAGCTATGGGTTCAAAGGTTACCATAATAGGTAGAAACCCGAAGTTTTTGCCCGATGAAGAGCCAGAGGTATCAGCGCTGGCTAAACAGGAAATGCAAAAATACATGACAATAGTCACAAACCACGAAGTGCAAAAAGTAGAAAAAATAGCTGGCAACAAGAAAAGGCTCGTAGCAGTTAATAGGTTAAATGGAAAAGAAGTTGAGGTGACAGCGGAAGAAATACTTGTGGCTGCGGGCAGAGCCCCAAACACGGAGATTCTCCATCCAGAACAAGGAGGAATAAAAATAGACAAAGACGGGTGGATTATAGTCAACGAATATTTAGAAACTTCTCAGCAAAATGTTTGGGCGCTTGGCGACGCTAACGGCAGATATCCCTTCAAGCATAAAGCAAACTACGAAGCAAAAATAGTTTATTATAACGCTATACTGAAAAAGAATGTAAAAGTAGACTATCACGCTGTGCCCCATGCAGTTTTCGCATATCCCGAAATTGCAAGCGTCGGATTGAAAGAGAAAGAAGCCGTTGAGAAATACGGCGAAGACAATGTGTTAATAGGAGTAGAAAGATACGAAGACACTGCTAAAGGAATAGCCATGAACGCCAAAAACTACTTTGTAAAAGTTATCGTGGAAAAGAAGAACTTGAAAATTTTAGGAGCCCATATAATTGGACCCTATGCATCCATATTGATTCAAGAAGTGGTTAACATAATGTATACTCCTGAACAATCAGCATGGCCTATAATCGAGGGAATGCACATTCACCCATCTCTAAGCGAGGTTGTTCAAAGAGCGTTTCACTCGCTTGCACCGCCACAAGTATACCACCATATTATCGAACACCATTTTGGAATCATTACTTGACAGCGTGGGTTTTGTATTTTCTTTCCGTTTCCTTTTTTGTTCTAGTTTTGTTTAGTTATGCTTCTAAAGCTGTACAGTAACTTTTAACATCATATTAACTAATTGCGTTAAAATGCTCCTCGTCTTTACTCATTTTATGATTCATTTCACAAAAAAAGGAGCGTTAAAGAGGGACTTGAGTCTATTCTATTGGAACTTTCACTCCTTTTAATGATTTTGCTAACGGAACAGTCACCGTTAACAATCCATCTTTAAAAGACGCCTTTGCATCTTTCGGTTTTACAGCATGAGCGAAAACCCAGCATCCAAAATACTCCAAATCGTTTCTTGGCGCTTTAACACATAATCCACCATCTGAAACCTCCAAGCTAATATTCTTCTTATCTGCCCCTGGAAGTTCTATTTCCACAGTGTATTTTTCTTCATCATGATAAAAGCAGGCGGCTGGCAGCACAGGCACTCTTATTTTCTCCTCTTTTTCAGACAAAATCACCACCACAAAAATAGAAATAGAGCGTCGGTAAAATAAATCTTACGCGACACGTTGTGATATGGCTGGTAAACAGTATGGTTGACTTGGATAGATTTGCTGATGAATGGGGACCTGAAAAAATCGTGCAAGTTTATGACACCTCAACCGGAATGAGGGGAATACTCGTTATCGACAACACTGCTCTAGGACCAGGCAAAGGCGGTATAAGAATGACTCCCACCGTAAACATTGAGGAGATTTTTAGGCTTGCAAGGGTTATGACTTGGAAATGCGCTCTGGCGGAGCTGCCTTTTGGAGGAGCAAAATCAGGCATAATAGCTGATCCAAAAAATATGCCGAAAGAAGAGAAGCTGGGTTTAGTTAGGGCTTTCGCCATAGCTTTGAAGCCCCTGTCGCCTAGTCAGTACGTGGCGGCTCCCGATATCAATACTGGGGAGGAGGAGATGGCAGTTTACGCGTTAACAAATGGCTCACTGAACTCTTGTACTGGAAAACCATCCAGCATGTGCGTCAGGCCAAGTGAAAAATGCGGGCTTCCCCATGAGTACGGCTCGACGGCCTATGGAGTTTTAAACGTAATCATCGTGGCTTCAGAATATGTTGGCCTAGATCTTACGAAAGCAAAAGTAGCTATCGACGGCTTCGGCAACGTGGGTTCTACGCCGGTAAAATACTTAGCGGAGTACGGTGTTAGAGTTGTAGCTGTAAGCGACAGCAAAGGCTGCATTTACAACCCCGACGGATTAGACCATGAAAAGCTGAGAAAAGTTAAAGCAGACAAGGGTTCAGTCGTCAATTATGAACCTGGACAAATTTTAAGGCACGGCGAAATCTTTGAATTACCAGTTGATATTCTGGTTCCAGCCTCCATACCAGACGTGATAAACGACAAGAACGTTGACAAAATCCAGGCAAGGATCGTTGTAGAGGCAGCAAACATACCTATGAAATATGAAATGGAAAAAGTACTGCATGAAAGAGGCGTCCTTGTTATGCCTGACATTTTGGCAAATGCCGGAGGTGTCATATCCTCTTACGCTGAGTACTTGGGCGAGAACCCAGAGAAAATGTTTGAAATGATTAAGGAGAGAATCACCAAAAATACACGGTTAATTCTAGTTGAGTCTAGTAGAAAGAAGGTTCCTCCAAGGGAAACAGCATTAGAAATAGCACAAAAAAGAGTTAAAGAAGCCGTGAAAAGAAGAAGAACTATTTAAAAACTTGCGCGCATTGGAAGGAGAGCTTTTGCCTATACGCAAGAGGAGTTATGGATGGACCGCAAACTAACTGAACAATAACGCGTATACATAAACAAAAGCTGAGAAGATGACGTTAAACATGCAAAAAGGCGGAACCATAGCTAAAATCGCAACAGCAAAAATATACGTTTAGCAGCGACTAAAAGAGCAAATCTTTCAGATTATTATATTATGATAAAAACTTGAAAGTTGAGTTATGCGTGCTTCTACGGTTTCTCATAACTCTAACCTGAGCTGTTCTCCTCCCGACGGTTTTAAATTTTTTAAGTTTGTTTGCAACGGACAGGTTTTTGCTGTAAATTGACAACCGTACACCTTTTTTATTTTGAGACGCGCGCGTGAAAGCCATAGCTTGTTCCATTATTACTCGCAAGTTTAACAGGTCATAAGTATGCCTCTGTAACATATCTATGCATCATTCTATGGCTGTTGAAGTGGCAAGCGATTTTTCCTATTGAGTTTTTCATCATTTGTATCCATTCATCTCTTCGTTTATAATACAATGGAATGATCACGTATTCTAGTTTTCCGTAAAGATCGTCAAGCTCTCTGGCTTTTCGCTCATCGGTTGACACGTGCTCCTCTGGAGTTGGGCCTATCGCCCATCCAGTGACACCTTCTATCCAACCTTCAATCCACCAGCCGTCTAGGACGCTGAAGTTTATTACGCCATTGTGGGCTGCCTTCATCCCGCTTGTGCCAGACGCTTCCATGGGCGGCAAAGGTGTATTCAACCAAACGTCGACTCCTGAAACCATTTTTGCTGCGAGGTTCATATCGTAATTTTCTAAATAGGCAATTTTGATGTAGTCTTTCAATATTTCCTTATAGCTGAATATTTGTTCAATTAGCTTCTTTCCCGTTTCATCTCTAGGATGGGCTTTTCCAGCAAAAATAAGTTGAATTCTGCCTCTGTTATTCACTTTCTTCAATCTTTCTAGGTCTGAAAATATTAGAGCATGCCTTTTGTATTCGGTGGCTCTCCGCGCAAATCCAATTGTTAACGTTTCATAGTCCATGCCAACATTTGCCACTGCATTGACGTAATCGATTAATGCCTTCTTCGCTTCCATGTGGGCTTTCCAAATCTCAATATCCGGAATTATTTCCGCTTTCACAAGCATCTCTGGCTCATGAGCCCATCCTGGAAGGTACTTGTCATACAATCGCTTGAAGCTTTCACAGGTCCATGTATACGAGTGAATACCGTTTGTTATTGCGTGAATCTCATAGCTTGGAAACATTTCCCTTGAGGTTATTTTATGTTTTTTCGCTACACCGTTAACATAGTTGCTAAGGTTTAATGCGAGAAGCGTCATGTTTAATCTGTCTTGTCCGCCTAGACTTTTTAAAGCATCAAATGGGATAAATTCTCCAAGATATTCTCTAACAAGCTCATATGGGAATTTGTCGTGTCCCGCTTCAACCGGTGTGTGCGTCGTGAATGCGCACATGTTTCTAACTTTGTTGACGTTCATCTCGTGTTTCCGTAATAATTCAAGGGCTAAAAAGCTGGAATGTCCCTCATTCATGTGGTATTTGCGGACGTCGACGCCAAGTTTTTCCAGCATTCTTACGCCGCCAATTCCTAGAACAATTTCTTGTTTGATGCGGTATTTTTCATCGCCCCCGTACAGGAATGAGGTTATTTCTCTGTCTTCAGTATTGTTCCCTTCAACATCTGTGTCGAGAAAGTACACGGGAACCTCGCCGCCTCTTACGCTTTTCACTTTGTATAACCAAGCTTTTACGCGGACATCTCTACCTTGAATTTGAACTGTAACTTCTTCGGGTAATGGCTGCATGAACTGCGAAGGGTTCCATGGATCTGGATGTTCTATTTGCTTGCCTTCACGAGTTAGTTCCTGCCTAAAGTAGCCCTTTTTACTTATTAACGTGACTGCAGTTAAAGGAATGTTCAGATCTGCGCTTGATTTTATTGTGTCGCCTGCGAGAACCCCTAAACCTCCGCTGTAAGTATGGATATCATTGGATAGTGCTATTTCCATTGAAAAGTAAGCAATCTTTTGTTTTAACAAGCTCATTTCCTCTTCAACCTTTATGATGAAAGTACTTCTGCCAGATGATATAGTTGCTCGTCTATTTTCTTCTTTTGTTGCCATGAATAATCTAAATCTATTGAAACTATTTTTTCGCCTTTAACTCCAACCATTCTCTTTTTTGCTCCCTTTAGTAGAAGCTCCACAGCGTGTGCTCCAAACTGGTTAGCTAGAATTCTGCTTTGCGCTGTGGGCGCTCCTCCTCTTAAGGCATGTCCAAGAATTGTTAAGCGAACATCATATCCAGTTTGCCTTTTAATTTCCTTAACGATTAGAGAAGAATCACCAGCACCTTCAGCCATGACAATTATCTCTGATGTTTTACCCTTTTTGCGTCCTTCTTTAAGTTTTTTACAGATAGCTTCTATGTCAAATTTTAACTCTGGGATGAGAATAAATTCTGCTCCTTCAGCAAATCCTACAGCAAGAGCTAGAAAACCCCTTTTTCGTCCCATCACTTCTACAACGAATACTCGCTCATGGGAGGTTGCAGTGTCACGAATTCTGTCAATTGTGAATAGGGCAGTGTTGACGGCTGTGTCAAAACCTATAGTGGTGTCAGTTCCAGCGACATCATTATCGATAGTTGCCGGCACTCCCACCACTGGTATTCCGCTGGCATTATAAAGCTCGCCTGCTCCTCTAAAGGAGCCGTCTCCCCCGATTACTATGAGCCCATCGATTTTGCTAATTTTCAAGTTGTCGGCGGCTTTTTTAACACCCTCTTCCGTTTTTATTTTTTCACAGCGGGCAGTCTTCAACACTGTTCCCCCGCGGTTAATTATTCCGCTAACAGAACGTGCATTTAAAGGGCGGATTTTTCCTTCAATAAGCCCAGCGTATCCCCGTTCTATTCCTACAACTTTCAATCCGTTGAATATGGCGGTTCTAACTACAGAGCGGATTGCTGCGTTCATTCCCGGGGCGTCGCCGCCTGCAGTTACAACACCAATTTTTTGCATGCGAATCGCTCCATTAGACAAATGGCTTATAGCCCTAAAATTTCTTCTTTTATGGCTTTATGGCTTTGACTAAGCGGGTTAGCAGTATTCACGACGTAAATTTCTAAGGAATTAAACAATTCTTTGAAGAATTTTCTTCTCAGGTTTGTTTTCCGCTCGTCTTTTACGAGCATGTGGGGGTTGCAGAAATCAACCCCTTCTATGTATCTGGAGGCTTCTTCCGCTGAGAGTTTGTTAAAGACCAGCTTGTCTTGTGGATCTCGCTTCAGCAATATAGCTTTTTTTAACGTGGTCATGGGCAAAATTTTTCCTTTGCCAACAACCCACCTCACGTTTACTACGGCCCTGCCTTTTGAATCAAATTCAGCTTTTTCCACGAGTTTTTGGTATTCGCTCCAGTTTTCAGCTATATCTGCTTGTATGTAGAAATTTTTCTCCGAAGCAAATGCAACAGCTTGCTCTTCTATCAAGCGCACGAAAAACCAATCATCTGACACAACGCGTACTCCTTTAATTCTGAGGAGCCCGTATGTATGTGTGGTTTTTCCCGTTCCAGAAGGGGCAATTAAGCAGACTCCTTTGCCTTCTATATCTACGCATGCGCCGTGGACTGAATTTATCCCATGATTATCTTCGAGGATATCGCTTGCAACGCTCAAGGCGATGGATTTCACCCAACCATAATAGTCTATGTTAATTAGGAAAGCTGTTTTAGAAAGCGGGTCGTAGAGCACGCTTTGCCCTTCATTTTCATCGTTTGTTACTATTAGTCTTCCATGGGAACGAACATGCGCTGACATGGGATAGAAACTTTCTTCCCAACGTTCTTTAACGTATTTCACATCCGTCAAGAGTTTAATGCAGCACCCATATATGTCAGCTCTCTCCTCATAAAGAAGGCGATCGCCATATTTTTCCATCAACCCATTCCTTTCCTCAATAGAGACAAGTTTAACTTCATACCTTGATGACAAAAGATGTCACCCTTTTACCTTTTTTCTAACGAGTTTTCTTAATTCGTCGGCGAAGAAGACTGAGCTTGAAATAAGGATTATAATCAACCAGTCCCACGCTGAGATGGAGGTGGTGCCTAAAGCAATTTTTAGCGGATGTAATAGCGTAGCTAAAACTTGTAAGGTAACAGATGCTGCGATGGCTGCGAACAAATATTTATTGGTGAAAAAGCCTATTTTGAAAACTGATTTTGTTCTTGATCTGCAGTTTAGTGCGTTGAACACTTGGAACATTGCCATTGTTGTGAACCCTAAAGTTTGAGCCCTAATCACATCTCCGCCGCTCCAATCCTTCATAAAGACGTATAGCGTTCCAATCATCATAAAAATCCCCACATATATCGTGTTCATCATGAGATCTCTATTGATTATTTTCTCTTTAGGTTTTCTCGGAGGCTGATCCATTACATCTTCTTCTTTCGGCTCCATAGCCAAGGGCGTGACAAGCAAGCCGTCGGTTACAAGGTTTACCCATAATATTTGAACAGGCGTGAAGATTAATGGAAGGTGTGGAAAGAAAATTAACGCAGTTAATATTGTTATAATTTCTCCTGTGTTTGTGGCGATTAGGTATTTTACAACTTTTCTAATGTTTTCGAATACAACGCGGCCCTCTTCAACCGCGCTGACAATGCTTGCAAAATTGTCGTCTGTAAGAACCATGTCCGCGGTTTCTTTTGTGACGTCAGTGCACGTAATACCCATTGCTACACCTATTTCAGCCGCTTTTAAAGCTGGCGCATCGTTGACGCCGTCCCCTGTCATGGCTACAATATGTCCTTTACGCCTAAGGGATTCGACTATTCGGTATTTGTGGGATGGAGAAACGCGGGCAAAAACCGAAGTCTGTTCTATAACGGCATCTAAATCATCGTTATTCATATTGTCCAGTTCCGCTCCGGTTAAAATTTTCGAGCCAGGTTCCAGAATTCCGATTTCTCTCGCAATAGCTTCCGCTGTTAACTTATGATCTCCTGTTGCCATGACAACCTTAATTCCCGCTCTTTTGCAAAGTTGTACCGATTGCTTTGCCTCCGGCCTTGGCGGGTCAATCATTCCTGTAATGCCTACAAAAACCAACTTGGCACGTTTCTGCCTAGTGTTTTCCTTAAAGACCTCAAGATTGTCCGGCTCTATGATTTTATATGCCATGGCAAGCACTCTAAGCGCCTCGCTGGCCATTTCAGTGCTAACTTTTAGAAGTTCTTCCCTTTCTTTCGGCGACAACTTTTTTATTTTACCATCTACTAGAACGTCTGAACACATTTCCAATACCGTTTCAGGTGCTCCTTTCACGTAAACTCTCAAATTTTCCTCAGGAGATTTGTGAAATGTAACCATGTATCGTTCTTTTGCATCAAACGGAATCTCATCTACGCGTGGTAACTGCGCTTCCAAATCTTCTTTTTTGAAGCCTGCTTTTTCTGAAACAACTACTAACGCCCCTTCTGTTGGGTCTCCGTATATTTCCCAACGATGTCCATCAGTCTTATGCTGCCTAAGTCTGGCATCGTTACAAAGTGCAGCGATTTCAAGCAAAAGGCTTAGAGTATCATCCTTTTTTGGGTCTATTGGAACACCGTTTATTTCAAACGAGCCCTCTGGAGCAAAGCCCACACCAGTTACCTTGACCATTTTACCATTTACGAATATTTTTTGGACTGTTAATTGGTTGGTTGTTAAGGTTCCCGTCTTATCCGTGACAATAACTGTGGCTGACCCTAAAGTGTCTACTGCTTGTAGCCTTCGTATGATGGCGTTGCGTTTTGCCATTCTGTTAACTCCAACAGCCAAAGTTATTGTCATAACAGCAGGTAGTCCCTCTGGAATGGCTGAAACAATTGCTGCCAAAGCAAAAAGAAACGTTTGATAAAACTCAAACCCACGTATAAGGCTAACCATCATTATTAAGCTGCCAGCAATCAGCGCAAAAAGCCCTAACTTTTTACTCAGATCTGATGTGCGCTTTTGAAACGGAGTTTCAGCCTTTTCAGTTTCTTTTATAAGTTTAGCGATCTTACCAATTTCCGTTTTCATGCCTGTAGCGACAACAACGGCCTTACCTCTTCCTTGAGTTACTATAGTTCCTGAAAAAGCCATATTTTTCCTATCCGCTACAGGCAGATCCTCATCAAGCGGCTCGATTGTTTTCCTCACCGGAGTTGATTCGCCAGTTAACATTGACTCATCAATTTCAAGGTTTATTGCTTCAAAAATACGAGCATCAGCTGGAACTTTATCTCCAGCATCTAAAAGAATTATATCCCCCGGAACTATTTCCCTTGCCTTAACACGCATCTCAATGCATGTTCCTTTTTCAGGGCAGTCTCGGATAACTTCTGCTTCTGGGGCTGCCAATGACTTTAGAGCCTGAAGAGCAGCTTCAGCCTTGTATCCTTGAAAAAATCCTACAGCAGTGTTTAAGGCTATAACAACAGCCACCACAATAGCGTCAACTAATTTACCGACAAGAAAGGAAATAAAAGCTGCCACAAAAAGCACACCAACCAAGGGGCTCTTAACTTGATCAAAAAGCAGAGCTAGCTTTCTTAATCTCCTTTCTTCTTCTAACTCGTTTGGCCCATACTCTTTTAGTCTTTTTTCCGCTTCAGCAATTGTTAATCCATGTACGCTTGTTTTAAGGTTCTTGAATATTTCTTCAACAGACAGGGCATGCCAGACGTTTTCTTGTGTCAAGCTAATCTCCTCTTCTTTTTATAAAATCACTTTATTGAAACTTTTCCTTTGTGGTTTCTCTGTAAATTTCCAGAGTTTGTTCTGCAGCCTTTCTCCATGTGAAGTATTCCAAAACCCTTTTACGTCCATTCTTGCCCCAAACCTCTGCTCTTTGTGGGTCTTTGAGTGTTTCTTTTATTCCCCAGGCTATGTCCGCTGGGTCTCCGCCGTTAATGTGTATTCCGTTTTGATATGGACCGGAAGAAATAACTTGCTCTCGGAAGCCGACAACTCCACGAGAGCCAACGACAACTGGCTTCTCCATAGCCATGGCTTCTAGGCTTACTATACCAAATGGTTCGTAGACTGAGGGAAATACACAGACATCTGCGCAGCATAATGTAGTATCCTCTCGTCTTCTGGTACAAATTCGAATCTGTAGATAACTTTATCCTTTATCCCAAGTCTGTTTGCAGTTTCAATAATGTCCTTCTGCTCTTCGCCTTTACCTAAAATAACAAGTTTAGTTTTCGGGTGTTCTTCCAGAACCAAGGGCATTGCTTGTATCAAGTTTTTGACGCTTTTCACCCATGTAAGTCTTCCAACAAAGAGAACCATTTTTTCGTCAGATTCTATGCTATATCTCTTGCGAAGCGCCTCCACATCCTCGGGTTTGCAAGTCTTCGGATCGTAACGTTCTGGATCTACACCATTCCACACAACATTTATTTTTGACTGGGGCCACCCATGCCTAATTAAATCTTC
Source organism: uncultured Candidatus Bathyarchaeia archaeon (assembly GCA_964654925.1). Lineage (GTDB taxonomy): Archaea > Thermoproteota > Bathyarchaeia > Bathyarchaeales > Bathycorpusculaceae > DRVV01. The sequence goes on from CAZZKO010000066.1 coordinate 20,648, forward strand.
TTGCATGGCGTGGCTTACAGTTATTATCCTGTCCGCTTGCTGGGCTGTCTCTCGCTCAAAATGTGACACAACTTTTGATCCTTGTCCTCCACTTCTACCCCACTCGGTGCTGTGAACATGGAAGATAACCGGAATTTCCGTTTCATTTTTTATTATTAGTCCTGCTATGCTACTTAGCCAGTCGTGCACGCACACTATATCGAAGATATAGCCCTCTTTACGGATCAAATCATTAATGAATTTTGTGGTAAGGGTCGAAATTCTGGTGTTGTGATCGTGTTAAAATTTGGGTGTTGTGTTAGATGTCTAAAGCTTGTGTTAGATTTATCGTAGCCGTGTAAAAAGTTCTGGTGTTTACTCTGCATCTCCTCGAACCCCTAGAGCTTTTGCTGCCTCCATGAAAACCTTCAACATTGTAATCTTTATGGGCTCGTCTTCATGTTCCCTCAGCTCTGCAAGAACTTTCTCGAAAATTGGCTTCCGCGGAATGTAATAGACACGTTCATTCTTTCTGTAGTGTGTTCCCCGGAATTTTGGCAGACTGCCTTCGCAGTAAGCCTTCTTCAACTGTTTAATCTCAACGCGCAAATCTTCAAGCTCCGCTTGCAACCTTTTAATCTCGTCTCTTTCAGCTGACCTCTGCATTTTATTTTCTTCTTGGGTGGGGAGAAAGATCTGGTTGGATGCATGCTTCAGTTGATATGTGCCAAAGTACGTGTCAAGTTGACGATAGTTTCCAAGGTCAGATTTCCGTTTAGGCATCTTCATCTGCTGCCTCTGATCTAAATTCTAGCTAAGAATGTTTAAAAAGTTTACTGTTTTTCAGTAAAAAGCTGAACATCTCTAAAAATTTTGCATTCAGTAATATTTATTACCCACTGCTTAGTAAAGTAAGGTTGGTGAGTGTTATGCCTGTTCAAGGCTATAAGAATTTCACGATAAAACGAGAGGCAGCTCAGAAGCTTGAGAAGTATGCATCCGCCAACGGTCTAAAGCTGGTGCAATTAGTCGATAAGCTTGCTGAGAAAGTTGAAATTGATATTCCACTTATGTATTTGCTAAAGTCAATTGAGAACTCAAGGTTTTTCATTTTGAAGGAAGTAGTTGAAGCTGAATATTTACGCGATTTACTTGTCAAGCTTTTTCTTAATATGAGAAATATTTATATCGAGCTTCAGACGTTGCTACATCCGAACGTAGATTTGGGTTCTCTCTCACCTGTAAAGAGTCATATCACGTCAATTGTTAATGCAATCAAATACCAAACCGAAAGGTTAGAGAAAATTCTGGACGAGGTGTATCCAAGAGGTTGGGCTACACCTCTCCCTCCACCACCAGCATCATACGCCTTTCTCCAACCACATTACTTCGCTCAGAAACGGACTCGCCAAGACTGGATGATTAAAGAACAGCTCTACAGCTTCTTAAAAACCATTCAAAGTCAGGTTCTGGATACAATTAAGATCCTTGATAAGATAAAGCCTCATTTACCTGAAATATCTGAAAGTATCGGAGAAGCCCTTAGTCAAATAAATTTGAAACTTGAAGAAATCTGCGCAAAGTATCGTTAGTGTAATTCACATACACTTCGATAAAAAAGTCCCTGGAAAACACGATGCGCGTGTCCATGAGCACAATTTTTAAGATCTCAATTCGTTATTTTCAGGGGCGATTTAGTGAGTCTAGATGAATCTGTCGTAGTCAAGAAAACTGACCTAGTCAAGTTGCTTCAGGAACTTAAAGACCTGAAGAAATTTTTCTTGGAGCGTCATGGTTGTTCAGCAAGGAGCGAACAAGCTGCTCCAAACGCTCGATCCTAGCCAAAACCTCCTCATCTTTCTTGCGCTCCTCTTCCTCCATTTTCTCCGCAATTTTTCTATCTAATATTAGCCCGCAGAAATTGCATCTGGTAGCGTCTGGACTGTTTCTCGACTCACACCTTGGACACTTGAGGGTTTTAAGCGTGACTTCTTGTTTTTCTACCTTCTCAAGTCCGTGCAATCCTAGGATGGCCTCCTCAAGATCGCGCCCTGAGAAGTGAACGTATCGCCTTGTCATTCTCGAGCCTTGAATCCATCCTGCATATAGCTCCAACTTGGCTTCCGTCAGAACCTTCGCCATGTTAGTCAGGGCCGTATGTCTGAAGAGATATGGCCAAATCTCCTTTGCAATGCCTGCCCTCTCAGCTAGTCTTCTCAAAAGCTTCCTGAAATAATAGTAGCTTATCCTTCCACCTTTCGAATTGTTGCCCAAGGACGCCCAGAGCGGCGCCTTGGGATCATTCCTTCTAGGATGCTTTTCAAACCAGTCGATTAACGGCTTTAGACTTGCAACCAGCGGAATTCTCTTCACACCAGTTTTGCCGACCACTGATATTAGGCAATAGCAGTCCTTGAACTGGACGCTTCCTACAGTCATTCCAAGCAACTCCCCAGGCCTGAGGGCAGCCTCAAAAAGAACACTGACAAGCGCTCTATCCCTCTCGTTTTCAGCTGCAACCATCATGCGCTTAACCTCATCGAGAGTCAGCAGAGATTCAGGCTTCACCCGGCTGTCTTTATCGTCCCTCGTCCTAACACTAAACCAAGTGACCTCGGGTGGTATGGGCGTCTTCTTGGCACAGTTCCCAAACTTGGCGTACTGTACAAGCTTCCTAACAACAAGCCTCAAATCGTCCTTCGTGCTCGTCCGATATGGCTGGCTGTTTATCCACCCCACAACCCCCTCCACATCCCTTACCGAAGCACTTGAAGGATCGAACGGGCAATTCCTGAATATCGTGCACAAATGGTTCGCGACTTTTGCCACCCTACCCTCAGAAAGCCCCAAAGCCAGCAAATGATCTACGAAAGCCAGCAGCAAATCAGAATGCCTCAGCTGACTAAGCCTGCGCCTAGCGCTCTCAAGCCTCTTTGAATATCCATGAACGTCGATCATTTCAGAATTCTCTAAACATGAAGACCTTAAAAATCCCCTTTATGGAAAGCGCACCAGAACTAGAGGTACTGATGCGGCCGCCGGGATTTGAACCCGGGTCGTCAGCGTGGCAGGCTGATGTCCTAGTCCAGGCTAGACTACGGCCGCATTGTTCTGGTATCCTTTTGTCTTCATTTTCCTAAAAAATGTTATGTCTCAGTGTTGCCTTTGAAGTATGCGATTTTGTTGGTTTTATTGTTGTTGGATGATTCTTATCGTCAAG
>CAZZKO010000067.1:0-3152 GCA_964654925.1 uncultured Candidatus Bathyarchaeia archaeon
CAAATCCGCCTGTGGGCAGCACGTGATTTGTCCCACAATAGTAATCGCTTAGGGCAGCGGGACTGTGGGGTCCAACTAAGACGAGTCCAGCATTCCTTATCATGTCAGCAATATTTTCAGCATGGTCAGTCATAACCTCGACATGCTCGGGAGCGAATCTGTTTGCAAATTCAATCATTTCATTTATATCATCACAGAGTAAAATGAAGCCTTTATCGCGTAAAGCCTTGATAACTATTTCCTTTCTAGGTATTTCTTCGACTATTTCTGAAAGTTCCTTAAGAACCCTCTGTACCAGCCCTTTGGATGTTGTCACAAGCCCGACGATAGAGTCCGGCCCATGCTCCGCCTGAGAACAAAGGTCTAAAGCTATTAGCCTTGGATCCGCGGAATCATCTGCTAAGATTAGAAGTTCGCTTGGCCCCGCTGGCATGTCTATAGCGACATCTTTAGAAATGAGACGCTTAACGGCGGCCACGTACCTATTTCCAGGACCTACAATTTTCAGTACTGACTTTATAGTTTCGGTTCCATAGGCCATTGCTGCGATGGCTTGGACGCCGCCAATTTTGTAGAATTCATCAACACCGCAGACATCCGCGGCAACTAGTGTAAGCGGGTTTACTGAACCATTATTTCTTGGTGGAGAGCAAACTACAACCCTTGGCACACCCGCCAGCTTGGCTGGTGTGGCAGTCATTACCAATGTGCTAGGATATGCGGCTATGCCCCCTGGAACATAGCAACCGACGCTTTCAATGGGATCTATTCTAAATTTGACTTTAATACCGTTTATTTGAACTTCGGTAGCCATCTTTTCTAGAATTCGACTTTCCAGACTTTCTATTCGTTCCTTCATAGCCTTTATCGCTGAAACTTCCTTCTCGCTGACATTTCTGTAAGCATCCTCTATCTCGCTTTGTTTTACTTTCAAGTCTTTTTGACGTAATGATGCATTGTCAAATTTTCTTGTAAACTTAATTAATGCAGCGTCGCCCAGCTTTTTTACCTCTTCGACGATTTTCTTTACATCTTCGTCGAGCTTGGCCCTCTCTGCTGAAGAAATTTCTCTTATACCCAATTCCGCTGGAACGACTGTCTTGTCAATAATTTTAATTAGCGATCTACATTTTACTCTTTTCATTATAACCAACTTCGTCTAATGCCATAACTTGTCTTGGCTCGTAAACAACTAAGCCCTGTGCAAGTTTGCGTATGGTTGGCAGAATCTTTAAGAAAGTGTCTTTTTCAACAACGGTGTTAACTGAAAACCATTGTTCATCGGATAATGGAGATATTGTAGGCTTTTTTAATGCTGGCAATGTCTCAAGTAGTTTTTTCAAGTTTTCCTCTTTAACATTCACGAATATATGTAGCCTCTTCGCCCCCTCGACAACCCCTTTTAGTAACGTTAAAATGTCATGGATTTTCTCTCGCTTATCAGTGGATTCTAATGATTTCTTATTCGCTATCAGACAAGCTGTGGAAACCATTACTGTATCTATGGCCTTCAAATTGTTCTGTTCAAGGCTTAATCCGGTTTCGGTGACGTCAATTATTGCGTCAGCTACCTCTGGTGGTTTAGCTTCCGTGGCGCCGAAGGAGAGAAAAATGCTCACTTTTGGATTTTCTCCCCTTCTCCACCATGGGGTTACTATAAGTGGCTCTGCAGTGCCGAAGAATTTTCGGTAGGTGGGATTGTTTTTAATGTATTCCGCTGTTATTTTTAAATATTCAGCGGATATTCTGACGTTTCTGCCCTCGCTTATAAAATTCTCCAATAGCTCTGAAAGAGAGTTTATGTTATGCCAATCCTTGGGTACCGCTAGGACAATTTTTACTCTGCCATACTCGAGGTTTTGGAGATTTTCTACATCTGCATTTGTTTCCCTGATCCAGTCGAGACCCGTTATTCCAATGTCATATATGCCTTCATCAACTAGTGTTGGAATCTCTTGAGGCCTGAGGAGTCTTAGCTCTATTTCTGGATCGTTTATTGATGGCTTATAGCTTCTCTCCCGACTGAAAACCTTGTATCCGGCTCTTTCGAGGAGGTTAAAGGTTGCTTCTTGCAGGGAGCCTGCTGGTATGGCAAACTTCAATTTAGCCAAAATCTTCACCTCCAAACTCAAAACAATTGGGTTTGAAACGTTCAGTTTTCTTTCTGGGGTTGCAACAAGGGATCGCGAGTAGCCCGCAGTTACTTTAGCTTTAAGGAGCTTTCTATAGCCTTTAATGAAGGCAATCGCCCCTTGTGAACGCAACCCCTCATCTTAATCACTGTTCTAGAGAAAGGCAGTTAAATTGCTTATAAACTTATCTATTAAGCGTTTTTTACTCTAGTTAAGGCATTAGGGAGATTTTATGGTGTCTTGAAAGTGCCTCCGGTTGCTGCCGATTGTACAAGCCATGAGTAACGGGCTAGATAACCCCTCTTAAACTTGAGTTCTTTCGGTTTAAACACTTTTAAACGTTTTTCAAGCTCATCTTTGGATATTTCTACGTTTATCTTTCTTTTCGGGATTTCGATTGATATAATGTCTCCGTCCTTAAGGACTGCTATAGGCCCACCTTCCGCCGCTTCGGGAGAGATGTGGCCCACACAAAGCCCTCTTGTGGCCCCTGAAAATCTTCCGTCGGTAATCAGCGCTACGGATTCGCTTAGGCCCATGCCCGCGAGTATGGCTGTTGGGGAAAGCATTTCCGGCATTCCCGGACCCCCTTTAGGGCCCTCATACCTAATAACAACCACTTCACCTTCGCGTATTTTCCTTTCACGCAAAGCTTTGACGGCGTCTTCTTCTGAATCAAAGACTCGGGCTTCGCCCCTGAAAGAGAACATTTTATCGGGGACAGCTGCCGACTTTACAATAGCCCCTTCAGGAGCCAGGTTTCCCTTTAATACTGCTATTCCCCCCTCCTTATGTACAGGATCGTTGATAGGTTTGATGACTGCCCTATTCAGTACCTCAGCTTTTTCAATGTTCTCTTTCACAATTTTGCCTGATACTGTGAGGGCATCCAAATTCAGGATGGCGCTTAGCTCCTTCATTAAGGCGGGTATCCCTCCGGCGGCATCTAAATCTTCAACTGCGTAGGGTCCGCTTGGTATCATATTACATAGGTGTGGTGTCCGCCTGCTCAATTCATCA
>CAZZKO010000068.1:0-2462 GCA_964654925.1 uncultured Candidatus Bathyarchaeia archaeon
GAGCTTGCGACTGAAAGCGTCTCAAAAATAGCCGCTTCTAAAATGGTTAAAATAAAAGATGGAGTTTTGTGACACGCTCTAAAATGACTCCCATTTTTATGTTCCGTTTGAACTCAACATCAAACCTGTAATTCCAGCTCCTCCACAAATCAAGAAACCCATCATAAACCTAAAGGTTAAAAACGGCTTCATAGTTGAAGGCGACTAGGAGCTGGCGAAGCTTTACTACATGAGGATGGTGGAGGAACAAGTCTTCAAACATAGAAAGAAAAGCCTAAACCTAGACAACCCTAAGAGTTTGATGCAACACCCATATATGTCAGCTCTCTCTTCGTAGAGAAGGCGATCGCCATATTTCTCCATCAACCTATTCCTTTCTTCAATAGAGACAAGTTTGACCTCATATTTCGATGACAAAAGATGTCACCCTTTTACCTTTTTTCTAACAAGTTTTCTTAGTTCGTCGGCGAAGAAGACTGAGCTTGAAATAAGGATTAGAGTCAACCAGTCCCATGCCGAGATAGAGGCAGTGCCTAAAGCAACTTTTAGCGGAGGTAATAGCGTAGCTAAAACTTGTAAAGTAACAGATGCTGCGATGGCTGCGAACAAATATTTATTGGTGAAAAAGCCTTTGAAGAACTCTCAAATGCCCTATGCCTAACCCTATACATTGCAAAGGTGTGCTCCCACGCTCCAAAAGCAACGGAATTCAGCCTCTCCATGCTCGGTGCCACACTTCCAATAGTCTTGGGGGCGGGCGGCATCAGCAACGGGGAAATATTCCGCCTCACCGAAAAACTCTCAAAAACAGCCCAACAGAAAACCCTGACAGACATTTACACAAAAGTCAGGAAAGCTGTTTCACCCCAGTATGAAATGGCCATGACAATGCTGGAAGGCCTAGAAAAATATTACATGCAATTTGAAAAGCATGCGACGAAAAGAACCGATGCACCCTCATCTGAGTTATATTAGGCCCTAACCGCTTTGGAAGAGAGCATTTTCATAAATGCTCTTATATAGGCATGTTCTAGTATTGTTTTCGCCCTTACAAATTTTTGCGGTTGTTTATTTTGGGAAAGTATTTAACAGGGAATTGCCCTTTATATGCTGAGGGTGCCTGTTATGGGTGAAAAGTTGACGTTTTCAAGTGTGGTTTGGAAGGAGAACAGTTGGTATGTTTCTTGGTGTCCAGAGCTGGACATTGCAAGCCAGGGAAAAAGCGTTGATGAAGCCTTAAACAACCTTAAGGAGGCCATTGAGCTTTACCTTGAGGATGAGGACGCCCAAGTTCCATTTGAAAAGCCTCCGCCCATTCTAACAACGGTGAGCGTTGAAACCCATGCAAAAGCTTCCACCACTGTCAGGCCGCCAAGTAGTTAAAGCCCTATCAAAAGCAGGCTTCGAAGTAGTGGGCAGAAAAGGAAGTCACGTCAGACTGAAAAAGAAAACAACAACAAAAACATACATTGTAATAGTGCCCCTACATCCAGAAATAAAGAAGGGAACCCTCAAATCAATAATAAGACAATCAGGATTATCCCCCCAAGAATTCCTCAAAATCTTAAAACAACAATGATTCAGAACAATTTGCCAGTAAATTAATGTTCAAATCCCCCCGCACCAATTTACCGGGTATTGCGGAACATATGTCACATAACTTAAAATGCTTTTAAATTACCTTTGAAATTAATATCCTCGATGATACTGGAATTACCTAGGCGTGTGGAGCATTTCGGTGCCGTTCGATTTTATGATACGCAAAGGGTTTACGAGTTAGACTCTGGCATGAAGAAATTCCCAACTAAGGCCAGAGAGGCAGTGGCAACCATATCAAGTGAGGATATAGGGAAAATTAATCAGAAAATGGCGATAGTGGTTCCCATCAAAGACGAAAGGCTGAGGCTTTTGGAGGGTGTTCTAAGCGGGATTCCCCACGATTGCCATGTAATCGTGGTTTCGAGCAGTAGAAGGCATCCCGTGGATAGATTCGCGATGGAAGTGCAATTGCTGAAGCGGTTTAATCATTTCGTGGGTGATGAGATTCTAGTAATACACCAACATGATCCAGGTCTATCGGAAACTTTCAGAAGCGTTGGTTTTGATTCCATCCTTGACGAAACTGGGTCTGTTAGAAGGGGTAAGGCTGAGGCCATGTTCATAGGCGTGCTGCTTGCAAAGATGGTTGGTAAGGAATATGTTGGTTTCATAGATGCTGATAACTATGTGCCAGGCGCGGTTCACGAGTATGTAGAAATTTATGCGGCTGGTTTCAGCCTAGCTGAAAGCCCATTTTCCATGGTTAGAGTTTCATGGATTTACAAACCCAAAATTGCAGAGAACGGGCTGTTCTTCGCCAAATTCGGAAGGGTTTCAGCAGTTTCCAATGATTGCATTAACCTGTTGATTTCAAGTTATACTGGCTTCGGGACAGAAATTATCAAGACTGCCAGCTCGGGAGA
>CAZZKO010000069.1:0-1925 GCA_964654925.1 uncultured Candidatus Bathyarchaeia archaeon
GTGTCTTGTCAGCCTATGTCCATTTGGGTTTGGCTTAGCTCTACATGTTGGGCATGGGCTTGATGCGCCCTTAGCGTAAACACACCTGAAGCCATTCATAGCTAAAAAATTTACATCAAACAGGAGCAGCCCCTATACCCCCTCATATACCTCTGAGGAGCTCCCTTATCTTCAGATAGGCCTCCGACGGATTTGATATGTTGCTTACGGCCCTTTCAAAGGGACATGTGTCCACACCATCAACGTTTAAAATCCTTTCAACAATCCTATTATACTCAAAGCGGATGCCGTATTCCTCAAGGATGGATTTTGCCGCAAGACTTAGGGTTTGGGCATATGCCGCATTTATTCCAGCGTACCCGAAGAGTAGGGCTAAGGCCTTGCCTACAACCCTATCCGCCACCGCAGCGCCTTTTAGGCCTTCTCCAGAATTTTCTAAAACGTCCATGAAAGGATGTATTCCCTTGTCCCTACTTTTAAAGACGACTTTCATCTCCTTTACGATGCAGAGGGTTAAATTTTCTTTATGCAAAACATTCTTGGCAATTTCCAAGTCGTCCATTTATGTCAGCCCAAACTAAGCCTACTATGCCTTTGGTTACGCAAAGACTTTATGATAAACCGTATAATTTAACATTGTGAGGTTTATGGAGAAAATAGTGAGAATAAGCGTAACCTTCCCTCCGGACTTGCTGAGGGAGTTTGACGAGATTATAAGCAGAATGGGATATAGCAACCGTTCCAAGGCGGTTCAGGATGCTGTTAGACTGTTTATTTCTGAGCGGAAATGGCTTCAAGAGGAAAAGGGGCGGCAAGCAGGGATTCTGATGCTTCTCTATGATCATGATGCGCGGGGGTTAGAGGACGCCCTTACGGATGTGCAGCATCGCCATGCTGAGATAATCTCTTCAACAATGCACATACATCTGACGGAAAGAGACTGCCTAGAAGCCATAGCAGTCAAAGGCGATGCGGAGGAAATTCGAAAGTTAAATGATGAATTGTCCTCAAAAAGGGGTGTAAAACTTCTTAAAACAATGATTGTCTCGATTTAGCGTCGACGCTTCTTTTTCAGCCTTTAGCCGACCATAAGCAGCCTTTCCAAGCTCTGTTGCTAACGTGCCCTTGCCCTTTACTCTGGGCTCAATTAGGGTCCAAAGCCAATCCACAAATTCGCCGAGATTCTTTGTTTGAATGTAAACTTCTCCGGGCCCGGTGATATGGGTTACTAGGCCCTCTCCACCGAGGATTGTTTCTTTTAACCCGCCAAACTTTGTTACCCTATAGTTGCAGGTGCTGCTGAAGGCTACAAGGTGAAAATTATCCACGATAAGCGATTCTCCGGGCTTCAGCACATGTTTATCAATGGCGCCGAAGGTGTTTATGAATAGGAGACCCTCACCATTAGCCCTTATCATGAACAAACCTTGTCCGAATAGGCCTTTCGTGAAGCCTTCCCATTGAATGTCCAAGTCAATGTTCTCTGTTGATGCTATGTAAGCGGACTTCTGGATAATGTAACCTTGTCCAGGTTTAATTTCAAGCCGTTCAATATCGCCCACTGGCGTCGAGACAAACGCAACCTCTCCCGGGCTGCCTAATGCAGTGTACTCGTTCACAAAGAAGGATTGGCGTCCAAGAATCGTTAAACCCAACGTGCCGAGGAGGCTCCGCTCTCTTTTTCTCGTATGCACTTCAATGTTCGGAGTCATATAGGTTAAGGCACCTGCTTCAGCGATTATTTTCTCGTTAGGCTCCAATGTCACCACAAGCATGGAATAGGACGGGTTTTGAGCTAGGTATTGATTTGTATAGATCCAATGCCTAGCCCTTGAGCCTCACCGCCCTTATCTCCCTCTGGGTTCATCGGGAGCGTGTCATCGAGCTTGGCTCCTTTCGGGGCAAACCCCTGTCCCCACATCTTA
>CAZZKO010000070.1:0-50156 GCA_964654925.1 uncultured Candidatus Bathyarchaeia archaeon
CGGAAACGCTGCCCTTTGCCTCGATAAGCATTTCTCCTCCATTTATTCGTATCCTATAAATTGCAGTCTGACCTTCAACCTCATGGAAGGTTACATAGATGTTGTCAAGCGAAACGTAAATGTTGCTTGTAGCCCCAGTCAGTATCGTTAGCAAATTGGGCTCCTCTGTATCCCTTTTCAGGTTTATGGCAACAATATTTGTGAAAGCGTAATAATCCTCAGAAACATTTGAATAATAGATTCTAGATGCAGAGATCTCCTTGATTTTATCCTCAGAGTACACTTTCGGAAGGATAATGGTGTCATAGATGGCGTAGGCTGGTTGGCTCACTACGATGTAAACATATTCCCCGATCATTCTTGAGCCGAAATAGCCTCCACTCATCGTGAAATTTCTCGTTAGTATGGGATTTGTCTTGTCTGAAATGTCATATACGTAAATGAATGTCTTCACATTCACATGGAAAAACCTGTAAAGTGGAAGGGTTAACGCGTATTTACTTCCGAAGACAGCCAATTTTTTCCCGTCAGAACTTATGAATATTTCAGCAGGGTACGTCTCATTAAACCATATTTTCGAGAGCACTTTAGCCTCTTCAGGCGGGTAAGCTTTAACTATGAAGATGCTGTTGTTTGCAATCATGTAAATGTTTTCGCCGTCAGTTTTCACAATGTCAGCTTCATCTACGCCTGCAACTTGAACATTTGTGGTTGAATACTCTGCGCCAACCTTATTAAAACCTAATGCTGCACCTGGCACAGCGGCAATTTCGCCTCTAAATACTTTGACGTCGAGGGGGCTGAAAAACGGCAATAACCCTTGAGATTTGGAGTTTTTAATAAGGAAACTTCGAAGCTCCTCATATGATGTAAAAGTTTTCAGAATGTTTTTTGGTGGATATGCTTCTTGGGCAGGTGATTGGAGAGCCTCCTCAGATCCTGTTTTCTCTGGTATTTGAATTTTGATGCTGTAGAACAGCGTCCCAAGGGTTATGGCTAAGAGAGCCGCAGCTAATCCGTATGCGAGAGCGCGTCTTTTAATTTCCCTCTGCATCAGGCCCACCTTGTTATTAAAGGTGCATTCCAATTAATTTTATACTAATCCTTAGTACAGCGTTGTACTAATTTTTAGTACAGGGTTCGCGAACCCTAGAACGGTTTCATTAACCACACTCTTATAGCCTCGTACCAAAATATCGCCACGATGATGGCTCCGAAGGTTATCGTAAACGAGTTTTCTTGGGTTATTCCATGCACAAACAACAGAAGATAAATCAAGTATGAAACTGTGGAAAAAACAGCGTAGAAGAAATATCTTGGGAAAAGGAGCCTGCCGAGCTTTACGAAATGGCGCAAAACACCGATTTTAATGTCATTTACAAGAGCATATTGCCCACCTATTTCCTGCTTCTGGACTAAACCAAGCTCACAAAGTTGGTCAAGATGATGCTGAGCCACGCTTGGGCTGCTGAAATTTAGAGTTTTTGAACTTCACGGACGCTCATGGGGCGTCCATTCTTGAGCAGAAGCCAATAAACCTTCCAAGCCTTTCCACGTAGGGCATACTCAAGCTGTTGTTCATCCTCAACGTCCAAATGGGGGTCACATCCAATAGTAATGCCTATGAAGCTTATAATTCCAATTTTTGGAACATAATGAATATATTTCTTTGCAGAATACCGCTAGCTTAAACTTCCAACAGCGAAGGCCACCAGCCCGACGAAAAACCAGGCTAGAACCTGTTTTTTAACCCTTCGGGCATTTTCCCTTGAATGGTCCTTTAGAAGTGTTATTGAGGAAAATATAAGCCCAATATCCGTCAGGGTTACAAGTGGAATAAACCATATGTTAACCAGCCCAAAAAACCATGGAAGCGGAGTTAAAGCCACAGCAAGTAGGTAACAGGTTACAGCTGCGATCGTCGCCTTGCGAACTCCATAGCGTACCGCTATCGTTTTTACGCCTCGCATTTTATCCCCCTTCACGTCAACTATGCCTTTGGTTACTTCTCTGCCAGTATTCGAAAGAAAAACCATAGCGACAAAAATCCAAGTTTTTAACTTAACATCGTTAGCCACCGCCAAGTTTCCATAAATAAATGGGGCTGAAACGCATAGGCTTACCAGAAAATTTCCAAGAAGCCCCGTCTTCTTTCCGAGGGTCACGTAAGTTACGGATAATAGCCAGAAGAATAGGGCTGATAAAAAGCATGCTATTGTGCCTATATTCGTAAGGAACGCGGTGATCAAGCCTAATGCTGATAATAAAACCGCATATGTTAAGGCTTCATTCGGTTTTATTAAACCGCTTGGAATCGGCCGGTTTGGCTCGTTTATGGCGTCTATATCTCTGTCATAATAGTCATTTACGACCATAGAAGCCGCCGTTAGGAGGAATCCCGTTAAAAACCCAAAAGATAGATTCTGCAAATAAAAAGTTAAAGCCTTTGAATCGGCAATGACGGCTCCAACTAGAACCGCAAAACCCATCATCAAACAATTTACAGGCCGCATCATACGTATAAAACCAACAGCTCTGCCCATTCCAGACGCCCAAGCTCTTTGCTAAATATAGAGAACCTTTGGAATTATAAAATTCACGTTATGCGAAAGTTTATACATGTTCTTTTAGCTAAGAGCAAATTTAGGTGAAACTTTTGCGCAGCGATTATAACCCTGAAAACCTGACGGTCATAGTTCCAGTTGGAGGTAGAGCCCAGCGTCTCCTTCCGTTGACCGCTGAAACGAGCAAAGCCTGTTTACGTCTGTTAAACAGGCCTTTGATAGAGTTTTCCCTGTTTTCCTTAGCCCGTCAAGGAGTTAAAAGTTTCATTTTTGGCGTTAAAGGCTATAGAAACTATCGCGATCTTTACGATTATTTTGAGTCCGGCTATGGTTTTTCAGCTCGCTATGGAATAAGCCCCCGAGTGCACATAAAATACCAGCCGAACGAGGATGATTTAGGAAGTGCAGACTCCGTGAGAATAAACATGGATTACTATAACATAAAAGGTCCTGTTTTCGTTGTGCAGGGCGACAACATTTTTGATATAAACCTGCAGGAGTTTACGAATTTTCATGTTGAAAAAGGAAGTTTGGTGACGATTGCCTTATGGCAGGTGGAGAATATAGAAGGATATGGGATAGCCAAGATAAACAGTGATGGAAGAATTTTAAAGTTTGTTGAAAAGCCAACACGTGATAAAGCACCCTCAAACCTCGCAAATACAGGCCTATACCTGCTCTCACCTGAGGTAAGGAAAATATTTCTTGAGGAGGGCGTCAAGAAGATTATGCGGGAAAGAAAACGCCTTGACTTTGGATACGACTTCATTCCATATGTCATAGAAACTGGAAGACCGGTTTACGGATATGTTTTGAAGGGAAGCTGGTATGATGTGGGAACTCCGCAAAGGTACCTAGAAGCCATGCGAGACCTCCTTGAAGGTCGCTTCTTCTCCTTAAGAGACTTTGGTGGAAGGATAGATAGGGAATCAAGAGTTTGGATTCAGGGAGAGAGTTTAGAATCTATGAAACGTAGAAAGGAAATCATACGCAAGATTAAGCGGGGCAGCATAAAAGTTGAAGGCTCCATCTTAATTGGTCGCCACTGCAAAATAGATGATGGCGCAAGAATAGTGAACTCATGCATTGACAATTATACCAAGATTGGGAGAAATTCTGTGGTGGAGAATTCTGCTGTTATGGATAGATCAATAATTAAGGAGGGGGCTGAAATAAAAGACAGCATTATAGGCCGTCACGTCAGGGTTCTATCGAGCCTCAATAATCCCACCAAGATAGCCATGAATTCAGTTATAGCCGATGACGTAACCATTGATGAGGGCTCCACACTGTTGGCGACAAAAGTCTATCCGCATCAGCGTGTCAAAGGCTTTTTCGAAAATCAAATATTACTGCAAAAGTGAGTCTCAGGATTCGGCTATGCCTTAAACCATTTGAATATCAGATATCTAATTTTGTTGCGCTCTAAGTCCGGCACGGCTATTATAAACCTTTTACGCACCGTTGTTGCAAGCCTTCCAGCCTTAACAATATCGGTTGCTGTTACCCCTGAAGAGGCCTTCCTAACCGAAACCATGTAAGGAGCATGCTCCAATCCAGGTCCGTACTTGTAGACTGCAAAGTCGCATCCGAACTTTATGCCAGGAGTAACCACCAATCCATTTTCGCGTAGATCCTTGTATACCGCATATTTATCATCAAATGCCTCGTATAATTTTCTGGCCTTTTGCCGCATTTTTTTAAGGCTTACTTCTTTCTTATCAGCGCCTTCGTAAACCTTTATTATTTTCTTTTCAGCCAGATATAATCCTTCCATGAGATCAAGGATTAATGGAACGTTGAATTCTGGAATTTTTGGCTTTGGAATTCCAAGGGGTTTACCGTAAAAGCCCATTTTGTAAAGTTCTGAACCGTCTGTGGGATTCCAGACGACAAGAAAGTTTTCAATAAGTTCAACAGGTATTTTTCGCGGCATTTAACATGCCTTCACATTATAAAGGCTAAAGCTCTTGCTGCATCTGCAGCGTCCTCTGCCTTGTCAGCCGAATCCTCAAGTAGTTGAACGATGTCTCTTAAAAGCAATAATGCTGGGAGTTCAAGCTTGCTGTTAAGCAGCTTCATGTCGAGGGCACGGTACAATTCATCCACGGCTCTTTCAGCAACCTCCACCTCGCTGGCCTTCTCTAAAGCCTTTGAGGAACCATAACTTAGAACTAATACCACTTCTCTAAGCTTGATTACAGTCTCAAGCACAGCCTCAGATAGTTTAAGGAGCTCCTCCTTTAAATTCGCGGGTACATGCCAGTTATTTTCCATTATTTTGAAAAGGCGATAGGCAAGTCCCTCAGCAAAATCTGCGATTTCACCCGTCAAGTTGGAAAATCGTAGAAAATCCTCCCTGCTTATTAGTATGGCGCCCATCTGGGCTAACTCCCGTGAAATCAAGCGTCTCATGTTATCCGCCTCAGCCTCACCCAATGTTATTTCGTTGTATATCTGTTTAGCCTTCGCCAGGTCCTTGCTAATAAAACAGTCAATCATTTGCGGGACTTTTCTAGTCAGATCCAAAACTTTCCTTAAGTGTTCTTGGCAAAGGTTCAACGCTCTAATCTTGATGCGTTCCTCAGTTTCTGCTGGAAACACCAAATCCCTCTTCCCGCCGAATACTGGCAAGGTTTCTCTGGAATAAAGTATTAATGAAAGTATTAAAAAATGTAACGAAGCTATCCTAAACGGGTCTTCCTAAATCCTCGAAGTTAATCTTCTTCAGGAAATACTTATACAGAAGGTCAGGTAGGTTGTCAATGCGATTTCTTACCTGTTTCCATGTGTCCCGATCACGAATTGTTACTGTCTCATCCTTTAAGGTTTCATAGTCAATGGTTATTCCCAAAGGGATTCCTATTTCGTCTGCCCTTGCGTATCTTCTCCCAATAGATCCAGCTTCATCATACTCCACTATGAAACCTTCATCCATGAGCATTTGACTTACCTGCTGTGCCTTTTCTGGCAATCCGTCCCTACTTACCAACGGATAAACGCCTATTTGTATCGGTGCGATATCCCGTGGGAGACTCAATATAACCCTATCGTCCTTGACCCTGTAAGCGTATTCTAAGGTCACATACACAAGCCTATCCACACCGAAACTTGGCTCAATGACATGGGGTATGAAGTGTCTTCCAGTTTCTTTAGTTTCCTCGGTAATAATTTCTAAGTGCTCTGGCAGAATCTTGTAATTTTCAAGCATGTAATATCCCTTCTCTTTAATGGATGCTTCAACTTCTGCCGGATCAGCTTCTGAGAGCATTTTTGCAATTTTTTGAGAGTCATTCTTGAAGGTGGGCCCGAGCTTGGCCATTAATGGCTTCACGACTTTTCGCACCCTTTCAATTGGTTTTTCATATTCCTTGAATATCCGAGTGTCAACTCCGCTATACTGCATATGCCGTCTCAAGTCATAGTCCGTTCTGTAGGCGTGACCTGACACTTCAATCCAGCCCCAGCGGTCAACATAGACTTCCTGGTCAAAGCTCTGTCTTGAATAGTGGGCTCGCTCCCATGGATGTTTCTCTATAAAGCGTTGTTTATCCTCTGGAACGCCTAATTCCACCAAAAGTTTTTTGGCTAGAGCCATGAAAGCGGCTTGCCATGGAACCTTTACGTAACCCCTTTTGAGGGCTTCTCCGACAGTCACCTCAATGGGTTCCTCAGAACCGCGTAATCTAGACTCAGCCAATAAAAGCCTCAGCTTTTCATTCTCCACATCCCTTAGAATGAAGCATTTAGGATCCTCAGGATCAAAGAAATATTCAATGTCTATTATGGTGAACTCCCTAAGCCTTATCAAGCCCTGCCTAGGGGAAATCTCGTTTCTCAATGCGTGTCCTATTTGCATTACGCCGAATGGGAGTTTTTCCCTTCCCAACTCGTATAGACGCTTAAACTCCACGAATATGCCTTGAGCTGCTTCTGGCCGCCCGTAGCCTATCGCATCCGAATAGGGCCCAATGGTTGTAGTAAACATTGTGAGGAAGTATCTGGGCTCGCTTAGGGTTCCACCACAGTCCGGACATTTGATCCCATGATTCTCTATAATCTCTTTAATTTCCTTCAGGCTTAGTTTTTCAGCTTCTGAAGGGCTGATATCCATGGTTTCTTGAAGTAAATGATCGGCCCTGATTTTCCTTTTGCATTTTAGACATTCAACCATGGGTTCTTTGAAATTCTCCACGTGGCCTGATGCTTCAAAAACTTTTCCGGGAGCAATTATGGGCGTTTCTATCTCCGTGATTCCTATTTTTCTTGAGAATATCTCTCTAACCTTGTCCTCGATTCTTCTCTTCAATCTTGCCCCTAGATCCCCATATGTTATAAATCCACTAACCCCGCCATACATCTCGTAAGCTTGCCAGAAGAATCCTCTTCGACGAGCTAGCTCGCTAATTATCGTGAATTTATCCGCTGACTTTGCACTGCTTTCCATCTTTCCCCAACTTTTAATTTTAAAGGGTTTTATAGCATTCTAAATAATAAATCTTTAAGGTGTCCAGACGCGTTGAAATCTTACATTGTCTTGAGGTAAGCCTTCCCATAGTCTCGGTAGAAATTTATAAGACCGTGTTTAGATAGGACGATCTAACGGTGGTGCCGAATTTGGCGGCGATAAATATTGCATTGGCTGGTGTTGGAAACTGCGCCTCAGCATTAGTTCAAGGCATCCACTACTACAGCAGAATCGAAAATTGCCAGGAGTCAATTGGGTTACGGAATCTCTTCCTTGGAGGCTTCCATCCCAGGGACATAAAAATTGTAGCGGCTTTTGATATCGACAGCCGGAAAGTTGGGAAAGATCTATCTGAAGCTATTTTTGCACCTCCAAATAACGCTCCAAAAATACTTAATCCCCCTCCCTCCGGAGTAATAGTTCAAAAGGCGCCGGTTTTGGATGGTGTAGGCGAATACACCCGGAATGTTATACAGATAAGTGATTACACTGAGGTTGATGTCGCCGAAGTCTTAAAAAAAAGCGGTGCGGAAATTGTTGTGAACCTTCTTCCAAGTGGCGCTTTTAAGGCCTCTGAGTGGTATGCCGAGCAGGCATTGGAGGCTGGATGCGCCTTTGTTAATGCAACACCAGTTAGTATTGCAAGTAACCCGGTTTGGATTGAACGCTTCGAGACCGCAGGATTACCAGTAGTTGGAGACGACTTAGTTGATCAGGTGGGTGCCACGGCTTTGCATAGGACCATCCTCCAACTGCTTTCGAGACATGGTGTGCGTATTACTGAAACTTATCAGCTCGATGTTGGCGGGGGCACAGAATCCCTTGACACGCTAGATCGAACCCGTGAAGTTAAGAGGACTATTAAGACAAGATCCGTTAAGGCCTCTCTGCCATACGAGGCTGAAGTGGTTGCAGGCTCCACGGATTACGTGGATTTCCTGCAGAATAGGCGTGACAGCTACTTCTGGATTGCAGGGCAATACTTTTGCGGGGCTCCAATGCGAATGGATATACATCTCTCAACAGTAGACGCGCCAAACGCTGGATCAGTGCTTTTAGATGTTATAAGGGCTGTAAAAATAGCCTTAAATCGAAGATTGAGGGGAGCCATTCTTCCAATATGTGCTTACGCCTTCAAAAATCCCCCGCAGCTTATGTCCCTCGAGGAGGCCGAGGCCTTATTTATGGAATTCCTCACGAAGCCCAGCTAAAGGAACTTTCTAAGCTCCTGCAGTATTCTCTCCTTCGTTCCAACCTCCGCAATTTTCATTTTAACACGATTGATGGTCTCTACGGGCGTGGGATCTATTCCCCGTAATATTGCTAGATATGTGCTTGCAAAGTCTCCGATAAGCAACGCTGACATCATCCTTGAAAGTTTACTCTCGCCTTTACTCCAGACCTCATAAACTCCCGCAGTCTTATTCAGGGCTATCTCCTTGGTGAACTCAATACGCCTTCGAATTTCTTCGCTTTCATTTTTGTCACGAATAAGTATTGTTGAAAAATATTTCGTAAAAAGTTCAGCCCCTTCCCAACCAACCACTTCATTGTGGTTCAGCTCGGGGAAAACTTCCCACTTGGAAGGAACCTTACTATTCTCGTTGAACTGCTGCTTAAAACGTTGGGCAACGGAACGATAAAAGCCAAAACCGTAAATCACAGGAATTGTTCCATTAACGTATGCCGCTAATTTTTTGGAGAAATTTTCCATTAAAGGCCTTTCAGGCGAATTCTTTAGGCAAATCTGCCACATTACGTTTATGGCATCATATATCTCATCCTCAACCTTTGATGCCAGGCCGAGTTTCTCCATGAAGATTAACAGTGGAGCAAACAAGTATGGAAGGGCCGCGCGGGGAGGGAGTCCAGCGGGGATGCGTAAATTTGGAAAACCCAAATTCTCCGCAAAATCTGAAAGAGCTCCCCCCGAGCTTATGCATATAATCATACACTTTCTCTTTATAGCTTCAAGAAAAGCGTTCAAAGTTTCCTCGGTCTCTCCAGAATAGCTAAGTATAAATGCCAAAGTATTATCGTCAGCATATGCTGGAAGAGAATATTCTCTGCAAACGTCTATTGGAACTTTAACATTGTCCCGTCCCCAGTCTTTTAGAAGTTCCCCTCCGATGGCTGATCCTCCCATTCCGGCGACAATTATCGCCTTTGGTTTTGAGTAATCCATAGACATTTTCTTTGCCATTATCAAGGCGTCCTTGTAATATTTTGGCGTGTTCATGCAAAAAGAGAGCATACCACCTTTGTCAACATTTCTGATATGGTTTAAATCATCCAAACATGTTGCAATATGCAAATTTTTGCACCATTTAAAACTTAGAAAATTCCGCCTTTAAGCTTTGACACAGCCTAAACCTATTCTAGGGATTAGTTAATTATTTGTAGAGGCTTATATGTAGGGATCAGCGTGGAAAGGAAAAAAATATCGGTTGCCATACCTGCTTCAGTAGTTTCTGATGTTCCACATCTACGTGAAAAGACGCAAAAGATTGGTATTATAGGAAGAGCCGCCGCAATTTTTGGTGTTGAGGAGATAATAATCTACAGGGACCAGCCCAATGTAGATCAAAGGTGTGATATGAAATTAATTTCAACACTGCTCAATTACATGGAAACCCCTCAATATTTGCGGAAAAAACTTTTCAAAATTAAACCTGAGCTAAGATATGCTGGGATTCTCCCACCCTTAAGAACGCCGCATCATCCGGTAGGCGGTAGGGCTAGGGATCTGAGAGTAGGCGACTATCGAGAGGGTGTTGTGTTTTCAAGAAGGAGTGATGGTGTGCTTGTTGATATTGGCGTCGAGAAGCCAGCTTTAATTCCGGGAGTTCAAATTCCATTAGGTAGACGAGTGACCGTAAAAATCGTAAGCCTAGACAAACAGGTGTTGGCAAATCTGGTGAACCGTCAAGAAATCCCTGACTACTGGGGTTACAGCGTTACTGTGTGGAACAACTCTTTCGGGAAACTTGTTTCGGAGGGAAAATTTGACCTAAAAGTAGCCACGTCCAAGCATGGCGTTCCATTTGAACGTTGTAAAGATCAAATCCTTGTAAGGTGGATGAAGGTTAAAACAATCCTCATAGCTTTTGGCTCTCCAACGCGGGGCTTATATGAAATAGCTAAACTTGAGGGACTTAAGCTGGATGAGATTGTAGACTTTGTTGTAAACATGATTCCCGATCAGAAAACTGAAACCGTGCGTACGGAGGAGGCCATTTTAGCCTCATTAGCCGTTTTCAAAGCGTTTCTTGGATTTTAAATACTTAAATGTTTGACTCCAATAGTTATTTCCTATGTATTTCGATGTTGCTATGCCCATTGCCCTCTTTGCAATTACTATGGTTGCTCTTTTCTTGAATGGAAAAGTTGAGGAAAAATTGAAGGCGGCCTTTGAGAAGAAAGAATTGAAAACCCGTGATGCCCTACTACTTGTGGTTGCTATTAGCATAATGGTTTCCGTCATAGTCTTTGTTCCTCAGGTAGCCATCGTCGCCGTATTCCTTCTAGCTTATTCGCTTTTACTATTCACCTTCGCTTATGTACTATCGGATGCTCGAAAAAAGAATGCTATACTCTTTTTTGCTGTGTTCGCATTAATATGCATATTAACAGCACTGGCGAGTCTTCTGAGTTTCGGTTTAGATGGTCTAAGCACTTATGGATTTGTTGCCCTCTGTTGCCTCTCTGTTTTTTCTATACTCGCCATAGTATATGAAAGTAGGCGGAAAAGCCTTGCGGCGCGGTGGTATCTGGCAGCGCTTCCGCCAGCCTTATTCTTGACATTATACATTTTCTATGGAGAAACCCCTCTATGGTTTCCTTATCTGCTAAACTTTTACGGTGCCATATTCGCTATACTGATAATTCTTTATATTGGCCACTTATTTAGGTTCGAAACTACCCTGATCTTTGTCAGCCTTTTGACAACGGTAGACGTACTGCTTGTTCTAGTCACTGGGACTATGGTTTCTGCTGCAACCCGTGTCTCCGAGCTTAAACTTCCAGTTTTAATAACCATGCCGACAATACCGTATATTACAACCCAGCTCGGTACCCTTCACATGTCCCTTGGCTTAGGCGACTTCTTTTTCGCGGGACTTTTAGCCCTCCAAACATTAAAAAAATTCGGCAAATTACCGGCAGTCATATCAGCTTTGACTATTGCATTATCATTTTTCATCTTTGAAATGGTTATGCTAAACCTCAGAATAACAGCCTTTCCTGGAACCCTTATGATAATGTGTGGCTGGCTGCCAGCCCTTTTTTATTTCGCGGTAAAAATGCGGGTGAAAGATTTTCAGGAAGCTAAAGTGTGAATCTTACTTAGAGGTTTTCTTCAGAGATTACTTTAATTCCGTTTTCAATCAATAAAGCTGCCGTTATTCCATAGCCCTTAACAGTTCTGCCAGAGAATGTTCCATCATATATTCTTCCACAGCCGCAGGATGGGCTTCCCTGCTTTAAAATGGCCTCTTTGATGTTGAATAATTTAGCTAACATCAAAACTTCTTTTGCCCCCCGTATAAAGTTTTCCGTTAAATCTTTTCCAGACTTCGTGAGGGCTCTGTTTCCCTTAAGTTCCACAGGCTCCCTGGGCGTGGGTAATCCGCCGAGTTGTTCTGGACAAACCGGAATTAGAATTTCTTTCTTTAACAATGCGATTACTTTTTTATTTGCCGCACTTTTGCCGTCGTATCTACAGTTTACCCCAAGCAAGCATGCGCTACATAATTTCATGTAAATAAAAATTTAATTGACATAGCTCTTAAATTTGCCGGACTGTTGTGAAAAGAGGGTAGGTGGATTTAACCAAACAGCGCTGCTAATCCTTCGAGAGCTTCTTCCTCTTTCTTTTCCTCTTTCTTTTTCTCCTCTTCTTTGGGTTTGGCTTCTGAAGAAGCAGCTGCAGCCTGAGCTGCTGCTGGAGCCGCTGGCGCGACTATCATAGAGGGGGCAGACTTTATAACTTCGTCAATGTTGACTTCCGCCAAGGATGCCACTAACGCCTTAACCCTCACCGCGTCAACGTTTACTCCAGCCGCTGTCAGAACCTGCGTTAAGTTTTCTTCGTTTATCTCTTTTCCGGCTTTATGAAGGAGCATTGCAGCGTAAATGTATTCCATATCCTTTCACCTCTACATTCAAGTATTTTAACCTTTTTCAAGCTGTTTAATATTCTCTTCTAAGCTAGACAATCTACTACTTAAACTTAACATTTCAATGTATGCCCTTTGTATGATTTCTCTGATTGTTTCCCTCGTCGGTATAACTGCGCCTATGGAAAGGGCATATGCTTCTAGATGGGCAATCTGTATTAAGGCACGAATGTTTTCCCTGGTCGGGTAAGCTATTCCTATGGATAATTTGAAGGCTTCGCTTTGGGCGCTCTCCAATTGTTTTTTCACACCCTCTATATCCAAATTGAGGTCTTTGTCCTCAATTATTAGACCATCGGCATATACAACCCGCATCATTAGTCCTGTTTCTATTGGCTTTATCCCGAGTTTTGACAAAACACTCGCAAGTTTTTCGGAGATAACCTCCCCCTTCTTAGCCACCACTGTGTCTTTGGTTATCCAGACGCTTCCAGACTCTATTCGAGTGGGTAAGCCCACCTCATTTAGCTGGCTTATCACCGGGCCTGGAGGGAACCCTGTATTACCGCTGGGAACGACTATGTCTGAGGGCGCTATATCCCCAGCTTTGGCTGCAGTGAAAACTTTGCTTTTTTCTAGGGTTAATGCGAGTTTAAAAGGATTAAGATTTGTGAATAGGAAAATGTTCGATCCTGTTAGATATTTTTCTAGCTCTTTGAGTTTAGGCTTGTCTTCGCATTTTTCAATGGCTCTCTTCATTAGAGTGTTTTTTATAACCCTCATATGAACATCTTTTAGTTTCTTTTTTAGTTCTTGGAGTTGGGCTGCCCTTACCTTGTAAAGGCTAGCCATGCCAACAACTTTGTATTTCCTTAAAAGATGAACTACCTCTTCAACTTCACTAGCTTTCTTTTCCAAAACCTGTTGGACTGGCAATGCTTCCTCCCCTATGGTTTAATTTTTACAGGATTTCCCATCGTAGTTTTCAAGTAAACAAATTTAATGTTCTTTATCCCTCTCTTCAATTTTGCCTCTACAGCCCTTAAAACAGCCTGTATGTTTTCTGCTATCTCTTCATCCTTCATATCCTCTGTTCCGACACGGCATTGAATCACCGGCTGGTTCCTTAATCTTACAGAGATTGTTTTCCTGTATTTGTCTATTAAACCTTCAATGTTAGCCGTTGGGGGAATCGGGATAGGCATCTTACCGCGGGGGCCTAGAACTGCGCCAAAAACCTTGCCAACAAGGGGCATTAGGGGAGCTTCTGCTAGGAAGAAATCGTATTCATTGGCTATTTTCCTTAAATCCTTTTTCTTACCCGCCAAGCTTTCAAGCTGATCTTTATCGATGATCAAATCAGCATTAGCCTTTTTTGCCTTAAGCGCCAACTCTCCTGTGGCGAATACGCATATTTTGTTTGCTTTTCTAGGAGGCGGAAATGGCAGTTCTATGTTCTCTTGAAGCCTGCCCTCCGTAGATTTCATGTCTATGTCCTGCAGGCTTAATATAAGTTCAACTGATTGAACGAAGTTTCTTTTACCAGCTTTCTCTTTAGCTTCTTTGACTGCGGTCAGTATTGTTTTCTGTTCTATTGGCATTTTAAAGGTCCCGCGCCATTCATGGATTAATAAGGCATTATAAAAATGTTCTCTTAACTTTCACTCTTGTTAGTAAATATTTCATCATATTTTCCATCGTTGATATCTCTGATGACTTCTCTCGGATCCTTACCATCAACGGTTACTCCCATGCTGACACATGTTCCCAGTATCTCTTTAGCTGCAGATTTTAATGTTTTAGAGAGGAGTTCTGGTTGTTTAATTTTCGCTATTCGAATGACTTGTTCTATTGTTAGATTGCCAACTTTTTCTTTATTTGGAGCTCCTGAACCTTTCTCGATTTTTAATTCGCGCACGATTAGAGCCGATGTTGTTGGGGTTCCGACGCTGACTTCAAATTGTTTTGTTTCAGGATCTACCGTGACTTTTACTGGAACCTTCATTCCAGCGTAATCTTTAGTCAACTCGTTTATCTTGTTGACAACAGCTAGAACGTTTACTCCTAATGGTCCCAGCGCTGGTCCCAGGGGCGGGCCGGCTGTTGCCTGCCCTCCGCTTACAAGAAGCTCTACAACTTTTTTCTCGCCCATCATACATCTCCTTCAGTTTTCGCTTTCTCTATAAGCTTAACATAATCTGAATGGACGGTTATCGGCAGTGTAAACGTTGCCTCTAAGAGTTCTAGGGTAACTTCCTCTTTGGCTTTGTCGATTCGTGTTATTTTTGCCTTCATTCCCTTAAATGGTCCTCCAGTAACTTCAACTACATCATTTTCGCTTAATTCCTCAATAACCGGTTTTCTAACGATATATTTCTCTATTTCAGAAAAATTAACAAAATCTGGAACCCTGGATTTTACATGCTTGATTCCGGCTATGGCCTGCTCAACGAAATGCGGCCCCTCAGCCTCGACGAAAATGTAACCTTTCAGCGCATCTGGAACTAGGATTGCCTTTATTGGAATTTTGTTCATCTCCACTCTTGCCGCCAAAAGTTTTGCCACGTTTCTCTCTTGTCCTGTTGTGATTCTTACGGCAAAAATTTTCGTTGGAGATTGCTTCTCCATATTTTGCCCCTCAGAAGTGTTAATAGGGAACAATGCTGGTAAGCAATTTTATTATGAATCCTATAAATCCAACAGCGCCTACACCTAGGAAGCATATTCTTATTGAGAGCCAAAGCTCACTTCTTGTCGGCTTCACCGCAAGCTTTAAAGTTTTTATGCATTGCAGCATGAAGGATTTTAAGCCCATTTTAGTTACCAGCAAATTGTTTGATAGATTGACATGCTTTTCTATTAACTTTTCTATGGAAATGATGTTTCAAACCTTCTTAAATTGTAAATTAATCCTCTCAAGCATCTCAATAATTCTTTTTTTATCCTTTCCCCTTATCCCCTTCCAGTCCAAAACTGCAAATTCAACCCCCTCAAGGGTTCTTTCAATGCATTGCCTTAAAATATGCTCGTCAACACTTTCTACGGCATATTTTGGTATCATATGCCCGAATGCGATGGTCTCCTCCAAGGCCATTCTAGTGAACTTCTCGTTGTAGTGTGGCCCCCCTATGCCTATGACGGCCTTTGCCTTATATCCTTTGAAGTCTAAGGCAGCTTCCATGGCTGCGTGGGCGACAACCTCTGCAGCCTCTTTACTTCCCCATTCCCTTGGCGTGCTTCCCAGCTCGACGAACATTGCTGGTATGTCTAAAGATGGACCGTGATGGGTGCATTCATATGATACTTTGTAAGCAAGCTTTTTCTCGCTGAGGATTTTCGCCATTGTTTTTAGGGCTGTGGCCATCGCCGCCGCAGGGGAAACTGAAACTTTTCTTGGCATTCCCCCCAATTCCGCCTCTCCAAAATTTCCGGGAGTGTGCACCGAGAGGGTTGGGGTTCCACTGGCGCTGCTATGCCTCGAAACAAATACTACTAATTCAGGATGTGGTGAGAACTCGGTTATGTTCTGTGCGTACACTAGCTCATAATCCAAAATGGTTAATGCTATGTTTCTGTCTTTAACCTTATAAGAGTAGACGGGTGCTCCTTGAAATTTTTCCATTGCTAAGCTAAATGGATAGTTTTTCAGAATTTGTTCGGCGATATTTAAGCTTGCAGGATCCTTTTCGGACGCAGCTATTAAAACGGTCGTATTATCTGATCCAGAATTTTGTTGCATAATTAAGTGCTACATAAAGTTTATAATAAAAGTGATGCCTTGAAACTTATGCTAGAATGGTGTAATGATGCATCTGATCAATTTTAAGGAATTATCCGGCGAGCAGCTTGAAAAAATAGTTGAGATGGCAATTGAGGTCAAGCAAAATCCAGAGAATTATCGGAAAGCCTTGGAGGGTAAATCCCTCGCCATGATCTTCCAGAAAACCTCTACACGGACAAGGGTTTCTTTCGAGGTTGCAATGACTCAGATGGGCGGTCACGCCCTTTATATCGACTGGAGAGCCACAAACTTCACGATAGCGGACATCTATGATGAAACCCAGTATCTGTCAAGAAATGTTGATTGTATCTTGGCAAGGCTTCTTAGGAATTGTGATCTACAAATCATGGCAAAGGCTTCAAGGGTTCCGGTGATTAATGGCTGTGACGAGAAGTATCATCCCAGCCAAGTTATAGCTGATCTGATGACCATGAAGGAGAAGAAAGGCCGTCTGAGAGGGCTTAAGCTAGTTTACATAGGCGTCCATAATAACGTTTGCAATTCGCTAATCGAGGGATGCACAAAAGTAGGGATTGAAATAACAACAGTAACCCCGATCTTTAATGAGCCATCAAGGGACGATGATCTTCTTGAGAATGCCAGAAAAACTGGTTTATGGAAAACAACATTAGATGTCCGGGAAGCCATAAAGGATGCAGATTTCGTCTATACAGACACTTGGGTTGACATGGAGTTCTTTACGGATCCGAAGTTTGCCGCTGAAAAAGAGAGACGCATAAAAACTATGATGCCCTACCAAATTAACAAGGAGCTTATGAGAGGAAGCAGCGCCTATATAATGCATGACATGCCAATCCATCGTGGATATGAAATATCTGAGGATATTATTGAAAGTCCCCAGTCGATAATATATGAACAAAGCGAAAATAGACTATATTCTGCGAAAGCTATATTGTTAAAGCTTCTTGAAAGATATTAGAAAGATTGCTAAATCATTGCCGGATGACAAAGGAGTTACGCCTGTTCGATGCGGCATTATTGATGGATGCAAAATTACTTTGAAAGATTCTTTTTTATTTTTTAAATCGCAAAATTTATAAGTAGAAGTCTTCTGCGTCAAAGTTTAGAGGACAAAAACGTATGCATATAGCGATAAACTGTACTGTTACCCATCCTCGGATGCTCGACGGTAATGGTGGGTGTTCGGCATGGGCATCCACATTATCGCCGAGTTTCGAGGAGTTGACCCCGGGAAAATCTCCCGGGTGGAAGACTTACGGAACATTTTGGATAGAGTAGTTTCCAAATCTGGGCTTCACGTTATTTCTTCAAGTTTTCATCAATTTGAGCCTCATGGTGTTTCTGCGATTTACCTCTTAAGTGAGTCGCACCTTAGTGTTCATACATGGCCTGAATATTGTTACGTAGCGTTAGACATTTTTACATGCGGCGACAGTGAACCAGCTTTGATGGCGTTCAAGCTGCTGAAGGAGGAGCTTAAGCCAAAAATTGTTAAGAAGAGGGTGCTCAGGAGGGATGTTGTTGAGGAGGGTGGAGCTGGCAATATTACATGAGCTTGCCGTTTCAAATAGGAGTTTCTGGGAATTGCTTGACAGATCTGAATGCACGCTTAATGAATTTGTCACAGCGTTGAGAAATCTTCAGAAAGATGGTTTTATAGCTGCGGATAAAGGCATTTTCTATATTACCGAAAAAGGCAAACGTCGAATAAACTTGGAAAGCTTAGAATTTAAGGCTGATATTTGCCCGAAGTGTCTGGGTAAGCGTATAATCCCAAAGGCAAAGTTTACAGAAATTTTGGATGAATTTAAGCGTATAACTGAAAAGCGGCCCCCTCCAACTTTTGACTTTTTTCAGGGATATATGCTGGAGCAGGATGTGATAGCGAGGATGGCATTAATGCATCACTATGGAGATTTGGATGGGAAAAACTTCATCTTGATTGGCGACGATGATTTGTTAAGCATTGCTTTAGCATTGACCCAGCTTCCTTCGCGTATAGTTGTTTTAGATGTTGACAAGCGATTGGGAAATTTCTTAAAGGCCGTCAATCGGGATTACGGCCTAGATATAGAATTCATTGAATATAATGTTGCTGATCCGTTACCCGTTGACCTTCGAGGAATTTTTGACGTTTTTTCCTCGGAACCTCTAGAATCTCTTTCAGGTCTAAAGGCCTTCATAATACGTGGAGTGTCCGCCCTCAAGGAAAACGGTGTAGGCTATTTCGGTCTAACGCGTTATGAGGCGTCGCTTAAAAAGTGGCTGGCCATCCAAAAGCTTCTAGCAAGGATGAACTGTGTAGTAACTGACCTTATTCCGGGCTTTTCCGTATATCCTATGAACTATGGTGATGTGAATTATGAAGAGTTTGCCGCAAAACTTGGATTCCCCGCTGACAAGAATCCCGGAATAAACTGGTACAAGTCCGCGTTATTCCGTTTCGAAGTTTTTGGCAAGGCAAGCCTTCCTACATATACATGGAGAAAAATGCATGTTGAAACCATAGATCCAGATGAGGACCTAACACATCCAGCTTTAGCTTCTAACTTATCAAGTAAGAGCTAAACATGGGCTAATCCCATGCAATTATAAGGTGATTTCATGGATTCTGTTGAAGATTCACCTCAAAAAAATATGCCCTTAAAAGTTATTATCAGACATGCTAGAGAGGATGATTTGCAGGCAATAATTAAGCTTTCCGAGAAGCTTGGCAGGGATGAAAGCACCGCAGATTCTATGGTGTCTCCTGAACCCAGCGAGTTCCAGAGCCCTAAGTGGATTTTAAAAAATATTAAGGGTGAGAACGCCGTGGTCTTCGTTGCGGAGCTTAATGGTAAAGTCGTTGGTTATTCCCTTGGCTGGATTAGTCAACCATGGTCCTATAAGGGTAGAAGGGGATATATTTGTGACTGTTTTGTTGACGAACCCTACAGAGAGAAAGGTATAGGCAAGGCTCTTATAAGGGCTATGCTTGATTGGTTTACGAAAAGAGGTGCCGATTGTGTTGAAGCTGATGTTTATTCGGGTAATATTCCATCTTTAAACATGTTCGAAAGTTTAGGCTTTAAAGAAGTTTCAAAAAGGCTCCGTCTTTTTATAAAGCGTAGCGACTCTCCATAAACCTTCTCATCTTAAAATCATTTCCACAAATTTCTCTGGTTTAAAATCCTCTATATCCTCGTATTTTTGCCCGGTTCCAATGAATATTATGGGCTTCTTTGTGATGTATGTAACACTTAAAGCGGACCCTCCCTTAACGTCAGCGTCAACCTTCGTTAGTATAGTGGCGTCAATTCCCACGCCTTTGTTGAATTCTTCTGCTTGTGCGACTGCATCATTTCCAGTTAAAGAGTCAACCGTTAAAAATGTTAGGTCTGGCTTTACAACACGCTTGATCTTTGCAAGCTCGTTCATCAGATTTCGATCCGTCTGCATTCTGCCAGCGGTATCTATCAATACAACGTTTATGCCATGAGCCCTAGCATAATTTATAGCGTCATAAGCCACCGCTGCTGGATCCGCCCCATACTTATGCTTTATTGTCCTTAAGCCTAAACGCTTTGCATGAGTTTCCAGCTGCTCAATTGATCCTGCACGGTATGTGTCGCTACATGCCAATATGACAGAATATCCTTTAATGGTTAGAAGACGAGCCACTTTAGCTATTGTTGTTGTTTTTCCAGTGCCGTTTACTCCAACAAAAAGAATTACAAAAGGTTCTCTTTTCCCTCTTTTTTCCTCAAGCATCTTAAAAATGTCTATTTTAGTGTTTGTTGACATTACTTCCAAAATTGTTTCTCTAAGGTTTTTCTCAACGATTTTCCTTTTATCTTCAAGTCTCCTAATTTGAACACCATTGAGGCGCCTTTCAAGCTCGTCACATATATGCTCTGCAACTGGAACTGCTACATCATTTTCTATTAGGTTCAACTTAAATTCTGAAAGAATTGAACGAAGGTTCTCGGCTTTGAGCTCTACTGTTGTGATCCTATTTACTAGACTGCCTAAACCTGCTTTAAGTTTCTCGAACATTCTTGGGCAATGTCCCCTTCTTAAGGTCCGTAGCTAGCTCTTCAACTTTTTCTCTATCAGCGTTTATCCTTTCTAGAACTTGCGTTAGTTGCTGTTGAAGAGATTCCCTTGCCTTCTCAAGGTTTTCTAACCTCTTATTGATGATTTCCTTAGTTTCCTGTGGAGTTTTTTCGATGGAGACGCCGGCTCCTATTCCTACTGTGACTTTATCCAAGTTCTCAAGCTTTGCTTTTATGTACGTGTCTCCACCTATTGGGATCAGTATCTCCGCATTCCCCTTTTCTTTTTCAAGCTCTTCTAAGGTTATACTTGCATAGGTTAGCTCCGTCATTGCTGCGTTTATCATGTTTAGCCTTGCTGTTATGGCCTCGGCTGTCTGCTCTAGAAGGCGTATTTCCACGCTTAACCTTTTAAGTTCCTCCTCAATTTTCTCTGTCACTGCACTCTTTCTCCAGCTAATAATTTCTTTAACAGCAAATCCTCAACTTCTTGTGGTGAAATCTCTTCAACTTTGATGATCCTTATTTGTGGTCTCTTAGCCCTATGTTTGCTGCCAATTTCAGAGTAAACCTTATCCAGCGCGTGCTCTGGCTTGAGCGCTATAATTTCTTTCTTAAATGGTATATCAAAGTTCGGTTTTCGAATCTTACCGATTACCCTGAAGATTTTCAACTCGCTCATTTTCCTTCACTAAACCCAAGGCATGTTCAATTATAAACATTTCTGGACCTGTTGTTAGGGAACCAGCAATAGCCGCATGGGTATTGCAAATCAATCCAGTTCTAACGTATGGTATTCCACAGTTAATCGTAGTCGCCTCAACAGGAACCTTCAAGACATCCTCCAAAAGTTTTCGTTCATCTTCGGTCAGCATGGGATGCGCGAGAACCCCCTTATTTGTTGCCACCGCCAGAGACCCGACGTACGGTAGGTTAGCGATTTGCCCCGGCACCGCCTCAACACCAAGTGTGTCTGAAATTTTCCTTATATCAGAGGCTTTGAGTCTAGGATCAACTATTGCTCCGTAATCGTTCGCCAAAACCATATTTCCATAAGCTGTCCTCTTAGTATCCATTATTGTTATGTTTCCGTCGAAGACAGCCTTAATGAGTTCAACTTCCTCATCTTTTACGAAATGGGGGAGAAGTATCCCATTTGAATTTGCACAAGCAAGTGATCCCACTAATATAGAGCCGCCAATATTTGTGTGAATAAGCTCAACGTTCAACCAATTCTTCATTTTTTCGGCTTTCTTCCGGGATACAGAACTCGGGACTATTAATATCTTCTCTGTAGCTAGGGCGTAGACCCCTATACTTGCACTTCCAAAGAGTTTCGTGAGGAATACCGCCACACTAGTCTCCTTCAGCCAGGTAAACTTTAACGTTACCGTCCCTATACCTTACAGCCCTTATACGGATCTTTCTAGGAGGCTTCTCTATGCCCCTGCTCCAAATTTTCTCATTAACTTTATTATCTATGAGAAGCTTTTGCTTTTCGCCTTTATCCTCATCTTCCTCTTCTATATTCCTAAGTTTCATATGCCTTCTCACGAATTCCTTCAATATTCTCATAGCCTTAGGCGCCCTCTTATTAGGGGGTACAAGCCAGGCTCTGTCAAGTGGAACCGTGTAAAATCTCTCCTCGGCTATTTCCTCCTCGGCTTTTTCTATTTCCTTTTTTACCTCCGGAGCTTTCTCGGCTGGCTCTTTTGGAGCTTCTTCAGCTTTTTCTGGCTGTTCTTTAACTTTTACCTCGTTTTCCATAACTATCGCCTTTTAAGCCTTTATTTTCTGTCTTCTCCAGTTTCTTCTTTGTGGATGCGTCCTAAACTTCCCGGCCGTTTTGACTATAACCCAGGCTGGGACAGCCCTGTTCTGTTTTCCTGCCTTTGCAAGTCTTCTCTTTTTAGCTGTGGGCTTATGTCTCGCCAACTTCTACATCCTTCTTATTTTTATTTCACGTTTATGTGACTGAAGTTGAATTAATATTTTTTTAAGTTGTTCGTCTGTCAGAGGAACTGGCAACCTTCCTTGCTGAGCTAGTTGGATTAGATATAATTCCAGCTGGGATGCAAATTCTGGCTTAACTAGCTTTAGGTTTGTGATTCTTTGTCTAGCTTCTGGAGTGAGGATCGTTCGTAGTATGGCCTGTTTCTGCATTTCAACCTGTTGCTCCATCTGGGCTCTTCGCTGCTCCTCGGCAAGCCTCTTCTGCAGCGCCATAAGCTTTCTTTGTCGAATCTCTTCAATCTCTTCGTCTGACACCATCAGCCACCTTCTAAGTATTTTTTCATTTCCGGCTTTTCCTTAAGGAGACTTTTCATTACCTCATCAGCTATATCCTCTAGAAGTTTTCTTCCCTTTCTAGTTATTTTTCTCCCCTTATTCTGGAACTTTTCAATGAATCCGGCAGCCTCAAGTTGCTGTAAAGCCTTTCTGATGATAGCCCCTCCTGCCTTAACTGCGTGTTCCGGCCTGACACCATAGTCCTTTCTTCCACCGTATTCTGCACGCAATTTCTCTATTCCGATTGGCCCATGGATGTAAATCTTCCTTAATAGTGAAGCGCATCGGATATACCACTGGTCCGGGTTTTCCGGGGGCCTTTGGGTATGCGCTCCAGTTTTCACAATACCCGCCCATGGGGGCGGCGTTATCTCATCAACATTATCCTTTAGATATTGGGCTAACTTTTGAATGAACTCGTTTGCTGGAACATCATATGGAGTCGGCAACTTTGTTTCCTCGCGTTTCTTCAGTAATTCACTAAGCCTAATATAAAGGCTTTCACTTTTTTATTGACCTTTGTTTTCGTTTATAGAGCACAAATGTGTGTCCTCTAACCTCAATTAGGGTGGCTCCTGTCTCCGTCGAGATTGTTTCTGCTATTTTGGCAGCCTCTTCACTCTCGATGGCCTTTTTCAATATTTTTATTTTCACTACTTCCCTTTTATCAAGCTGCTTTTTAATTTCTTCAAGCAGCCCCGGGGAAACCTTGTTTTTACCGATCCATATTGTGGGCTTTTCTAAGGTGAATTGGCTTTTTATTCGGCGTTTCATTCCTGATGTTATTTTACTCAATTCTGTTTTGCTCCTTTTAGGGGGATCCTCATGTGGTTTCCGCATTTTAGGCAAGTGATAACCACGTGCGGCTCCCTTCTTTGTTTTATGCGAACTCGACAACTCACTCCGGGTAAAATAAAGCTTTTGCAGTGCCTGCAAATTTGGCGTCTATACTCTCTTGGCAACCTTATCTTCGCGGCCATGGCTATCCTACGGGCTATATTCACGTAGCGTTGGGCCAGTTGCGGGTCTTCACGGTGAGTTTCCATGGCTAAGCGAAAGAGTATTCGGATACGTTGCATGGCTATTTGTCTGATTTTCTGGGACATTAGAGCCACGGTGCATGTTATTATTTCCAGTCTGGAAATTTTTGGCTTGTGGTGATGGAAGCATTTAAATGATTCTTAAAGATGTTTTTGCTTAATACGAAGGCGTGAATTTCAGGCTGATTCCTTTGGAGCGTAGAGGTCCACTATACATTGTACCTTGGCTCTGCACGTTCTCATGCAGCAGCAACTGCGTCCATTGTGCCTTTGCTGGACGGGAATCCTCGGATGCCGTGGATACATCAAAGGCCTTCCGCATTATTGATAGGATATATGATTTTGGAGCAAGCTTTGTAGGCTTCAGCGGCGGCGACCCCCTCATGAGAAAAGACATTTTCGAGATAATAAGTTACGCTAGAAAGGTTGGAATGAAGTGCAGCATAATAACGGACGGTCGACTTTTCAACGATAAAATCTTTGAAAACATAATCAAGAATGAGGTTTTAGTTTCCATCAGCATAGATGGTACGGAAAAAGTTAATGATATGATTAGGGGCAAGGGCGCATATGAGGCTGCTGTTTCATCCATCAAGAAACTTTCTAAGGAGGGGTTGCTAAACTGTCTTGTGTATACCCTCGCTAATTATAGCGAAACTGTGACAAATGTAAGCCGCGAGAATTTTGTTCATGTGCTTGATTTGGCCCGTGATTATGGTGCCCGTTGGGTTGTTTTCCATCAGCTTATACCCTACAGTAGCAATCCCGAAAGCCTGAGGGCTGTACCTTCTCCTAAGCAGTATGAATGGGCTTGGAATATGCTTTATGAGCTTCAAGCAGTTTACAAGGGGAAACCAGCGGTTAACGTCTATTCACCCTTCTTCGCCCGTGTAGCAAAGCAACGGGGCATGCCTGACTTTGAAAACTGGTACAACAATTTCTTTCTGGGAAGATGCTTCTTCGGAAAGTTCATGAGTATAGCTGAGAATGGCGATGTTATTCCCTGCAGCTACAATTACGTTTACCGGATTGGCAATATATTTGAGAAGCCGCTGAAAAATATATGGGATGAAATGCAATCATCAGAATTCTTCTCAAAGGTTAGATCCAAAAATAATCTTAGGGGCAAATGTGCAGTTTGCGAGTACCTTGAGATCTGCGGAGGATGTCGTACAGCAGCTCTCTTCCAAAAAGGAGACATCTTTGAGTCTGATCCCAACTGCATATACATGCCTAAGGCCTTAAGTTTCAAATAACCACCTTACAGTTTGTCGACGTCGCGTTAAGCATGATTTTGGCATAATTTTGGAAAACCCTTAATAATTCTGTTTATCGCTCCGATTTTTGGAGGCCCTGTTTTGGAAGGCCTATCCCAGCAGCCCAAAAAGGCGGTTTCAAAAAGTTTAGCAATTCTAATGATTATTTTGATCTTTGCTTCTGGTATTACTGGTTTTTTTGTTGGTTATTGGAGCCTATCCAGCAGTGTTAGGGAGCTGCAGAGCCAACTTCTAGATCTCCGACAACAAGTATCCAACCTTCAAGAGAAACCTCCTACAATCATATATGAGAATAATACCGTCTACCAAAATAGCACATTTTATCAGAATAACACCATTTATGTCCCCTACATTCTAGGAGAGAATGTTTCTCTGGTGGAATTATACGAAAAAGTCAGAGACTCTGTTGTTGTAGTTCGTGGAATTGAAGTGAGTTACGACATTTTTGGTCGTGCCCATTACAGCCGGGTTCAAGGCTCCGGTTTTGTATACAATTATAACGGGCTGATGGTTGTGGTTACAAATTATCATGTGGTTGCCGATGCAATAAATATCACTGTAACCTTTGCGAACGGAAACAGTTATCCTGCTAGGGTTCTTGGTCGAGATCCATATGCTGATCTAGCTTTACTTTCTGTAAACGCGCCGGAAAGCGAGTTTAAGCCCCTTGAGATTGTTAGCTCCTCAAGTTTAAAGGTCGGCGACATTGTTGTGGCCGTCGGCAACCCGTATGGCCTAGCTGGTTCAATGAGCCTTGGCATAGTAAGCGCATTAGGCAGGACATTAAGCGCGGATTTAGCTGGCGGTTATCCCATCGCCAACCTGATCCAGACAACTGCTCCACTGAATCCCGGCAATTCCGGAGGGCCGCTCTTGAACCTCAAGGGGCAGGTTGTTGGCGTAACAACAGCTATAGTGAGCGACTCTCAAGGGATTGGTTTTGCGATACCATCAAACACAGTATTACGTGAAATAGCTGACTTAGTTGAGTTCGGCTCCTATAATAAGCATCCATGGCTCGGCGCGATGGGCGTGGATATGTCCTATGAAATTGCAAGGGTTATGGGCGTGAACGTGACGTATGGATGGTTAATAACCAATGTAGTTAGCGGTGGGCCAGCAGCCAATGCTGGTTTAAGAGGTGGCACAAGACAAGCTGTTATAACCGGGCAATTCGTGATTATAGGAGGAGACATAATAATAGCAATAAACGGGACAAGGATAACGGGAATAGACTCCCTGTCGACATATTTGGAGGAGAACACTTCCCCTGGGCAAACAATTATTGTGACAGTGGTCAGACAAAATCAGATAATCTCGGTGGCTGTTGTATTAGGGGCTCGTCCCCCGCTGCATGCTTCAACATGAAATCAGGTAAGTTAAGCGATGATCTATCCTAATTTTTAACTTAGAGTTAACGTTAGAATCCTCATTGCAATTCCGCCTAAAACTATCGCAAAGGCTATTTCAAATATTGTTATTAAAAGCGCTTTTCTCCATCCGATCTCTTTTATTAGCGCGGCGATCGTTGATATACAGGGTATGTAGAACATTATTACTATTGTGTAGACCACCATCTGAGTGGGTGTTAAAACGCCGGCAAAATTTGTTGTTTCAAGCATGGTTGAGAGCATTATTAATGTCAATTCCTTCCTTAGAACACCGAAAATTAAGGTTACACCCGCAATGGCCGGTAATCCCAACCATCCAACGGTTATAGGGCTGAGCGCCATTGTAATTAGTTCTAGTAAGCCTAAAACTTCCATGAATTTGATGGTTAGACTTCCAATAATTATTAAAGGAAAAGCTATTTTGATGAATTCTCCAAGCCTGAACCATGTTTGTTTTAGGACGGTTTTCAAGTGAGGTACTTTATAGGTGGACATTTCCATTATTAAGGCTGTAGGTTCGCCTGGAAGGGTTTTAAAAGCAAACCTCCCAAGCAAGAATATGACTATCAAGTTGAATATGTACAGCATTAAAGCCCACTGAATACCTAAAAATTGGCCTACTAGACCAAGGATTATAACTGTTCGTGCAGCGCATGGGACAAGGGTTGTCACAAACACCGCTAGGAGCCTTTCCCTCTCAGTCTCCATTATTCTACAACCCAAACAGGCTGGAACGTTGCAGCCGTAGCCAAGCATTAGTGGTATGAAAGCTTTTCCATGCAACCCCATCTTGTGCATTAGACTGTCCATTAAAAATGCTGCTCGGCTTAGATAGCCTGAATCCTCCAAGATATATAAGATTACGTAGAATGGGGCTATGTATGGGAGGGCTATTGTAAGGCCAGCAATAATTCCCTCCATTACACTCCATAATAAAGAGCTTGCCGCTCCAGTTCCAAGTAAATCGATGAGAAAGGGCTCTAAACTATAAAAGACATGGTTTAATAAGTCTGAAATGTATCCTCCAAAGATAAATACCGTGTAAAACATAGAAAGCATAATTAGTATCATAATCGGATAGCCTAAGACCTCGTGGGTTGTTAGGTTGTGAATTTTCTCTTCAATTGAAGGTTCTAAAGGAGGTACAAGTTTCTGAACTTCCCTGGCGATGCATCCTGCTTTTTCATACCTTTCAGAAGTTATAACCGTTGAGCATGTATGACCGTGAATTTCCTCTATTTCTTTTGCAAGTCTTTTGGCAAGCAAAACTGTTTGTGGGTCTATTTTGGCTATTTCCCTTTCTATTTCCTCATCTCCTTCCAATAATTTTATTGCCGCATAACGGGAGGGATAGTAAAATTGTATGCCTTTAACCATTTCTTCGATCTTGGCTATCCTCTCCTCAATCTCTCTTCCATACTTTATTTGAGAAAATTCTTTTCGCCCTTTTTCGGCCACCTCAATAACTTTATCTAAAAGCTGAGTGATTCCGATACCCTTTATTGCGATTGTCGGGACAACAGGGACTCCGAGAAGCCTTTCCAGTTTTTCCACATCAATTTTTATGCCTTTGTTTTTTGCGATGTCCATTTGGTTTAGCGCTATTACCATTGGAGTTTCAAGCTCCATCAGCTGCAATGTGAAAAACAAGTTTCGCTCTAAGACAGAGGCATCGATAACATTTACTACGACGTCTGGTCTTTCAACGGCTATATATTTCCGGGAAATAAGCTCTTCAAGCGAATATGTTGACAGCGAATATATCCCGGGAAGGTCAACCACATCTATTGTATAACCCTTATAGTGTAACGTTCCTTCAGCCTTCTCAACAGTTTTGCCCGGCCAGTTGCCTATGTGCTGGTGTAGTCCGGTTAAATGGTTAAATATAACCGACTTTCCTACATTTGCATTCCCAGCCAAGGCTATCGTTATTTTCTTTTTAGACATTTTCCTTCCTCACCACAAAAATTCTCTCAGCCATGCCCCGTCCCAGTGCAAGTCTTGAGCCCCTAACTAAAATTTCTACGGGACCATGAAATGGAGCTGATTTCACGACTAAAATCTCGGTTCCCGGAGTTAGTCCCATGTCCATTAGTCGCTTCTCAAATCCCCGTCCTGCTCGGCCTCTTCCGTATGCTCCCTTAATTGATGATATTATTCCAGTTTCCCCTTCTTTTAATGATGTTAGCGGTATTTCCAGCCTATCTGGGACTCTCTGTTGCTCCATAAACGCTACTTCCCTCTTCTTACCTCGATGATGGATGCTATGAATTTACTAAGTTCATGACTTTTGTTTCCCAATTTTATTAGGACTTTCTTGCCTGGAGATTTCTTCAAAACCTCTATTCTAACCCCCGGTTTTATGCCAACCGTAGCAAGGTATTTCAGCATGCCATTTTCTTCTTCAGCTATTTTGGCTATTACGGCGCTTTCCCCTGACTTTAAATTGATTAGAGGTTCTGTTCTCTCTTCAATTATTTCGCCAAGCTCTGTCGGTATAGGGTTTCCATGCGGACATATTTTGGGGTGCCCTAAAACCTTTTCGAGTTTTTTCGCAAGATCTATGGTAAAGGCATGTTCCAATCTACAAGCAGCATCATGCACTTTATACCACTCAACATGGAGAATATCGGTTAACAATCGCTCGGAAAGTCTATGCCTCCTGACTACTTGTAAGGCTAGTTTCTCCCCTTTTTCCGTTAGCTTTACGCCTTTATAGGGTTCATGTGTTATATATCCCTCTCTTTCAAGCCGCTCAATAGTGTTAGTGACAGACCCTGGAACAACATTTAACAGTCTAACCAGATCTTTAGTTCTTGCTCTACCATCCTTCTTTTGCAACTTATAAATAATCTCAAGGTATTCCTCTGTGGTTTCTGTGATTTCCATGCCATACCCCGTTTTTTACATGCAAAAAGTACGACCAATCGTATATTTAAACATTACAACGAATCGTATATTTTAAACCTCGAGGCTTTTTTGATAACTTTAAATTGTCTCTCCCGTAATTGGGATTAATGGTTGTTTAATCAACAAAAACGTAAAATTTGGGGGAATTAGCTAAAATTGTATTCGAGGTATGAAAGTCAAAGAGCAGTTGGAGAGGCTCAATTGAGCGAGCATGCTCCTTTATCCCTGAAGGAATCAGATCGTGTTGAAATAGTCTGCCTAATGGATAACTCTGTGGATCTTTTGTCGACAACCGGAAGGGAGGAGGTTAAAGGAGTTAGGGAATGGGTGAAACATTTGCCCCGTGCTCCGATAGCTGAGCATGGATTATCTATGCTCATACGTGTTTACGGCGGAACCGAGTTGCATAATTTGCTCTTTGACACTGGCATAAGCTCCCGGGGCGTGCTTGTTAATGCACGTAGAATGGGGTTAGACTTTGCTGAGGTAGAATGCATAATTCTTTCCCATGGTCATTATGATCATTTTGGCGGTTTGCCTGCTGTGGCAAAGGCTATTGGAAAGGAGAATCTGCCCGTTATTTTGCATGAGGACTGTTTTAAAACCCGCGGAATCGCTAATCCTGATGGAACTATTAGGAAGCATCCAAAATTTCCATCCGAGGAGAAAATTAAGCCGGCAAGATACGTTAAAACTAGGGAGCCATACATAATTGCTGGGGGCCACGCGCTTGTAACTGGCGAGATTCCAAGGGTAACATTCTTCGAGAAGGGTTATCAACAGCATAGGTTTTTGGAAGGTGAACGCTGGAGGCCTGATCCCTGGATATGGGACGACCGTGCGATCATATTAAGCTTAAAACATAAAGGCTTAATTGTTATTTCTGGCTGCGCCCATTCAGGCATAATTAACACGGTTATGCACGCACAAAAGTTAACAGGCGTAAAAGAGGTTTATGCTATAATTGGCGGTTTTCACCTCTCCGGAAGAAATGCCGAATCCCGAATAAATCAAACGGTTATGGAACTTAAAAAGCTGAAGCCCAAACTTTTAGCACCTTGCCATTGTACAGGCTGGAGGGGAGCTTTCGCCATAGCTAAAGAAATGGCGGAATCCTTCGTATGGAATAGCGTCGGAAACCTTTACAGGCTCGCTTAAACTGGTCACATTCAAAATTCCTTAAGTACCCTTTCGGCGAAAATTTCTAGGCCACCCTTATCTGGCAAATCTCCGAAATATAACATGAAAAAGTTTATGCCCATATCTATGCGCTTTCGAATCTCATGTATGAAGTCTTCAGGGGTGCCTATAGAATTTCGTCTTTTAAATGCTTCCGTGGAGATACCCCTAGGTTTCCATTTCAAAATTTTCTCGTCAAGTTCTTCTCTGTCTGCTGCTATGTAAATTGCCCTCCCAAGCCAGCATGCCTTCTCCACCTCTTCAGGGTTTCTGTCAAAGACTTTGCAGTATTTCTCAAAAGTGGCCAGCTTTTGTCTATATTGCTTTAATGAGAGAGGACCCCAGTCGCATCTATCCGCATGTTTTGCAGCCACCCTCAACAGATGTTCGCTTTTCCCACCTATTACTATTGGTGGATGCGGCAATTGAACAGGCTTGGGTAAGCAGATCGCCTTTTTAACCTCGAAATATTGGCCATGATATGTTGTTTCCTCTCCGGACCATAAGGCCTTTATTATCTCTATCGTTTCTATTAGGCGATCCGCCCGCTCTTTTAGGCTTGGGAAGGGAAACCCGTATGCAATGTGCTCTTCCTTTTGAACGCCAGCCCCAAGTCCAAGTTCAAGTCTGCCGTTCGTGATCACGTCAAGCGTTGCAGCCATCTTTGCTAGCACAGCGGGATTTCTAAAGGCGGCGGAAAGCACAAGGGTGCCGAGCCTTATGCGTGCAGTTAATGTTGATAGCGCCGAAAGAACAGTCCAGCATTCAAGAATGGGTGTTTTCTTGTACATTAAGTGATCATCAAGCCATATCGAATGATAGCCCAGCTTTTCGCATTTTACTGCGATTTCTTTAATCCGCCCAAAGATGGAGCTTTTCCATGAGTCATGGCCGAAGGCATAGAATGGGATGAAAACTCCAAACTTAAC
Organism: uncultured Candidatus Bathyarchaeia archaeon; assembly: GCA_964654925.1. GTDB lineage: Archaea > Thermoproteota > Bathyarchaeia > Bathyarchaeales > Bathycorpusculaceae > DRVV01. The sequence goes on from CAZZKO010000070.1 coordinate 30,962, forward strand.
CATTTCTTACACGCGCCGGCCAGTAAATTCTAAATAGATTATTTTGCCTTGTTAATGATTAATGGAATGCAAAGGCTTATCAGCCTTATCGTAAAATCTTGATAAAGATAAAGTGAGGGGAAGGCTGGTACCTGGCTTAAAGTATAAGTGTTAATTGGGGTAGGCTGGTGAAAAATTTGCATGTAGATAATATTGAAAATGCTTTGCTTGAAGTTGTCGCCAACCCCGTTTTGAAGTATCTGATAAGCCGCTTCGATAGGGAGTGCCCCGTGGATGGCGACCTCCTTCTAAATTCCTTAAGGGATTTCTTAGGTGAACCTGTTTCATTATGCCCCACATGTCAGCATATAAGCCGAAGCTTTGCAAGACCGTTCTATAATGTTGGCAGCAGCCTTCTGAAAGTAGACAAGAATTTCATGAGAAGGCAGTTTATCCAAGATCGATATCGTGATGCCTGGTTAAAGGGATTTGGCCTGATGATGAAAGGCATCAAGAAGTATGGTATACAGGTGCCATTCACTCCAGCAGGGCCTTTTGAGATCGTATGGAACCTCACTTACCTCTGTAATTTGCGGTGTAAGCACTGTTATGAGGATGCCGGCGGAGGGAAACGTCATGAGCTTTCAACAGATGAAGCTAAGCAGGTAATAGACATTCTCTCAAAAATTGCTGGGATTGGGTTGCCCGCGCTTTCCTTCAGCGGGGGAGAACCGCTTGCTAGGAAGGACTTCTTTGAGTTGGCTGCATATGCTAAGAAACGCATACCCTACATCAGCGTCGCCTCTAATGGAACCCTAATAACTAAGGATAACGCTAAAAAACTTAAGGAAGCCGGCGTCGAGTATGTGGAGATTAGCATAGATGGAGCTTCACCGCGAACCCACGATGAATTCAGAGGGGTTTCCGGAGCCTTTGAAAAGGCAATTCTGGGGGTTAAGAACTGCGTGGAGGAGGGCATAGACACTTGCATTGCCACGGTCATCCATAGGGACAACCTAGCAGAGGCTGAGAAGATATTACAGTTAGCTAAGGAATTAAATGTAAGATTTATGCACTTTAACTATATTCCAACCGGTAGGGCTAAGGCCCATGTTGAGTTGGACTTAACTCCAGAAGAGCGGTTGCACGTTTTGGAGATGATTGCCAAGGAAATAATCGGACTATACTTGAGGGCTAAGGAGGAGGAAATTAAGAATGGCGAGTCCAGTGTTAAGGTTGACAGGTTTTTCAGCACCTGCCCCCAATATGCAAGCGTTACTAAGGAGCTTTCTGGGAGGTGCGGCGAAAAATTTATGGTTGAGGCCCATTACGCAGCGAAAAAGGGCGTGGAGAATGTTGCAAATTTCCTGGGAGGATGCGGTGCAGGAAGATTGTATTGTGCAGTGGAGCCTAACGGCGATATTAAACCATGCGTATTCTTCCCAACAAACAGCAACACGGTTCTAGGCAATGTTCTCAAAGACAATTTTGAGGAGATATGGGACAATCATCCACTACTAGGGCAGTTGCGTAGAAGAGATGACCTTGAAAGGTATATTGTAAATGACGCGGAGGTCGGATGCGGGGCATGCTCGGACAAGTATATATGCGGGGGGTGCCGTGCAAGGGCCTATAGCTACTTTAATGGAAATGTAAAGGCACCGGACATAGGCTGCATACATAATAAACCGTTGTGGGAGATAATAGCTGGTATATGTTAAATCTAAACCAAGTATTTCATTGAACTTAATGCAATTAATGCGTCTAAAAGTTTTTGGAACAATCCTTTATGTGTTATTCTTCCAATGATCTTCCCCTTCTCTACGACATAAAGTCGTCTAATATCCTTTTCCACCATAATTTCCCATGCTTTTCCTAGGGGTGCGTCGGGATCTATTGTAATTAAGGGACATGACATAATTTCTCTCAATTGCACTTCAGCGAGGTTTTTGCCCTTTGCTACCACCCTTCTTAATATATCACGTTCTGTGACAACACCTGTTGGTAAGCCTTTAGCGCTTACAACAACCGACCAAACTCCGTGTTCCAGCATTGCATCCAATGCATGTTTAGCGCTTAAATTCTCTTCAAGAATAACAACGCCATTTTCCATTACATCCCAAACTTTTAATGTCAGAGTCATTTTGAACACCATTCTTAGGTTCAATTTTAAATATAAAATTTTTAGCATTCAAGCCTTGAGCTAGGTAGAATAAACAAAATTTTATATACGAATTACTCTGGAAAACTAATAAGAAAACACTAAAGTGCACATAGAGTGGCCGGCATGGTGGTTCTAAGAGACTCATCGAAGGATCTGGCGTGTCCAAGCATTTTGGTGGGCTTATTGCCTTAAACAATGTGGATTTTTATGTGGACGAGAATGAAATTGTTGGGCTGATCAGACCCAGTGGAGCTGGCAAGACAACGCTTTTTAATGTGATATCAGGAGTATACACTCCCACTTCTGGAGTTATAAGGTTTAGGGGCACAAAAATTAGCGGCATGAAGCCTTATAAAATCTGCAGGCTGGGGTTGGCTAGGACGTTTCAAATACCCAAACCCTTTCCTAATATGACAGTATATGAGAACGTCTTATCAGCCGCAGTTTTCGGGCGAATTGAAAGTGGAAAATCCTCAGATTTTAAACAAGAACTTCAGGAAATACTTGAGAAGTTTTGATTGGCTGAGAAAAGCTCTATGCCTGCTTCAAATTTGACAACTTTTGAGCTTAGGATGCTCGAAATAGCAAGGGCGCTCGCTACAAAGCCTAGGCTTTTAATGTTAGATGAAGCCATGACCGGCTTAAATCCAACTGAAACCAGACAAATGCTTACAATTATCCGAGAGTTGCGGGACAATGGGGGAATTACAATTTTCATGATCGAGCATAATATGCGGGCTATAATGGAGATATCTGACCGTATTATGGTGCTTCATCAAGGAATGAAAATAGCAGATGGAAAACCCGAGGAGATAGGCAGAAATGTTGAGGTTATTGAAGCCTATTTAGGTGAGACCTATGTTAGAAGTTGAGAATTTTAAATGTATTTCGTGGAAAATTGCAGATTCTCTGGGATGTTTCAATGAGAATTGAAGAGGGGCAGGCAGTTTCTATTATTGGTGCAAATGGCGCAGGTAAAACTACGCTGTTAAGCACGATAGTTGGGCTTCTTAAACCAAATTCAGGCAGAATCCTGTTTGATGGAGAGGAAATTAGTGGTCTAGCACCTTACAAAATTGCCGAATTTGGGATATCATTTGTCCCGGAGGATAGAAAGCTCTTTGGCAGTTTATCCGTTCAAGAAAACCTAATTCTAGGTGCTTATAGTCCAAGGGCGAGGGTGAAGAAGGAAGAGTCGCTTAAGATGGTTTATGAACTGTTTCCCGTTTTAGCTGAGAGGAAAAAACAGTTGGCCACAACCCTAAGCGGGGAGAGCAAAGAATGCTGGCTTTAGCCAGAGGTTTAATGTTAAACCCAAAATTGCTCATCCTCGATGAACCCTCACAAGGGTTAGCTTCCAAAGTGATCAAAGACATATTCAGGGTTTTAGAGAAACTTAAAGCCCGTGGGTTAAGCATAATGCTGTCTGAGCAAAATGTCTATTACGCCTTGAATTTCGCTGACCAAGCGTACGTTATGGAGACGGTAAAATAACCTTAAGTGGGAGAGGCCCCGAACTTCTACAAAATGACTATGTTAAAAGAGCATTTCTGGGCTTCTAACCCGCACACATTACAAACCTAAGAAAACAAAAATTCGCATTGGCAAACGGTTACAATTATTTCTGCGCCCAAAACATTTACTTTATAGTACATGTTCCTCTAAGGCCTTTAGCAAAATTATTTTGAAGGTTTCCCCGGGGGATTTTATCTTTGGTAGCCCAAGTTTTTCACGATCAACGGTTTCCATCTTATTTGTAGTTACCTTTTGAACAGTTTGCATAAGACCAGTTTCGAGGATTTGAGAAACAGCCTTAAAATAGGTTTCCGGAACATTTTCCCCTCGCTTAGCTGCCATATTCTGTAAAAAGCCACTATCACATGATAAGGCGAAGTTCCTTGTGGACAACGCTCTGTACATTTTAAGCAAGTCGCGCATGTCCAAATTATTTCTGAAGCAACAAGCTCCTCTATAAAGCCTAAGTTAACAAGATTCATTATTTCTTGCGGTTTCAATTCAAGAAGCTTGAAAGCTGTACATCCACTTGTGCATTTTGCACATTGAAAACAGTCGGAAAAATCTCTTTTACCCATCTTTGCAAGTATTTTCTCGCGCGTTTTTAGATCAGACACAATCATGGACATTAAATCAGTTAAGCTCAATTTATCCCTCCAAATTAATTCTAGCCTAAACAAGCTGCTCGAACTTGATCTTTGCGTGTAAAGGATCGTTTTTATTTATTCCCATTCTATGGTTGCTGGTGGTTTGTGGGTTATGTCGTAAACTACCCTGACAACTTGTGGTATTTCATTGGTTATTCTTGTAGAGATCCTTTCCAGCAGTCTGTAGGGGATTTTTGCGAGGCTTGCAGTCATCGCTTCGCGGCTTTCCACGGCCCTTATGGCGACAACGTAGCCGTAGGCTCTAGCATCGCCTTTAACGCCCGTCGCCTTCGTGTCTGTTAAAACTGCGAAGTATTGCCACAGCTTATCTTTTAAGCTGCTTTTTTCAATTTCCTCTCTTACAATCTTGTCCGCTTTCCTTGCGATTTCAACTTTCTCTTCGGTTATTTCCCCAATGACTCTCACAGCCAAACCTGGGCATGGAAACGGCTGCCTGTAGACGATTTCTTTGGGAAGCCCAAGCAAGGCAGCAACTTTCCTGACCTCATCCTATACAAGTCCCGAAGGGGTTCAATAATCTTCTTAAACTTAATACGGGTGGGAAGCCCAGCTACGTTGTGATGTGTTTTTATCTTGTCTGAAAACTTCCTAAACCCTGACTCTATTCTATCTGGGTAAATCGTTCCTTGGATTAAATACTCTGCGCCAACCTTCTCGGCTTCTTCTTCAAAAACCCGGATAAACTCTTCACCTATAATTTTCCTTTTCGTCTCTGGGTCGAATACATCCTTCAGCCTTTTTAGGAACCTTTCACGTGCATCCACCATTACAAGATTTATTTTAAATCCTTGGAAAACATTTTTCACGAACTCTGGCTCGTTCTCCCTCATAAATCCATGATCAACAAAAACTGCTGTAAGCCTATCGCCTATGGCTCTGGCAGCTACAACTGTAGCCACACTTGAGTCTATACCTCCGCTTAGTGCAATTATGGCTTTGCCTCCGCCAACCTCAGCTTTAACCTCCTCAACCATCCGATTTATCATGTCTTCCATCCTCCAGTTAGCCTTGCATTTGCATACTTCAAAGAGAAGGTTACGGAGCATCTGCACGCCCTTTTCCGTGTGAACCACTTCCGGATGCCACTGCAAACCATAGATTGGTTTTCTCCTATGCCTAAAAGCGGCAACAGGACAATTTTCACTGTGAGCTAACACTTCATATTCTGGAGGGACCGAGAACACTGCATCGCTATGACTCATCCAAACCCTTTCCCACCTATCTAAACCCTTCAGAACATCAACCGGCTTATCGATGGTCACATATGTCGCACCATACTCTCTTCTCTTAGCAGGTCCAACCTTACCTCCAGCCATGTGGGCGATAAGCTGATGCCCATAGCACAAACCCAGAACAGGCAACCCTAAATCCAAGATTTTCGCATCAAGCTTCGGTGCACCCTTGTTGAATACACTTGCAGGTCCACCTGACAAAATTAAACCTTTAACATTGAATTTTTCGTTTAGAAGTTTAATCTCTTCAGCTTTTATGTTATGAGGGACAATTTCAGAGTATATTTCATGCTCTCTTATACGCCTTCCTATAAGGTGGCAATATTGTCCCCCGAAATCCAAAACCAACACAGTATCATATTTCATTCTCCGCCCTCAACATAAGATTTCGAATTTTCATCAATTATCTCTATAAAGTTTCTCAAGCAATCCACTTCTTTTAATGGATATAAAGTATAGAAACGCTTCGGTAGGCAGAAGGAATTCTTCGAAGCAAAATTGAAGATGAAATCTTTCGCCATGGACAAGTGCATTCCAGTGGCAACAATTTCCTCAACAAGCAAAACTCTTTGATTAGATAAATTAACATAAAATTCAAATGTTATGCTCGTCTTTAACCTCTTCACAACGTTCGCAACACTTTGTTTGACATGTTTATTCTCTCTAACAGCTTCAACTCAGCCTCTAACTAAATCGGCTAAATACTTTTCACCAGGTCTTCTGACAGTTTCAGTCCATTTGATTAGAATACTTAGCGCATTTTCAACGTTCAAGAAATCACACAGAAGCCTTGATATGACAAGGCCTCTTCAAAAGCCGGTTCTCCTCGCGAAGCTTCCTCAACTCCTCCTCAGCGCCTCGCAAACGCTTAACAAGCTCAGCTCGGCTGAGATAGCCCTCCTCGCCTTCCTCACGCCTAATAGACTCCTCAATCCGCTCAACCACAAACCTCGAGATGGAAACCCCAGCCCTCTCAGCTCTACGCTTCCAATCCTCAACCATCTCCAACGAAGGCAAATAAACATAGATGGCACGATCCTTAATGGTCTCAGTCTTACCCCTATTAGGCTTAGGCATATCGCATCAAACAAAAATACGCCAAAGACATATTTATAACTTACTGGTAAATTAGTGCGGGGGGTGGGATTTGAACCCACGAACCCCTACGGGACAAGGTCCTAAGCCTTGCGCCTTTGACCAGGCTTGGCGACCCCCGCGCTACTCCCATAATCAACTTTTCAAAAACCCAGCAATAAAATGTTTCCTTACCTCTTAATATGTAGACTCGAAAACTCTTTAAAATAGAGTGTTGTGCATCTACTATATGCGGGTTATCTGTGCGCCTCGGTAGCCTAGCTGGTTGGGGCACCGCCTTGGTAAGGCGGGGGTCGCGGGTTCAAATCCCGCCCGAGGCTTTACGCTCTACTTTTAGCTCTTCTCCTCGTTTACTTTGCTCAATATTTTCAGATCGCCAACAACCTTGCCTATAACGTTTTCCTTAGCATTTTCCAAACAGACTCTGAATGGCGCTTTAAAGTGATTTCTTGTCCAAGAGTTTAGCTAGCCTTGAAGGGGCAAATCTTTCATGATAACTTGAGCTGTTCTTGGCTTTATCAAAGCTTATTTTACTAACACTCCGACACATCATAAGCTTGGTTTGTATCATTCACCAAAATTAATAAGGTTTAAGACTTCCAACAGTAATTCTAGCTAAAAGGTGAATGTTATTGCAAAGAAGCATTCAACTTTTAGAAGAGCGTGTCCTCTTCAAGGGAAGGAGGTTGATTTTAGCTGAGAGGGTCTACTCTTCCGATGGAGCTAAATTTAAGGCTGAAGTTGTAAAATTCGGGGAAGCAGTGGCGATAGTTCCCGTTAAGAGAGATGGAAAAATAGTTTTGATAAACCAGTTCAGGGGATCGTTGAACAGATGGATTCTTGAGGTGCCTGCGGGAAAGGTTAATCCCAACGAAAGCCCCGAGGAAACCGCCCGCAGAGAGCTTATCGAGGAAATTGGCTACTCGCCTGGAAGACTCACTAGGTTGGCCTCTGTATACATGAGCCCAGGCTATAGCGACGAGATCCTACACATCTTCCTCGCTGAGGACCTAGCCTATGTTGGGGTTGAACGCGAAAAAGACGAAATAATTGAAACCATTGAGTTGAAGCTGGAAGAAGCCATAAACAGGTGTTTAAGCGAAAAAGTAGCTGACTCTAAAACGCTCTCAGCCCTATTTCTAGCCCAAAAATATCTGGGAAACCCCAACAGCTAGCCTCTACTCAAATGAAATTTTTCCCTTCCCGTAGGGGATGAGGCTCCTAATCTCCTCTGCATAAGCTTCAAGCGCTTTGGGTTGTTGATCTTTGGGCATTTTGGCCGCAAGAATCTTCAAAATATCCTTTGATAATTCCCTTCCATTCACATCTCCCGGAACTAAGATCACATAGTTCTTTGTCTTCGCCTTAACGGCGTCCACAGGACCGCCAATGAAAGATATTTCGCCTTTTTCTCCGTTAAAAAAAGCGCCTATAGCCATCTTAAGCGGTGTGTTACGCATCCAATTGCGCTTACCCCTAACAACAAACGCTCCCCGTGGAACGTACTCGCCGGGCTCCCCGGTCTTGCTAAGCTGTTCCGGATTAACCCAGTAAACATCAACGGAGGCAAATCCCTCGCGCCAGCCTCTAGAGAAGGCGGCTGCGAATTCCGCTGCTTCTTTAAGGCATTGTTCGCTGGGCTGTTTGCCTTCGGTCTTTATAACGACAAATGGCGCACCAGCTACGTCAGCATGGAAAACCACATCTCCCGGTTGGGTGTACCTCTTAATGAGGGCCTCATTACTTGATGCATCCCTGCCAGCTAGAACCAGAAACCCATCAGAAGATATGAACCACCTGAACTTTTCAAACCATTTCCTACTTTTAACCTTGCGTTTGGCAAGCTTCTCCAATGCCTCTTTTGGCTTGACCTCCCTTCGCAACTCAGCCTCCCTAAGCTTAGCTTCAGCTTCCCTCAGCTCATTTCTTGTATCTTCTAGAGCCTCCTTAGCTCCCTCAAGCTTCTTTCCAGCTATTTTGGATTCCTCATAAAATCTGGCAGCGTTTTCAAATAAGCTCTTCCGCAAATCCAATGGGAAGGATAAATCATCAATGTGAACAATAATGGAAAGGCTCTTCTTATCAAAAGTCTCAAAGTAAATATCCGGCTTTAGCCCCATACGCTTTCCAGCTAAAACTTCATTAGCAATGTCGTCCCATTTTTTCCCAGACTTTTCCTCCTCCAAAAACTTGCTAAGAAGGTTTTGAAGTTCCATGGAGTAAGCGTATATTGTATCTCCTATCCGCTTGTATCTCTCTGCCTTCTGCCTAGCCTGCTCTAAGGCTTTTTCTTGCTCGCCCATAACTCTTCTGAGACGCTCTATTTCCCGTCGAATATTCATAATCTCCATTTCAACCGCAGCTGTCTCCTCCAAGACAGCAATTCTGGAGTAGAATTCATCTAAAGCTTCGTTAAAACTACTGTATGCTTCATGCTTCAAGCCCTCGTAGCGTTTAAGCTTCATGGGCGTCACATCTACAAGGTTCCCGCAATCATCAAGAACTATACATGGTTCAAGTCTGCGATCCATCACCTGTGAAATTATGTCCTTTAAGCAGTTATAGATAGACTCAACCTGCTGGGAACTTAAAACAGTGCATTTTGTGGTCTTGTCTATTCCGAGCCTGAGCAAAATTTCTTCAGCATAAACACCCCCTAAGCCAAGGAAGCGTGCAAGAGCCCTCACGACCTCGAGTTCTCCGAAGCTTTTCAACCCCTCCGAAAGCTCTTCGACGCTAATCTTTATCGGGTTACGTCCAATCGAAGGTGGAAAAAGGAAAACCTCGCCTTTAAGGATGTTTCTGTCGCGCATACGTTTGTAAATTAAGGCTTGAAGAATTTTCCCGTCGCTTCCTACTAATATTATGTTGCCGTCCCCGAAAAGTTCCAAAATTAGCTTTAAAGCGCCATTTTTGCTCTTAAAGCTAAGTGTTACGATTCTTTCGAATTCATATTGCTCTACATCAACAAGCCAGCTGCCCCTGAGGTATTTTCTTAAAGCCATGCAGAAGGCAGGCGGCGTTAGAGGCTTCTCCTGTGTGTATGAAGTTAGGTAAAGGCCTTTACCCGCCCTCAGCATAAGTGTTGATGACTCACCACTTTTTCCACGTAACTTCAAAAGTATGTCCTTATCATTCAACTGATAAATGTTCGTAACCCTAGAATTTAGAATAGAGTCCTTCAACTCGCGGACAACAGCCGCCACATCGAAACTTGTGAACTCCTTCCTAATCAAACGAATCACTTTAATAGGTCCCTAAACTAATGATAAGAGTTAACCTATAAATAGCAAACTCAAGCTCTTAGGTTGGGATAGAGGTGTTGCCATGAAGCCGATAAAAGTCCTATATTGGCTCAGATTTTTCCTTGGAATAGCCGCGGCTGTCGTCTGTGTAGGCTATAGCTTAGCAACAAACACCGTAAAGGTGGACGCAGCCCCAAGTATTTTCATAAACGGTTTTTCCATAGCAATAATAGTTTACATAATATCCTACTGGATAATTAAACCCGTATTTGTAACTAAACTGGATAAGCCTCAGAAAATTTTCACAACGGGAATCTTCCTTTACTTTGTTACTTGGCTGGTCTTCTGGGTGCTCTTTAATACGCTGCTTATTGCTGCTTAGCCAAAATTCACTCTTCAAGGAATTCTTCTATGTCATCGTAGCTCTTGTCAATTTTTGGCAATTCGCTTTCGCTTTTTGCCAATGAAATCTTCTCCGTTATGGCGCCTTCAATATTCATTTTGCTTAGCACCCGCATGAGTTCAGCCCATGCTGCGAAAAATCCCCTATCAAAATCTCCGTGAAGCTTGTTCCTCACATGGGCTAGGAATTCTCTTCTATAGGCGTTTATCGCCCTTTTATCGCTCAAGTCGAGTTTTGCTAGGAAAGAGTAGGAATTGCTGTTGCCGTTTGATTTCCTGGCAAGTAACATTCCATATAAGGCTCTGAAGTATCCCCTATTCCATTCTGTCTTATGCATCTTCTGTTTTATTAGCTCCAGCTCCTTTTCAGCTTCGGCAAACTGGTTGTTGATTATAAACTGGAAGAAGCGTGTGACTAGAGCTTGGGGTATTGGCATCCTAGCGCCCACTAGACTTCGTTTTCTCGTCCTCGGAAACGTCTTCTATTCCATTTTCCGTTATTTTAAATATTTCCTCCCCCTCAGGGAGGTACGGGCTTGAGACTAAGCGGGCAATCCTTATGGGGCCATGGGCTGTTTTTCTCAGGTAAACACGGGTATGGCTTGTGTGCCCAACTATGTGGCCACCTATGGGGCTTATGGCATCCCCGAAGAACATGTCCGGCTTCGCCATAACCTGATTGGTTACAACAGCCACGGCGTTGAAGGCCCTTGCCAACCGTATGAGCTTGTGCATATGCTTGTTTATTTTCTGTTGCCGTGACGCCAACATCTCACGCCCGATGTACTCGCTTCGGAAGTGGGCTGTCAAGGAGTCGATTATGATAAGCTTTACGTTATTTTTCTTTATCACTTGATCAGCGTTTTCCAGAAGAAACATCTGATGATCAGATGTGTAAGCCTCAGCATAGATTATGTTTTTAATAATCTTTTCAGGATCAAGATTCAAATATTTCGCCATCTGCACTATGCGCTCTGTTCTAAACGTGTTCTCCGTATCTATGTATAATGCAGCGCCGTTTAATCCTCCCTTCTCTGGGGGCAACTGAACATTCACGCAGAGCTGATGACATATCTGGCTTTTCCCACTACCATATTCGCCATAAAACTCTGTTATTGTTTGCGTTTCTAATCCGCCGCCGAGAAGTCTATCTAAGGCCCTACTTCCCGTAGTTAACCTTAAAACATTTTGGCGCATTCTATGTAACTCATCGGCTCTAATAAAAGATATGCCTATGGAGGAGCGGGCTGCACTAATTATTGCTAAGGCTTTCTTCTCGCTTATTCCAGCCGGCTCAAGCTCATGAACCGTAGCCATAGCCAAAGACTCAACAGTATGAAAGCCAAGCTCTCTAAGCTTTTGAGCTGTGGATGGCCCTACTCCAGGCAGATCCTCCAAACATTCATAGCGTGTCTTTTTTGTTTCGGCTTCAATCTCCTCTGTCATAACTCCCAAAGAACAAATGTTTTTGGCAATATTTAAGTAAAGCGAAGAACATGAATTTTTAAACCTGGAGAGATCGGTTAAAGTGAACATTTTAGACTTGGAAACATTTAAACATTAAACCGTCAGAAGGAAACGTTAAGGTGCCGTGTAAAACTTGGATTTAACAGTTCTGGAAAACGCCGTTTTTAATCTAATAAGGCATGCTGCCATATATCTACCCCCCGATGTAAAGGATGCGCTTAAAAAGGCTTATCTCAACGAGGAAAGCGAAATTGGCAAAATTCAGTTGGAGACAATTCTCAAGAACGTGGAGCTTGCTGAGACCCATAAGATTCCACTATGTCAAGACACGGGCATCATAACTATTTATGTCAGAGCTGGAGCGGAGCTTAGAGGCCTAGACAAGGTTGAAGATGCAATAATCAATGCTGTTAAGAGGGCTACAAGGGAAGTTCCTTTAAGGCCTAACGCCATAAATCCAGTGGACAACCAGAGCAGCGGCGATAACACTGGGAGGTTCTCGCCTCAAATAAACTGGGAAATTGTGTCCGGCGATATTTTAGAGTTATCTGTACTGCTTAAGGGGGGAGGTTCTGAAAATGTTTCATCATTAAGCATGCTTCTCCCGGGAGCGGATTTCAAGGATCTCGAAACTTTTGTTATTGAAACAGTAATCAAGGCCGGGGCCAAACCATGTCCTCCAATAGTCCTTGGAGTTGCATTTGGGGGAAGCGCTGATTTAGCGATGAAACTGGCTAAAAAGGCCCTTCTTAGACCTTTAAATAAGCCTAACTCAAACCCCAAGTTGGCTAAACTTGAAGAGGAGCTTTTAGAGGCCATCAACATGACTGGCATAGGACCGATGGGGCTTGGCGGAAAAATCACAGCATTAAAGGTTCATGTGGATTATGCCCATCGACACCCAGCGAGCTTTCCAGTAGCCGTGGCGTTCAGCTGCTGGGCCCTAAGAAGGGCTTCCGCGAGGATATATCCAGGCGGCTCAGTGGAATATTTAACCCTTAATTCGGAGGAAACATGACATGGCTGTTTACCATCTAAAAACGCCGATTCCCGAGGAGGAAATACGCCGGCTTAAAGTTAATGATGTTATATACATAACCGGTCTCATTGTGGCGGCGAGGGATCAAGCTCACAGGCGTGCATTGGAGTATATAAAAAGCGTAAAACCTTTGCCCATAAACCTTGAAGGGCTTGCCCTATACCACTGCGGCCCCCTTGTTAAGCGGGAAGACAACAGGTGGTTTGTTCTAGCAGCGGGCCCCACCACAAGCACAAGAATGGAGTACTTCGAGGCTGAGTTGATTGAAAAATTCAAAGTGAGAGTTATCATTGGAAAGGGTGGCATGGGCGAAAAAACAACGGAGGCCATGAAAAAATACGGGGCAATTTACGGATTTTTCACGGGGGGTGCTGCGGTTCTAGCTGCGAAACTTGTGAAGAACATCAAAAGCGTAGAGTGGCTTGATTTAGGAGTGCCTGAAGCATTGTGGGTCTTGGACGTGGAAAATTTTGGTCCGTTAATAGTTGCCATCGACTCCCACGGGAATAACTTATTCATAGAGACGGCGAGAAAAGTTGAAGAACGAAAAACTCAAATATACAAAATGTTAGGTTTGCATTCATAGTTCCCGCGTCATTAAATAGGCATTTTCACCGTCTGAATAATAGCCACGTATAATTTTCGAAATTTTGAATCCCAGCTTTTTATATAGGTTTATGGCCGGCAAGTTGCTCACTCTGACCTCCAAAAAGCACTGTTTGACGTCATAAAACCGCATTCCCTCCATGGCCTTCGAGACAAGCGCATATCCTATGCCCCTCCTTCTATACTGGGGCAAAACAGCTATTGAGACTATATGGCCCTTCTTTATAAAGCCGCCTAAGCCGAAATTAGATAGGCCTACCTCAATTCGGCACATTATATATCCTGCAATTTCACCGTCTACCTCAGCCACAATAAAAGTTTCAGGAAATCTCTCATAAAGATCGATGAAAAACTGGTCTATGTAGTTTTCAGGGAGACATGTACGGTTAATGTATATTACTCTCTCCAGATCTTTAGGTGTGAATTTACGGAGCTTAAATGTTTGTTGCAAACTCTTACTTCCGTGAAACTTTTCAAATGTGAAATTAGGGTCAAACTTCCGACATTTAAAACTTTTCTGTCATTCAATCATTTATCTGTTATGAAACTTTGAGCTCAGGCATAATGAAGCTTCCATAAGGTACAACCCAAACCTTGGCATTTTCTCCGGCGATCTTCAATGCCTCGTTAAGGGCCCCATTAACCGTTCGCGCAGTTTTAAGTTTAAAAACGTTTACAGCATAATAATCCGGTATAGCTGAAACGAGAATTATTTGGACTTTCTGGAGGGCCCTTAGAAGGTGGAAGGCCTTATGCCCACCCAAAACAAAGCCACGCTTAATTGCTCCCTCAACAGCCTTCAAATCCTTAAACCTAATCATCCACTCATAAAAAATCTGATTTCCATAACCCTCCATGCACTCTGCCACCAAAACCACCACTCCGCCACGCTTAACAATCTCAATAATGTTCTCAAGGCAGTCCAATGCCCAATAAAGGTTTAAATCATATGGATAGCCACCCGGGCTAACTACAACAATGTCTGCTTTGCGGTCGACAGGCACACGGCACATTTCATCCATCAATTTCACCCCATTATAAAAGGCCTTTTCTAAGTCGCCTGAGAAAGACTTGACAATATTGCCTCTAACGTCTGTTACGATGTTTAAAATAAAGTCAACTTTTGCAAGCCTCGCAGCTTCAGTCATATCTTCATGTACAGGGTTTCCCCCAAGCATCCCGATTCTGGCATTTGGATGAATAAGCATGGCGTGATTATTCTTTATGGTTTCCTCACCCGCTATCCCTGGTAGAACGGCATATCTTCCACCTCTATAACCCGCAAAAGAGTGAAGACTTATGTCTCCAACCAAAATTTTTATGTCGGCTTCAGCAAAGAGCCTATTTACATAGACTTTTGTTCCATGCTTGGAAGTATTGCCCAAGTAAACTAGATTATGTGCTCCTATGTTATGGCTTACAACTTTAACGTGTCCTGCAATGTCCCCGAGGCTTGAAGTGCTGTCTCTCCAGTCATCAGTGTTTCCAGCCATGATGACTGTTATATTTTCGTTCTTAATGCCTGTTTCACTTAACTCCTTAAGAATAGAAGAGATAAGAATATGATTGTACATTGATACTCTATTATCGACAGTTATGGCCACTTTGTCCCCTGATTTTACGATTTCCATTAATCTCCTAGAGCCTATAGGTTCCATTAAAGACCTTTCAATTTCAACTTTTACATCTGGAGCGCCTGGTTTGCATGCGGGTTCTATACTGCCAAGAAGGTTTTTAGCTTGAACTCTGACACAAACTTCCGTTTTGCCATAAGGTAGCCAAATATCTACCATGGATATTGCTCCTTGGAGACACTGATAGAAAGCATCTATTAAGCTTTAGCATAAGCTCTTTTAAGATGTAAGCGCTATCAGTATAAAATGGGGAAATAAGAATGGCTGTTGAGGTTCCTGCAAAAAACGAAATAGCCTTCGTATGGTTCAATAACTATGCTGGTGTAATGATAAAAACACCATCGCAAACTCTAGTAATAGATCCCGTGGATGTTAAGCCTAAAACATTTCAACAGGTCGGCGCTGTTCTGGTAACTCATGAGCACTATGACCATCTCGATCAATCCGTAATCTACGAGTTATATAAAATGTTTAAATGCACGGTTGTGGCAGATCCCACATCCGCAAAGCGGCTGCGCAATATAATTCCAGCCGAAAAGCTACGCGAGGTCCAGCAAGGCTCTGAGGTTAAAATTGGCGAAGTTTCAGTTAAAGCTGAGAAATGTAATCACCCTCCAGCTGCTACACCCGTAACTTTCGTAATCACAAGCGAGGATGGCGTTAAAGTCTTCCACACGGCCGACAGCTTACCTTTCCCAGAAATGGCTGACTTAGCCACTAGGGAAAAATTTGACATTGTATTTTGCACAATTGGCATAGCACCGGGGTCTTCTCCTGCGACTGGCTTTGAAATAGCTAGATTAACAAAGCCGAGGGTGGCCGTTCCATATCATACAGGCTCCACGGCTGATTTAAGGAAGTTCGCTGACATGGTTAAAAAGAATTTGCCCAATGTTTCATGTATAGTGCCTGAAATTGGAAAGACATATTCCGTATCAAAAAAGGTGTAATTTATGCAAAAGATTGGAGAGTCCACAAAAATTGAGATATGCAAGATTCTAAACAAAATAGGCGCCTTGCAGTTTGGAACCTTCAAATTAACCAGCGGAAAAATTAGCCCATATTACATAGACCTACGCATGGTTCCAAGTTTCCCGGACGCTTTTCATAAAATCTGCTCGTTTTATGTGGACTTTATCGAGAAAGAAATAGGCTTGGATAATTTTAATAGAGTGGCTGGGATCCCAGTTGCAGGTATACCCTTTGCTTCAGTTATAGCCTATAACCTCAAGAAACCCTTCCTCTACATCCGCAAGGGGGTCCGCCTTCATGGTAGACAAAGAAGGGTTGAAGGCCTAATAACGCCTGGGGATCGTGTATTGCTTGTCGACGACTTAATAACCACCGGTTTATCTCTTAGAAGAGCTGCAAGGGCCATAGCAGCTGAAGGCGGAGTGGTCAAGGATGTTGTGGTTCTTTTAGACAGGCAGGAGAATGGCGCCGAGAGATTAGAAAAAGTCGGCATAAAGTTGCATGCGCTTATAAATATAAGCGAGGTTGCCTCACTGCTCTATGAGATAGGAGCCATAAACGAGGAGCAGCTAAAAACCATTCAGAAGCAGATTAAAGAAAGAGAGTGAAAGTGACTATTCGTAGAATATTAAGTTCTTTTCCTCTAGGATCCTATGTAACTTGTTAACGGCGTCATATACATCCTGCTCTTTCTTTGCGCCAGTGCATACGAGTTTTCCACTCGCGAAAAGCAGTATAACGACCTTTGGATCATCCATTCTGTAGATGAGTCCTGGAAACTGCTCGGGTTCATACATTGTTTTGCCTAGGCTATACGCTGCCTTTTCCAAGTCTATCATTCCGCCTAGGCTTGCCGAAGCCACGATATTTTGGATTTTCAACTCAGGTTTGCTAATGATGATTATGCCGCCTTTCTTTAACTCCTTAATAACTTTCATTACAGCTCTTTTTGCTTCTTTTTCCGACTTTGCCCCTGTGCAGACCATTTTGCCTGAGTTAAAAATAAGAGTCGCTGTTTTAGGTCTCTTAAGCCTAAAAACTAGTCCAGGAAACTGTTCTGGTCTGTATTCCACTCCGGGGTAGCTCTTTACAACGGCGTTTAAGTCAACTTTCTGGTTTAGCGTTGCAGATGCAACAACATTCTCTATGTTAACTATCGCCTTAGACTTCGACATAAAGCATCCCTTAACGTAAAGCTTTTAAATACCATTTATAAAGGCCTAAGGCTTTAAATTTATCGCTTTTAAGGCTTTCCTATTCCTTAGAAAATCAATAGTTTTACAAGTGTTAAATGTTATTAGTGCCAAAATTGCTACCTGAGCCCATGAGAATGTGGGTACGCCTAAACGTAAACCTTCTGCAAACAGTAAATCAATCCTATAGTGTAGTAAACCCATAGTTAAAAGGGGCTCAGCACCTGTATAGTTTTTATGAAACTCCAAATCTGCGTACATGCCTCTGATCGTTGCCTCCTGTGGGGTGGCTCCTGGCTGAGGAAACGTAAAAGTTCCAAATAGGCTAAAAGCTAGGAATCCGACGATTAGAAGATTTATAATGATGAAAAATGCAATATTTATGTCAGCTTTTCTTATACCTTCTTCTTTTTTGTCTTCCTGTTCGCCTTCGCCGAAACTGAAAAAGAGCATTAAAATAAAGAGAATTGCCAGAGTTGTTAATAGAAGGATGTGCATGTTTTTTTCTGCATGAACAAGCAGTGGTAAGTTGCCAATATAGGGGATTCTAGCGATAACTTTTCCTATTAGCAAAGATGAGTTCCATGGTGAAAACTGATCCCCTTCACCGTATTTGCTGTAGTCGCCAAGTGTTGTGATCAAGTAGTAGCTGCCCACCTTCTCCTTTTTTACTGCCCTGTGGACGATAAGCTCCTCAGGGTTTCTGGGATTTCTGAAAACTAGAATATCCCCCGTAAGTCTATCAGCCCTTATATACGCTGGATCCACCTTTTGAACTATTATTAAATCGCCCACATTTAGCGTTGGCAACATGCTTGTAGAGGCAACTGTCAATGCGGGATATTCGGTGCCCAATACTAATGGGGTGCCAAAATAAAAACCTAGGACTATCACAAAGATTAGAGCATAAGTCAAGAATGTTTGGAATGGTTCACTTCTCCATAGGGATTTTAGAGACTTAACCGTCAATTGCATACACTCGTTCAGCTTAGCACTCTATTGAATCAACCTTCTAAGTTTAAAATTTAACGGATTAGAAAAAGCAGAAGGGGATTTGGAAAAGGGGCGATTCTAAATTTCGATGCCTTCTGCGCCGAGTTTGGCTTTCCCCACTGTTCCCTTAAATTTTTTGCCGCATTTAGTGCATTGGTACATTCCGAATATTGTTACCGTAATTCGCATTTTCTTGTCGGGAATTGGAGCTACAAGCTCCCAGGTCTTGTATGGGTCTTTAACTTCCATACCGCATTCGGGACATATATTTTGTTTAGCTTTACCTTTTGGCATGAAAGGTCTCCGTCGATTCTCCCTTAAACCTTCTTTTTGCTTAGTACCTCTCGGAACGGTTTCTTACACTTGAGGCAATCAAAAAGCCCTATTTCTAGCTGCATTCTCTTTCCAGACTTGTCTGGGCGTCCTGCCATGGTCCACTTTTTCCTGGGTGTTGCTACTTCTGTTCCGCATTTTGGACATTTAGCCATACTTTATCCTCCAATATTCTAGCAAATGGTTTCCCATGATGATAAATAAATAATTTTCCATTATGTTCAAGTCTAATCTTTCTGCGTGTGGTGAAGTTTTAGACACTTTCTTTGAAAGGTTGCGCAAGCTTTACTGTTCAAGGTTTTTCGAGTACCAGATATACATTTGACCCTTTCTGAATCCAAGTTTTCAACGAACTGATCCCAGCGTTGTTACTGCCCTCTACACCACAATGGCTATGCGTACTCCTTTATTTCGGAATCTGCCTTCCAATTCCCGGTATAGTCTTTCTCCTACACCCCGTCTCTGCAGGGTCTTTCTCACCCGATCCATGCTAGGTATCCATAAGTCCAGGGCTTAAGGGACGTTTCAATATGCTCCCAATTATGAATCCGACAATTTTACCTGTGGCTTTATTCTCTGCCACTATGCATAATTCTGGGTCATCTTGGAAACGTGATAGTAATTCATTGATGTTCCATGTTCTATAGGTAAACTGTAA
>CAZZKO010000071.1:0-21612 GCA_964654925.1 uncultured Candidatus Bathyarchaeia archaeon
ACGACAATCTACATAGCTGCCCATATAGTTAAAGCCCTAGCGGTGGTTTCAGCTCCAATAATGCCCTTCAAGGCTGAGGAATTATGGAAGATGCTGAACCTGCCGGGAAGCATTCATAGCCAAAGATGGGATGAAGCTCTGAAACCTTTGCCAGCAGGTCATAGAATATCTAAGCATAAGCCCTTGTTCAAGAAAATAGCCGCAAGCGAAAAGGAACTTGAAGAAATGCTAGCTAAAGTTAGAAGCAAGATGGCCAAATCTCCATAACGTCCTCCTTAGGTTGCGTGGCCATTGAAAATAAAGGTAGACTTACACGTTCACACATGCTATTCATATGATGGGCTCATTACAGCGAAGGATTTGCTCTTCTATGTCAAAAAGAATGGACTTGACTGCGTTGCTTTAACCGATCATAATAGAATAGATGGCGCGTTGAACCTGTCAAAGGAAATAAATTTCCCCATAATCCCTGGAATTGAGATCTCTAGCAAAAATGGTCACATCATAGGTCTTAATGTCCAAGAGGCTGTTCCCAAAAACCTTAGCGTTGAAGAAACAATTGACAAAATTCATGAGCTTGGCGGCTTGGCAATAGCATGCCACCCTCAAGCTTTATTTAAGTCAAGTTTGAAATTGAAAGAAAGCCAAAAATTTGACGCTGTAGAGGTTATAAATGCCTCGGCTTTTCCATTTAAATATTCAGTTAAGAAGGCGCGAAAGTTGGCTTGCAGCCTTAACCTTGTGCAAGTTGCTGGAAGCGATGCTCACTATGGTCCTGAAATTGGTTTGGCATTTACCCTTGTTGAAGCTGAGCCTGACAGCGAAGAGATTGTTAAAGCCATAGGCAAAGGCCTATGCCAGCCCTTTGGAAGGGCTGTGCCATTAAAAATTAGGCTAAAGAGGGAAATTCTAACCTTTAAAACGAGAATTAAGTAGAAACACCCAATCTGATTTTATATTTCCAAAAAGGGGGATAATTAGCGGTTATCTGAGATTAGTCCTTGCAGTCATGCTCCATTTGGTATAGGCCTAACTCTATGTTTAGGGGCCTTTCAGGTTCAGAGTATGGTTCAAGATTGTATAATTTAGGTGCTATATAATCGAATCTGCCTGGAATTGAAGGCGGATTCACCCCGGTCATGAGTAATGTCACCTTTAATTTTCCATTGAGTTCAGGATTGACTCTGGCGCCCCAAATGACCAGCGCGTCCTCATCCATCATCTCCGTGACTATTTCTCCAACGCGGTTAGCCTCCTCGATTGTCATGTTGTTATCCCCTGAAACATGTATTAGGGCACCTTTGGCCCTAGCGTAATCTGCATCTAATAGTGAAGTTTTAAGGGCATTTAGCACGGCTTCTTCAGCACGGTCAGGCGCGTCCGATTCTCCTATGCCCATAACTGCAATTCCTCCGCGTTTTACTATGGTCTTAAAGTCCGCAAAATCGAGGTTTATCACGCTTGGAGCTGATATTGTCTCCACTATGCCCTTAATCATGTTTGCTAAAACCTGATCAGCGTATTTGAAAGCTTCATTTATGGGCAAGTTTGATGCTGACTGTATAAGCCTATTATTATCGATGATCACGATTGTGTCACAGTATCTCCGCAGCTCCGTCAGTGCATGGGCTGCGTATATTTTGCGTCCCTTCTCAATTCTAAAGGGTGTTGTGACGACACCAACCGTTAGGGCTCCTTTTTTTCTGGCTATTTCCGCGATAGCCGGTGCTGCTCCTGAACCTGTCCCACCGCCCAAGCCAGCCGTTATGAAAACTATATCCACTCCCGTCAATAATTCTTCAATAAGATTTTTTGATTCCTCGATGGCTCTTTTTCCCAGCCATGGATCTCCGCCTGTGCCTAAACCTTTTGTTAGTTTTTCTCCTATCAAGATTTTCCTATGAGCTTTTGAAATGTTAAGGTGGAGAGCATCGGTGTTTATGGCTATACATTCGGCTCCTGTAATACCCATTTCCATGAGACGTGTTACCGTGTTATTGCCTGCTCCGCCAACGCCCAACACTAATATGCGGCAGGGTCGAGGAGGCATAACCTCATTTTGAATCGTGTTCTGCCATGAATATTGTAGCAGCCTTGTTGCTTGCATTAGCCTACCCTCTTCCTTCGCCAGACTTCACTCTCTATCAGATCACGTACCGCTGCACGTATAGCTTCAGCTCTGTTTGGGTATAGCTTCTCGTTTACCAACCTATCCAACGCTTCAAGATATGGTTCAGGAAGATGGAGTGTGATTAATTTCATTTTTACCCCTCCAGCATTTTCAGAAAAAGTCTCCGAAAAGGATATACTTATATATAATATGTTTATAACATGATTTAAACATGCTTATTCTTCTTTTTTTAAAATTTACTATTTGGAGTTTCACGAATGTGTAAACTGCGGCTCTATAAACCTCTAAATTTTTATTCCTTCTAAGTATTTGATTTGGTAGACCATGGATAATGCGAAGGTATTTATTAAAAGCTTTGGATGCTCCACAAATATGGCTGATGGTGAGGTTATGGCAGGCTGTCTAGCTAGGGCTGGATATGTTCTTGTCAATGATTTGGTTGAGGCTGATGTGGTTGTCTATAATACATGTGCCGTTAAGAGCCCTACTGAAGATCGTATTATTAGCATTTTAAAGAGAACCCCTTACGGTAAAAAGCTTGTTATTACCGGCTGTTTGCCCTTGATAAATTATGATAGGTTATGCAGAGAGGTTCCATTCGACGGTGCCACCGGTCCAGCGTTGGGTGAGAAAATAGTAAATGTTGTTGAAAGGGTTTTGAAGGGTGAGAGAGTTTTGGCCTTGGAGGGTGCCAAAAATGCTAAGCCTAGACTGGATTTGCCTCGTGTTCGCCTCAACCCTGTTGTGGGCATAATTCCAATATGCTATGGATGTTTGGGCTCATGTACCTATTGTTGTGTAATTTTTGCTAGAGGTCGTTTAAGGAGTTATAGCATCAGCGAGATTGTTGAGCGGATTAAGATGGACATATCCGAAGGGGTTAAGGAAATATGGCTTACCGCGCAGGATACTGCCTGCTATGGTATAGATATCGACACGAACCTTGCGGAGCTTCTTAAAGCCGTCTGCAATATTGATGGCGACTTTAGAGTGCGCGTTGGCATGATGTCTCCCAATTCTGCTTTATACATCGTTAATGATTTAGTGGAGGTTTTTAAAAATACCAAAATCTTCAAGTTTGTACATCTGCCTGTTCAAAGTGGTGATGACGAAATTTTGAGGGCTATGGGGAGATTTTACTCCGTTGAAGATTACAGTAGGGTTGTGAATTCATTCAGAGCTGAAATCCCGGAAATAACGTTGGCTACGGATGTTATATGCGGTTTTCCTGGTGAGGACGAAAAAGCCTTTGAAAGGACCTTATCCTTGATAAGGGAGATTAAGCCGGACATAGTGAACATTTCAAGGTTTTTTGCAAGGCCGGGGACTCCGGCTGCTAAAATGCCAAATCGACTATCCCAATCCGTGATTAATGATAGAAGTTTGAAATTGACGCGTTTGGTTGAAGAAATTTCATTGGAAAGGAACAGCCGATGGGTTGGTTGGGAAGGCGACGTCTTAATTGATGAGGTTGGCACTATAAGGGATACCTGGATTGGAAGGAACTAC
This sequence comes from uncultured Candidatus Bathyarchaeia archaeon, assembly GCA_964654925.1. Taxonomy (GTDB): domain Archaea; phylum Thermoproteota; class Bathyarchaeia; order Bathyarchaeales; family Bathycorpusculaceae; genus DRVV01. The sequence goes on from CAZZKO010000071.1 coordinate 3,641, forward strand.
GCCTACAAACCCGTTGTAATAAAAGCATGCGGTAACCTTTTAGGAAAATCTTTGAAAGTCAAGGTTACAGGATTTTCCTCAGCTTGCCTTAAGGGAGAACCACTTAATTTTATTTGAAGCTCCACTGAAATCATATCCTAGCTGTCCATTTAAATATTACTTACCCACTAACTTTGTTTGCGCTGGTTAGGTTGGTCAATATGAGGAGAAAAATACCTAGAACGATGTCTACACAGCATCCGGACAACGCTTCCATTCCTGAGTGGGCAGGTGACTCCATAATTCGCGGTGAGGCTGAGATTTATGAGGCCTATTTTGCCTATCGTGAGTTAGGCTGTATGGAGGTTATGTGGGATGCTGAAGGAAAGGATGTTGACACTCGGGTTGTCCGTAAACTGCTTGAGAAATACGGCGAATATTTTAAAGAGAAAATTTTAGGCGAAGATGTTTTTCTGACCTATCGTGTTCCTAACCCTAAGGTTGATGTGGCTGAGCAGAAGATACTTCTTGAATCTTTAGTAAATATCCCTGTTGCTTATGATATTGCGTCACGATTCTATAAAAGAAATGTAACACCGATATTCGAGGTTATATTACCATTCACCACGAGGAGCGACGATCTTATTTGGCTTAAAAGATACTATGAAAAGGTTATCGCAGGATCAGCCTCAATCTGCCTTGACGGAGTTTGTAGGATTGAGGAGTGGCTTGGCCCTTTCAAGCCAGAAACTATAGAAATTATTCCATTAATAGAGGACTTTAATAGTATTTTAAACATTAAGGAGATAATAACCCCATTTATAAAGGCAGCTAAACCGGAGTATTTGAGGGTTTTTATAGCAAGGTCGGATCCAGCTCTAAACTATGGTTTAGCATGTGCAGTGATTTTATGTAAAATCGCCCTTTCCCAACTTAAGCACATTGAGGACTCTATTGGAATAAACATATATCCAATATTGGGTGTGGGAACTCTGCCTTTTAGGGGACACTTATCCCCTCAAAACATGGAAAGCTTCGCCGAGGAATACAAGGGCGTTTACACTGTAACAATTCAATCGGCACTGAAATATGATTATTCTATAGACGAGGTTAGGAGCGTTGTGGCTTTTCTAAACGAGAATCTTCCTACTGGGAAACCAGCAATCATAGAGCCACATGAAACTCAAGCTTTAATGGGAGTGCTAACAAAATTCATGAGGCGATATCAAAGCATTGTTGAGAAAATCGCCCCGTTAATTAATAATATAGCGGCCCTTGTACCTCCAAGAAGGGCTAGAAAACTCCACATAGGACTTTTTGGATACAGCAGAAGTGTGGGTGGGATATCATTGCCAAGGGCTATACCATTTACTTGCGCCCTGTATACGCTTGGCATTCCCCCAGAGTTTATCGGATTTAGCGTTCTAGAGGATTTAAATGAGGTTGAGTGGAATGCTCTTAGGAATCACTACTTAAACCTTAAACGTGATTTAGAAGCGGCTGGGGTTTTTATCTCCTGGCGAAACTTAAATATGCTGTCTGAGATGTGTGAACTTGCGGCGAAGGTTGCTGGCGTGAAAAGTGAGGATTTACGGTCTGCAATTGCTAACATAATCAGCGATCTTAATGTTGTTGAAGAAAATTTAGCTATAAAACTTGGTCCTAGAAACTTTACACAGATGAAGCATGAAAATGCTATCAACAACTTTCTTGTATCATATCTTGATGGGAATAATGAAGAGGCTAAAAGACACCTCATTGAAGCCGCGAAGATAAGACGCTGTCTTGGCTAGCACAAAATGGCTAGGCTAGGTAAATTATTTATGCCAAATCGATCAGTTATTATTAGCTAGAGATGATGTGAGTTGGGTGAGCAAGGAGAGGTTATTGAAGTTGGCCGTGTGACCCATTTCTTCAACAAAATAAGTGTCGCTGTGGTGGAGCTTAAGGCGCCCCTTACTGTTGGCGATAGGATTATGATTAAGGGTCCTTCAACAGATTTTGAACAAATTGTGGAGTCGATGCAAATAGAGCATAAGAACGTTGCAAGGGCTGAGGCTGGACAGATGGTTGGCTTAAAAGTTAATCAGCGGGTACGTGAAAAGGACATAGTCTATAAAAAGGTGTAACCACAATCACCCTTTCTATGCTTTAAAGTTAGCATAGCATTTATATCCAAGAGTCTTCTGCTTTATGGCAAAATTAACTATAAAAATAATGTAGCTCCTTAAAATTGCTGATGAAGAATAGAATAAATTGGAACTACAAAAGTAGATAAGCTTGCTGAATAAATTAGGCACCATTGCAAAACCCATAGGAAATACGCCGATGCTGAAGCTTGAGAGAATTGCTCCTCTAAATGAGCTTCAATCTATGTTAAGCTTGAGTATATGAATCCTGGACGCAGCCACAAAGATAGGATAGCTTGGTACATGCTAAAAGATGCTGCGGACATGGGCCTTCTCAAGAGAGGCGGGCTACGTAGTAGATGTGAGCAGTGGTAATACAGCATTGTCCATCGTATGGATGTCGGCTAGGCTTGATTTAAAAACAATTTTGTAGTTGAAGAGGAAATTTCAGAGACCAAAATTGCAGCGCTTAGGTTTCTGGGTGCTGATGTAGTTAAGGTTAAGCTGGAGGGGCCGGGTGAGGATCTAAGGTTTGTAAAGGCGAAGGAGCTTGAAAAGGAGCTTAGCGGCGTTTTTCTGAATCAGTTTTTCAATGAAGCCAACTTCAGAGCTCACTATGAAACGACGGCTAAAGAGATTATCGAGCAGATGGATGGTAAAATTGACGCTTTTGTAATGGGCATAGGGACGAGAGGCACCATAGCAGGGGGTGGGGAAAACGTCTGAAAGAAGAGTTAGTAGGAAACGTGAAAGTTGTAGGGGTTGTTCCCAAAGGCTCTGTTCTAATCCATGGAAGGGCTGTTGGTGAAGACAGAATACCTGGTCTGGCAAAGGACATTATGCCAAACCTCTGCCTTAGACATAAGCATTACATTGATGATGTTGTTGAGGTAAGTGGCCAAAGGGCAATTCATATGTGTAAAAGGCTTGCTCGAGAAGAAGGTCTCTTTGTAGGCCCCTCGACAGCATATTTCGTTATGAATTGTACGTGTAAAGTTTTTGATTTGATGGATTATGTTGATGTCTACTTTGGTGTTTAAGAAAAACTTATATCTTTGGACGGTTTATCCAACCAATTATGTCGGCGAGAACAAGCTCGCCTGGTCGCTCAATTGCAGAGATCGCGATTTTTCTGCACTGAGTGCGATAGGCGCGATGATTCCGATACCAAGCCCGGTGGGATCAATTGCCCTAGATTCTTTTCCAGGTTATTTTATGGCTCTCTGGCGAGGCGTTGGCGGCGGAGCCACAGTTTGCGCCATTGGACATCTGCTTTCCGCCTTTAGAGCCGGTTTTCCCCTTGGCTATCTACATTTAGCTGTTAGCTTGTTGATGGCTGGAGTCGGAGTCTTAATAGCAGTCTTAAACAGGCGTTTCGGTATTATTATAGGTCTAGCAGGTGGTGTTGCTTTAAACACAATTGGAGGTGTGCTAGCGGTCCCTGTTTATGGGTGGGGCATTGTGCCAGTTATAACTCCGTTTTTGTTTGTAGCCTCCACCATTAATGCGGCAATGGCTGGCATAACCTACAAATCTTTCAAGAAACTTAAATTAAGTTAAAAAAGAGGAAAGCCAGCAAAAATTGGAAGATAAATGAAATCAAGTAATAGGCTTCCACCAAACTTTAGAGATATCCTGCTTAGGCCTGTAACGCGAAGCAAGATTCTTGTTATCGGCTGTGACTCTTCTGGTGCTATTGGCCCAAAAAGGGGAGATATAATAAAGGTTGAGGGAAGAATCCTCGGAAAATTCACGGTAAGAACCGCCCTCATGGAAGTCATGGCCGTGGGCGCAAAGCCCATAATTGTTGCTTGCGGACTAGGCGCGGAACTCAAACCCACGGGAGAAAGCATCATAGAGGGCATCTTGTCAGAGATTAGAAAGGCCGGTTTAGATCGCTCAAGCGTAGTGGTAAGCACAGAAAAAATTTTGATACAATTCAGACTGGGATAGGCGTAGCAGTTATTGGAATAGCTGACATAAAAAAGCTGCGAATAGGGAAAGCCAAGGATGGCGATTTAATAGTGAGCTTAGGAATTCCCTCGGTGGGGACAGAGGTCTTAGAGAACGAACGGGAAAACTTAATCGCCGATTTAGAGGATTTAATGAAACTTTTATCCTTCGATTTCGTCAATGCGGTTATCCCTGTGGGTTCTAGGGGGATTCTCCATGAGGTGAACGTTCTCGCAAAGGAATCTAACACTTCCCTTAGGCTCAACCAACACCTTAAAGTAGACGTTAAAAAGTCAGCTGGACCCAGTACTGTTATTCTTGCCGCAATAAACAGAGACCATTTAAACGAACTTAAAAGAAAATTCAAAAACCAGTAAACAAAATCGCATATTTAGAAAAGGGATAAAATCACTGATGCTCCTTCTTTGGATGGGGCTTTCATCCCTCTCTTATCCTGCATGGCTGCTTGAAAATGCTAGGAGATACTTACTGCATAAAAAACAGTAAAGTTTGATCCCTGATATTTATGTTTTGAATCTGCGGCCCCACTTTTTATTCATGGCTTCAAGTTTTTCTGAAAGCCTCTTTGCCCTTTTTTCAGCCTCCGCAAGCAAAACATCAAGTTCTTGTCCCTTCGCCAATTTGCTGAGCCGCTCTATTTCAGTTGATAGCCTCTCAATAGCTGCCATCCACTTCTTGTTAGCCTCCTCATTTCCAGTTACAAGTTCCAAGGCTTCTTCCGGGCAGAATTCAACACATTTGGGCTCTCCGTCACATAAATCGCAAACTAAAACTGAGTTCTTGTCCGGATGTACTGCAATTCCGCCGTAAGGACATGCGGGGACACACCATCCGCAACTATCACACCTTGCCTCGTTCACTATGATTATGCCCTTCTCAGACTGGGTTAGGGCCTCCCTTGGGCATGCTTTTACGCATGGGGCATCATCGCAGAACCTGCATGCAATGGCAACATTGAAGGCTGGAGTGATACGTACAACCCTAATCCTAGACCTTAATGGATTCAGGACAGCCTCGTTCTTCTCTAGGACACATACGTATTCGCATAGGCTGCATCCGGTGCATTTGCTTGGATCCACCGCAACAAACTTTTTTGATACGTTTTTAGACATATGTTTAATCCCCGAAGTCGTTAGATATGTCATAATAGTTTCTGGTTTTTATAATTTCCTTTTCGCTTAATAATGGATTAATTGTTAATTTATGTAAATTTCGGCGATCATGCTTCATAAAATAACCTTAACTTTATCACCTAGCATCAGCTTGTCTTCGTAGAGCCCTGCAGAGTAGGCATAGACTTCAACTCCGCTTTTTGCCGCATATCTAAGGGCTTTGCCGAAGACCGGGTCCATTTCATCGTTTGGCATAAAAACCTTGGCATCAGTCCTTTGTATAATGAAAAGCACGGAGGCTCGATATCCTTCTCCTTTTGCTTTGGTCAGCTCAATCATATGTTTAGCCCCCCTCTTTGTCGGTGCGTCCGGAAACATTGCTACACCGTCAATTACAAGGGTGCAAGACTTAACTTCAAGAAAACATTTTGTTCCATTTTCCGCGAGGAGAAAGTCAAAACGTGTATGGTTGTAAACTGGTTCCCTTTTGATAAATGGATACCCGACGAACTCGGGAAGTTTTCCATTTCTAATGGCCTCGAAGACAAGTTTATTTGGAAGACGCGAATCCACAGAAACAATTTGGCCGCTGTGGCACACTCCTATAATGTCATAGCTTGTTTTCCTTCCGCTTTTTGCCATTTCTTTCAATATAACGGTGACTCCTGGAACCAGAAGATCTTCTAGTCTTCCGGGATTTGGAAGAAAGCATGCAGCCATTTTTCCGTTAAGTTGCACGTGTGCTGAAAAACGGGTAAGTCTGGCTATAAATTTTCCTTGAAACATTCTCCCAGAAGTTTTAATGGACATACGGTTCTTTCCTTCGGCAAAAATCCAAATACTGCTGTTCTTCTCCCGGTCTGGGATGCTGCTAGCTCGATAAATTGTCACTTATGACCCTGAAATGCGATAGTGCCGGAAATGGAGGGGTGCTTCTCTTATGCTTTGAACCTTCAACCCTCCTTATTATGGCATTCACGGTTTCTGTTTTAAGGTTTAGTTTAACAGCTGTTTCCTCAGCGCTTAGGTTTCTTTCATATACAAGGTAAAGTATGCAATCTATAATTTCATAGCTCAGGCCTAGCTCCCCCTCTGCCGTTTGCCCAGGCCATAATCTGGGGCTACTTGGCTTTGACGCTATTCTCTCTGGCACGCCTAGGTGACGGGCTAGGCGCCTAACATCTGTCTTATACAGGTCTCCGATTGGTAGGAAATCTGCTCCCCCATCACCGTACTTGGTGAAGTATCCTATCATGATCTCGGATTTGTCGCTTGTCCCGCATACAAGCATGTTCGTCGTGTTTGCCAGATAGTAAAGTAGGATCATCCTAACCCTTGCCCTAACATTGCCAGCAGCGGTGATGTGATCCTCCGATCTGTATGGATGGCTTTTTATTATGGCGTCGCATATAGTTGCGATGTCCACCTCTCGGGATTCTATGCCTAACTCTCCTGCCACAGCCCGGGCATCGTTAGTGTCGCTTTTAGGAGTTATTCTAGAATCTGGCATTATTAGAGCCTTGACGTTTGCAGATCCTATAGACTTTGCGAGCAGGTAAGCGGTCACAGAGGAGTCTAAACCGCCGCTAAGACCTACAACTGCACCCTTCGCACCGGCGCTTTTGACGGTGTCCTTAATGAAGCTGCATATTCTCTTTTCTACTTTATGGCAATCAATAGGCGGAATTATAGAAGAATATCCACAAGCCATCTTCCTTTTTACCTCCTTTGCTTTGGTTCAAACGGGATATGCTCCACAGGTTCTGCAGAAATTTGTGTTTTCAGGGATTCCCGAGTTGCACTGGGGACACTTCTTGCCCCTGGGCTTCTTTGACCCCGGGACACCCACTTCTGCTCTATATATCTCGTAATAGAACAGTTGTTCTTTATCCCTTAGCGTAACCCCGTCTTCTTTCAGATATTTAAGCCGCTTACTTTCGAACTCTTCGTCGCTGATCTTGGATTTAAAGTAGTTTGGCAGAATTGTTGTTCCTGAGCCAACCTCAATTGGATCCTTCCTCCTCCATACTATTTTTCCTGGTAGTATGTCTTCGAAAGCTTTGCGCATTATCCATTTACCCCATTTTTGGCCATTTTCCTCGCGGATCTTATACCCTAAATCAAGTTTCATGGCAAATTCCATAAATTCAGGATCAAGGTATGGTGTTTTAACATCAACTCCCACGGCTTTCCCTATGGGGATAGATGAGAAAGTCATTGATTTCCATATCTTTCTAAGCTCAACCTCCAAACATTTGTCTTCATATTTAAAGAGCCAAGGATATCCAGCCATAAGCTCGTCAAGGGCATCACCGGTCATAATGCTTTTGACACCGTTGTCCTTTGCAAGCTTCAGTCCAATGTAGATTGTGGAGCTGTTTCTAACCTCCATCGGATCAAACACCCGCAGAGTTTTAATGACGAACCTTGCAGCCTCATACAATTCTTCATCGTCAAAATAGTGGATATAATGGCTGATTCTCAATCTGTCGGCCACAAGCGTTGCATGCTCAACATCCGGCGCCGTAGTTCCTTGAAAAGCACATGTAAAGGCCTTTAAGCGAATGTATTTTGAGGCTACTGCTGCGAGGATGCTTGTGTCTAGGCCTCCTGAAAGAAGGATACCTTCAGCAAGGTTTCGCTGCGCAATCCTTTCTACCAACTCTCTTAATTTAATGCATATTTCCTCCTCGCTCAAATTTTCACCCCTTAACCACTTTTTGTTCTAGAAAAGCTTCCTCCACCCTTATGTAAAAGCTTCCATTGCGGCTATCTATACTATACCTGGGGATTTTAATGGTTTCCTTGAAGAATGGAGCGTCCAACACCAATGTGTGATATTCTCCGTTTTCTCCGCATAAATCTATACCATGTTCTCGGCTTAATTTTTCCAGCTCGCTTAAGCTTTCCCAATTTAACTCGCGGCCCACCCAGCTCTCGCTGAACCATGGCTTCTTAACGCAGGAAAAGACAACCCTACAATGGCTGGATATAAGATCCTCAAGTAGCTTGCGCCTTTCCATTCCCCAGAGGGGCTTCAGGACGCGTATTCCCAGCCCTTGACAAACGTTTTCCATCCAGCTTCCATGGAAAGCGTCCAAAGGCGCAATGTCGCCGACCACGATGGCTTCTATGCTGGTCTCTTTTAAGAGCTCTCTTATCGCCTGTCTATACTGTTCAAAATATGGTTCCCCCACTCTAGCCTTATAAAGCCTGATCCTGCCTGCTTTTGCTTGAAGCTCAATTATGCTCAGGGGATGCGCAAGGGACGGCTCTTCCCATAGAAACGTTACGATGCAGCTTATACTGAAGCCTAGCTGAACAGCCTTCAAGTATGCTAAACAGGAGTCTTTGCCTCCGCTCCACGAAATGGCAACATTCAAGCTGAAGACCTTCCCTGCATTTACGGCCCATTATAAAAACATATTTATATTCAAAGGTTGCGCCATTAACAAGCATGTTTTACTTCTAGTTGCCCCATCAAGGTCATAATAATCGATTAAGGTTTTGAAAGTTCTACGAGGGCAACGGTCATTTTGTTTCGTGGTTCCTGGGATTTGTCGAAAAACTTATATTGTTATAACTAGGGATGAAGTAACTTATTCCCTTAGGGGGATTAAGGGTTTGACGGAGAGAGTGCTTCAAAATTCTTCATACCTGGATGGAAAATCCACTACAGGTACCATGACGAGGGTGAAGGATACCAGCAGCATAAGCGGCATGTGTCCCATATGCCTATACGATTGTCCAGTCTTATGCCAAATAAGCCTTGCAGCGTTTCGCGGTAGGGAGGCCATATACCCGATCCCGAAATACTTCGGCTACAGTACAGCTGGCGCCTTAAAGGATTTTGGCCTTGATTGGTCCCATTTTAACATTCACGCGACCCTTCGTGGGGCAGAGGGAATCGATCCAGATCCCGACAAGGCTATTTTCCCTGCAGCTTCAACGGAAACCGTTGTCGGCGGAATACCGTTAAAACTGCCAGTTCTAATCGGTGCCTATGGCTCAACGGATGTGGCTAGGTTAAATTGGGATGGTCTAGCCGTTGGAGCTGCCATTTCCGGAATTGGCATAATTGTGGGCGAGAATGTTTGCGGTGTTGATCCTGAATCTCAGATAACCAATGGGAAAGTCACCTATTCTAAGGAGTTGGAGCGTAGAGTTAATACTTTCAGAAAATTCTGGGATGGAAAGTACGGCGACATAATAGTGCAGACTAACGTTGAGGATCAAAGACTGGGAGTGGATGTTTATGCTATTTCAAAACTTGAAGTGAACTGCATTGAGCGGAAATGGGGGCAAGGGGCAAAGGCTATAGGCGGAGAAATTCGGGTGCGAGATTTACAGAGGGCTATACGGCTGAAGAAGAGGGGCTACGTTGTGATTCCAGATCCTGAGGATCCTGAAGTTCAAGAAGCATTTAAGCAGAAGCTTTTCGACTCCTTTGAGAGGCACAGCCGTGTCGGAATGCCCACGGAGAAGGATACCATTGAGGACGTTGAGTGGCTGAGAAAACAGGGTGCAAAGAAGGTTTCCCTCAAGACTGGCGCGTATAGACCGGCTGATGTTGCATTTACCTTGAAGGTTGCATCTGAGGCTAGATTTGATTACGTAACCTTTGATGGCGCAGGCGGCGGGACAGGAATGAGCCCTGTGCCCATGATGGATGAAATGGGCATACCGACGGTATACCTTGAAGTCATCGTTCTTAAGTGCGTCCAACTTCTCCAAAAGAAGGGCAGGTATGTTCCCGACATTGTTATGGCTGGGGGATTCATAGATGAAACCCAGATCTATAAGGCTATAGCCCTCAGCAACTTCGGCAATGGCCCGATAGTCAAGGCTGTGGTTATGGGCCGTTCACCCCTTACGGCTGTTATGAAGGCAAACTATTTTGTGGAGCTAGCTAAGCAGGGTAAACTTCCCGCCAGGTTCGCCCAAGAATACGGCGACACCCCTGAAAAGTTCTTCCGCTGCACTGTGGAATTGAGAACCAAATATGGCGATAGATTTGGCGAGATACCGTGGGGCGCTGTTGGGCTATATGGCTATCTATACGACAAAATCCGTGTAAGTCTACAGCAGCTACTTGCCGGTTCAAGGAAATTCAAGCTAAACCTGATAAGCAGAGATGACTTGATGGCGCTAACCGAAAGGGCTTCAAAGGTTACTGGCATACCGATGCCTCATGAATGTGATTTGAAAGCCATAGAGACAATTCTCGGCTAATTTCCAATTTTTTTCCACTTTTGTTTCTGATATTCCATGTATGCTTTCCGGCTGAGACTGTCGGCTTCTTTATTTTGCTCCCTTGGAATCCATTCAAAGTTTATTTTTGGAAATTTTGCAACCAATTTTACGGCTTCCTTATACTTTTCAACGTATAATCCCTCGTGAATTCTCCATTTTCCAAGCATTTGGTTCACAAGCAGTTTACTGTCACTTCGCACTGTGACTGGCTCATGTTGCAGCCCCATCTCTAAAAGCGTCTTTAGAGCTTCGCATAGGGCGGAATATTCCGCCATGTTGTTTGAGACATATTCGCCTATAAATTTACCATCCTCTTTAACTTTGATTCCGTCATGATAAATAACGTAGCCATAACTGCCGATTCCCGGATTAGTTGGCTCAGCTAACCCATCAATGTATACCACTATCATCTTAATTATATCCCGAAAGGAAGTCTATGACAATTATTTATTCCGTCTACACTTAAGGATTTGCATTTAACGTGAAGGTTTTAGAATTCAAGCTCGTACGGTATTCCCTCTTTATTGAGGATTTTTATAAGCTCTTTCTTCTTTTCCTCGAAGAACCTGTCCGTCATGGCATACTCGAGTCCATATTTCCTGTACACCCAGTCAGCATAGTGGTAATTTAGCCTATCAATGATCACCCAATCAGTTTTCCCGCGGATCTCTTTTATGAGCCCCTCTGCTTTGGGGAGTATGGGCGCAATCATCACCGCCGTCCTTATTCCCATAGAATGGAGCTTGTCGAGGGCGCTTATCCTCTCTTGTATCGTAGGTGCCCTTGGCTCGAATATTTTCCTAATTTCATCATCAGCTGTTGTTATTGTGAAGATAACTTCAACATTCCCGTATTTTCCAATCAAATCCGCATCCTCAAGAACAAGGGTTGATTTTGTCTGGATGCTAACGGGCCACCCACGCTTTAACAGAGCCTCTAAACAACCCCTGGTTATCCGATATTCCCTCTCAAGGGGCTGATATGGATCACACAAGCCGCTAATCCAAATAGTGCCGATTCTCTTGCTTCCAACCTCACGTCTTAGAAGCTTCACGGCATTAATTTTGACATCTACAAATTCTCCCCATGGTTCCATGTGTCCTGTAAACTTTTTTATGTAGCGGGCATAGCAATATAGGCATCCGTGCCCACATCCTATGTAAGGGTTAATTACGTAGTCAAAAACCTTGGACTTTGACAGAATGCTTTTGACCTTAACCTCCCTAACTATCATAACGTGCTACCACATGTCCAAGTTAGCTTATCTTTATATTGGCATAATATAAGCAAAACCTTTTCAATGGATAGGCTGATTATTTCTGGTTATGCTTGGAACAATTGTTAATGTTATTGCTGTTGTAGCCGGCAGTGTGCTGGGGTTAATTCTAAGGGGTAGACTGCCTGAGAAGTTTAAACGTGTTGTTTTTCAAGCTATTGGCTTGTAACCTTATTCCTTGGCGTGCAAATGGGCCTTTAAAACAGAGAATATTCCTGTTCTATTTTTCAGCATGCTTCTTGGCGCCGTTTTAGGCGAAGCCATGGACATTGAAGGCCACATGGAAAGGTTCGGAAACGCCATAAAGGCTAGACTCGGCCGAGGCGATGATGGATTTGTTGAAGGCTTTCTGCCTGCTTCTTTGCTGTTCTGCACGGGTTCAATGGCCATCATAGGCTCGATAGAAGATGGTATAAGAGGCGACCCAACAATTTTATATGCTAAATCCATGATGGATGGCTTTGCTTCTATATCCTTAGCCTCAGCCCTGGGAATAGGCGTTCTATTTTCAGCCATACCCATACTCCTATATCAGGGCGGAATAACATTGCTGGCTTCACAGGCAAAGAAATTATTCACGGAAGTTATAATAAACGAGGTAAGCGCGGCGGGAGGCGTAATCCTAATAGGCCTAGCAATAAACTTGCTAGAAATCAGGAAGATAAAGGTTGCAAACATGCTGCCCGCAATAATCTTTGCGGCAACAATAACCCACTTAACCAAAACGCTAGGAATTTAACGTTACATGCCATCTTTCGCAATCTCTTAAGATTAACGAGTACGACAGAAATTTATAATCTATGACGCAAGATATATATTTACAAGATATAAAACTCATTTGGATGTTAGAATATTGTTAAGATTTAAGCCTGCCGTTCTAGCTTTTGGATTGTTAGAATATGATTTTTGAGAAAGAAAAAAGGAAACTTTTAATCGTTTTTTCTTCCTTCCCATCTTCGCCTTTGTATGCATAGCCCTTAATCGGGTTTTAGATGGCTTTTTTCTCTGGATATGCATATCTCAAGGCTCAATGATGATTTACTGGCAGGGAAACCTCATCAACACGTTTCAGGTAGGATTCAGTTTTAGCCTCCCGCTTTGGATTCCGTTCTTTCCATTAATAATTTTCATTTTATACAATGTTATGGTTTCGCGAAGCGTAAAAATTAAGTTCCGCTTCCACGGCGTGAGAATTCACCACTACTTTGTTGGGTTCCTATCCATTTTAATTGCTGCCTTACTAATGGTGATTTCAATGATTGTTGGAGATGGACCCGCTGTATTCTTAGACTGGAAGAGGACAAGCGCCGCCCAGAACATAAGCGGAGTCATCCTCATTCTCCTCGATTTAAAAGACTTGACCTCAACATTAGCTGCCCACATTCATAAAAATCAAAGGAAGGATAACCCTGAAAATAAGGGTGACCTCAACGGAGAATATTGACGACAACACTGTCAAGGTTGCGGTTAATATTATTTCGGAAAAGGAAGTAGCCGTATAATGGATGCAATAAAACTTATGGGATGATTTCGCATCCATTGTATTTCATGTAGTTAAAGTCTTCCATTCTTATTCTTCCGGTCTTTATCAACGCATTAATTTTTGGAATTTCCTCTTGTATCGCGTTTATCATGTTTTCCACAGTTTTGCATACTTGGCTGTAGGCTTCACTGTTCCATCGTTTTGTTATGTTGGCATAAAGGCATCTTCCTCCACATGCACCATAAATCCTGCAGCTTGTACACGGCTCGCCAACATAGGTCTTCTTAAGATTCGATGGATTTGTGGTGCTTATATGTCCCATGTAGTAGTCCTTCATGCCCCACATGCTTGGACAAGGTATTATCGTGCCGTCTGTTTGTATGGCATAATTTATCCAGCCAGCTCCGCAGCGTAATGGAGTTTTTTCCTCTCCCAGTAGTAGGGATTGCGCCACGCCTAGGAATGGATAGAGTCTCAACACAACGCCACGCTTTTCCATGGTGTCTACCCAGTGCTTCACTAGGCGGCATATCCCAGGGTTGTAGCTTTCCATGCCCCACTCTTTGAAGTTTCTTCTCTCATAATCGAGGCTCCAAAATCCCGCATTAAGTTGCCAGTGTACAGAATTAAAGCTGAACTCATCATTATCCAGAAGCCACAAAACCTGCCTGTAAATATCAGTATGCTCCATAACAGTCATTCTGGCAATAATCTCGCCGCCAAATCCCCTGCGCCTTATCAGCTTCAGATTATCGATAACCTTTCGGAAAACACCCTTTCCACGGTAAAAATCCGTTAACTCCTCGTCTCCGTCAATGGAAACAAGAATAGCCGAAAGTCGATTAAGGTATTCAGAATCTAATTGATCCAAAAATATCCCGTTGGTCTGGATAATGAAATGCTTGGCGGGCACATAATCCATAATCCTTTTCATATCCTCGATACATAACAGGGGCTCCCCGCCATAAAATATGATAACACAATCAGAATCTAAACTGCAGAACCTTCTCAAATCCTCAAGGCTGTAGGATATTCGCCTTGGAAGCCCATAATCCACATTAAAGCTAAAATCTCCGAAAGTATCCTCTACAGCCTCACCATAGCAGTAACGGCACTTTAAATTGCACTCAGTGGTCAAAAACAAATGGAAAAACAAGCCAGCCCCGCCTTCAATCCCCCTCTAAAGGGGGAGAAAAAAGCAAGGCTATGTAAATTTTTCCCTAATCCTTTTGGCCTTCTCAATATAGCCTCTAAGCTTCCTCTCCCGGAACACGTTTTCAGGCAAAGTTTCAGGAGCATACATCAAAGGGAAAATAGCCAAAAACAAGAAGAACGCGGCAAAAGAGAGAATGGCATATGAAGGCACAACCTCTGCTATAAAAGGACCTAACGTCACTCGTAGAAAACCGGAAATCACGTAAGGCAAAAACCAACGGCATAATACTCCTCACTTGATTTTCCATCTGAGAGATCACCCCATATCGTAAATAAAAAATTACGCCTAATATCCCCCATGAGATCCCATCGAGAACTGTATACAAATACCACGCCTGTATGCTAAAAGGATTTATCCCAAGCACAGCATATCCAATGCCGAAGGATATAAATCCCGCTATAAGGGTGCGCTTTCGCCCAATACTATCCGCTAGAAATCCTGCTATAATAGCAAAAATCCCGGAGATAATGCCACTTAGAAGAACTGAGGAGCTTATGAAGTCCTCCCCGTAAATTCTGCTGCATATAGACCAACTCAAATAATTAACTAAGGAAAATGTGTACCATGGGATAAGATAGAGGAGTACCGCGCGGTTTTTTAAAGGCGAAACTGTCGATGGTTTTCTCCGCGTCTCTTTATGTTTTAAAGAATCTTCAAATAAAGGAATGCCTATCAAACCACTTAGTCTCCAGATTGCTAGTATCAGAGCATCCAAAAGTATGTTGGCTGACATTAAAAGTCCAAAAGCAAGTATTAATGCAAAGATCAAAAGCAATATTACTGAGCTAAGCCTAGCACGGTTTTCATCTTTTGTTGTATCTGCAAAAAGAGCCATAAATTCAGGTAATACCAGCCCGAAAGACGCGCCTACTAAAGATAGGGTGAAAGTGATGTAAAATGTTGTTGGATTTTTCAATATCACAAGCGTGAAAGAGGTAAAAACTCCGAATAATATCCAAATTGTAAGGAAAAATTTGTGGTTAGTCAACTTACTCAAATGTAAAGCGCTAATCATTAACGAAATGGCTGTACTTAAAAACAGTATGCAATAAAAAATAAACTTAAGTATTATAGTCTGGAAATATCTCGTCAATGGCCTTTTTTAGGATGGCCGAAGCATAATAGTGCCAGACAACCCCATTGACAATCGTGATGATATTTCCCAATACAATTTTTGGAGAAATGCCTATTTTTAAAAGTGGCCTATGCATTTTACAGTCGCCATAAATCTTGTTAAGCATGATTCAAGATAAAGGTTCGGTGTTGGAAATAAGTAGCTTTAATCTTTAACGCTCATAATTGAGAAAAATTTTAATTATAAGTGTTCAACACTACTACAGTAGGGGAGAAGGGGGATGAAAGTTAAAAATAAACCTGTTAGACTTTGGGGACCTTGGTGGATATAGCCGACTACATCTAGAAGTTTATTTCTGCTTGAACTAATACTTTTTTAATATTGTAGCTTTTGTACAACTTTTATACTTATCTAATATGGCGCTTACTTGTTCTATAAGGTTGTGCATTTCAGATTTAAGTCGCCGAATCTCATCTACGTTTAACACGACATCAACCACTTTAGCGACATCATCGTCGGTCAGTTCATCTTTTTTAAGCAAGCGTGTTATTTTCTTCTTTGCTCTTGGGTCGTGCATGGCATAAAGTATTGGCAGAGGTAAACATTCATTGTCTCTTCTGTTAGTTAACTCATCGGCTTCGAACATGTCTACAAACTCATCTCTGATATTTGATACCATGCTCAATATGCGTCCTATTCTCCCCCAGTCTTCAATAGCCTCTGGGGCGGCGTCTCCTATAACGGCTCCTGCTCGTGCGGCGGCTTCGGCTACAGCTCCTTTTCTCCTGATAACCTCGCCGGATTGACGCTCATTTCAGGATCGAGGTTTACAATGTTGGGTAAGCGTGTCTTATCCAATTTCCGAACCAAGCCCTGATCTATCGCCAGTTTTATGTGGGTATAAGCCATTATTACTACATCGTAGCCTGCACCGCCAACTTTAAGCTTAGCCCACGCCTCCTCAGTGGATTCATACTCGTCATAAATAACCTTTATACCTGTCTCTTCCTCAAAGAGGGTTAACACTTCCCCATCAATGTATTCGCTATAATTAAGAACTCGAAGAACCCTTTCTTGACCGAAGCTTAAGGTTGGTTGAAGAAGAAGCATCATCAGAGTTGGTATAGCGAAAGCCGGCCAAACCCTCTTTAAACTCACCGCCAACTCTTAAACGTCGCCCCTATGATGTGGATTATTTTCAGAATTTAAGCTTTACCACCGATGGCTAAAGTTTAAAATTTTCGAAACTTCGACAGCCGAACGCAAAATTTCACAGGGCTATAAAACTTTTATCGTAGTCTAGCGTTTTAATTTTACACGGCGGACGGTGACGACTCTGGCCCCACTGAAAGGGATGATTGGGATCTTGAGTGCTGAGTCCGCTTTAGAGAGGTCCATCACTTCACATACAATTAATTTGGATATTGCTTGAGAAGACCATCGCCAAATAAGCTCTGATCAAAATATGAGGAATACAAAAAGTCTTAAATTTTAACCCCTGCAAATTCATCTCAAGCCCCTAACAGGGCTATAAACGTGATGCAACGTGACATTTACACATAACTCCAGCTCAGCCATAACAAAACTTCAAGCCCTCCTCATAGTTAATGTAATAATTGTTGCATTAGCTGCTGGCGCCTACTTCTACGTTGAAAACGCAAGGGAAACCATTAGGATGTCGTCAATTAGGCCAGCCGAGTTCATCCTAGAAGGATTGACGATATTTCCTGGGGAGGTGGAGGTTGGCGAAAGTGTTTACGTTTCAGTTAATGTAGTTAATGTCGGAGACGAGGCTGGAAACTACACGGTGCTCCTCATCTTAGATGGAATAATTCTGGAGAATAAGACAGTATGCCTCGCAGGCGGAGAATCTGGTTCTATCCGCTTTTCATTTATAGCTGAGGCGGAAGGCAACCATACAGTGGCTATTGGTAACCTTACAGGCACATTCACGGTTAAAGCCCCTAAGCTTCCAGATGGAATAAAAGTGTTAAATCTTGTTGTAAAGCCTTATGAGGTGTGGCCCGGAGAGTCTGTCAAGGTGTTTGCTACTGTTGCAAATGAAAGACCCTATCCTCTGAACTTTACGTTGTATCTTGAGCTGAATGGAACTAGAGTTGAGAGGAGAGTCATGAGCATCGATGGAGGGGGAAGCGTGGTCGTAGAATTCGCCGTGACCCCTGAACAGGAGGGTAGCTACTCCGTCAAAGTGGGAAACGCTAGAGGCTTCTTTATTGTGGTGCCGAGGGGAATGCACACATTATACGTGAGTTCAATGCCTCCTGGTGTCGAGTTCACTTTAAATGGAAGAGTCGAGAGAACGCCATATTCTGCACTACTTCCAGTAGGCATCTATACAATCACTCTGCCTAAGGAGCATGTACCAAGCAGATTTGAGCCCACATGGCAATTCAGAAGCTGGGAGGATGGATCTACGGAACTCACTAGAACTGTGAACCTTCAAGAGTACACTTC
>CAZZKO010000072.1:0-1725 GCA_964654925.1 uncultured Candidatus Bathyarchaeia archaeon
CGAAGAGGCCATAAAAATTCTCAGAGAAAAGGGCCTCATAAGCAAGGAGCAAAAAATAGAAGTTGCAAGCAGCATGAAACTTGAACGCCGAACATTAAGGGACATCACGCTGCTTTTCTCTAAAGCATACATTAATAGAACCATAGTGCTTTGGACCTTGTGGGCTGTTCTAGTGTACACTTATCATGGAATTTTCATATTCCTGCCAAACATCTACGTCACAACCTTCGGCTTCGGGGAAATTAGATCCCTTCAATGGGCGCTCATAATAACCCTCGCACAGGTTCCTGGATACTACAGCGCCGCTTTACTCTTGGATAGAGCTGGAAGAAAACCCATAATAGCAGTCTACTTGTTCATAGCGGGAATCTCATGCATACTAATGGCTACGGCCGTTGAAGCTTCACAGGTTCTATTCTGGAGTTCCCTTATAGCCTTCTTCAACCTTGGAGCATGGTCTGGACTATACACGTACACGCCTGAACTGTATCCTACAGAGATAAGGGGTTTTGGAACAGGGGTTGCTGCAAGCATAGGCCGATTAGCGGGTATAATCGCACCGATAATAACCACTTACCTTATGACCATTGCCGGCTACCAGCTAATATGGGCCTTCACGGTCTTTTCCATAGCGCATATTGCGGCGGCAATTATAACCGTGGTGTTGGGCATAGAAACAAAAAGTAAGACCCTTGAGGAACTAGCCTCAACAAAAGCTTAGCATGCTTAAAATAAGCCAATTTTGCCTACAGTTCAGTTTTAGTCTCCGAAACTTTTGATAACCTTCAAGATTGTCGCATTTCTAGTGGATATTTCAGGCTGATCTCCGAACCCCTTTTTCACATAAGCATTTTCTATAGCTACAGTATCGCCTAATTGAAGCTTAGCCGCTATTTCGGCGTTTTTCCTCCAAGCTGAAACCCAGATTCTCCCAGTTTCATCTTCAATCTCGAAGACCGCAACCCTTAAAGTTTCGTTTCGGGAGGTTTTAACTTCACGGATAATAGGCTTTACGGTAACTTTCCCCATAACGCTCACACCATCCATACCCTCACCAAGTTCACGTATTTTCAAGAATATTGTTGAAGCTGCATATGGGCCTATGTAGGTTTCAGAATCTACATGAATCTCGAAGCTCCCATCCAGCGCCTTTTTAACCTTAGCGTTAACAATGCAAATTTTGGCGCCTTTCCTAACGATAGGCTCAGCCTCATCAACCTTCCTATTCCAAACTACAATGGGGACTTCTCCAGTTTCATCAGCCAATATGAAACGCATAACCCTTCCAGTGCTTGAGTCCTGTCTCTTAAAACTGGATGCCGGAAGAACATCTTTAACGCTTCCGATAAGGTTTACCCGCTTATTCCTAAATGAGGCGCTCAAGGCGCCTATTTTTGTTGATAAGTCCACAAGGGTCGGATAATCCTTAGCGTCTAAATCGGGAGGATCAACCTCAACAGTGCCTTTGTCACTCATGTGGAGCTCAACCCTTCCAAAGCGTCCCTCCTTGGTATATCCGTGAACCAGCCTCACAATCTGCCCAACGCGAATTGCACCTGAATTAACCAACTCAGCCTTATCGTGCCACATTACCACCCGCAAAACGCCGCTTCCATCAGCTATAAGCAGACTGGAAAACTTAGTAGTCTCAGATGAAGTTGCAGGAAAAACCGCCAAAACCCGTCCTGCAACGGTGACATCATTTAAGCCGGAAACAAGGCAGCC
>CAZZKO010000073.1:0-1985 GCA_964654925.1 uncultured Candidatus Bathyarchaeia archaeon
AAGTTGCTCACGGGAAGGAATACAAGGGGCGTTGGAAGTCGTTAAAATTTTGGCTGAAGCTGAGGGCTTACCTAATCACTATAGGGCGCTTGAGGGGAGACTTAAAGTTGAAAATTAAGAATCGCGACTGGTTCAGAAGAAAGCTTGAGGCGGTTAAGGGGATAGGCTATATCTTCGGCTACAGCGTGAAAAGTGTTGAACGAAGTTTTGGCCAAAGGAAATCAGATATTCTGAAGCTAGATTCTAACGAGAATTTTTTCATCCCTAGACATGATCTCTTGAAAATCATCATGGAAGTCGTGGAGGAATTTGATCCCAGGCTATATCCCCAAGAAGAAGATCAGGAACTCCGCGAAAAAATAAGCAGTTACATAAGAATCCCGGCTGACCGCATAGTAGTAGGAAATGGAAGCGACGAATTAATGGAAAGAATTGCACGGTTGTTTCTTGAAGCGGGTGAGATGGCCGTCACCATCACCCCCACTTTCTCCATGTATAGACACGCCGTTAAGATGCAGAGGGCAGAACTTATCGAGGTGCCTCTCAATGCAGATTTTTCACTGAATGTTGATGCAATTTTATCCAAAGTAACCCCAAAAACAAGGGTGCTTTTCTTATGCTCGCCTAACAATCCCACGGCAAACCAGTTCAAAACAGAGGAAATAAAGCATCTGCTGAGCGCTTTTGAAGACGGCATGGTTGTTTTAGATGAGGCATATGTTGAATTCGCCGGATCTTCGGTTATACACTTGACCGAAGACTTTGATAACCTGATAGTATTGAGGACTTTTTCGAAAGCCTTCGGTTTGGCGGGTCTTAGGCTAGGATACTGCATAGCTGACGCTGAAGTTGCCGAAACGCTTTCGAGAAATGTCGGGTTACCCTACGCTGTTAACACAGTTGCACTGCGCGTCGGCGCAAAAATTTTGGAAAAATTGGAAATTGTAGAAAATGCCATTAAACGGCTAAGGATTGAAAGAGACAAGCTGATTGAGGCTTTAAACACCATTGAAGGAGTTAGAGCCTTCAAATCTGAAACAAATTTTGTGCTATTTCATACGGACAAGCCCTCAACACAAGTTTACCGTGAACTACTTCAAAGGGGGATAATTATTAAGAATTTAGGCGCTCTTTTAAGTCTTGAAAACTGCTTTAGAGCCACGGTAGGTCTACCTGAAATGAACGTTAGATTAGTTCAAGCTTTAAGGGATATATGTGAAACAAGATGAGGGAGCTCAAGTGAGAGAGGCTGAAGTTTCAAGAAAGACTAAAGAAACCGAAGTCTACGTGAAAGTGAACCTTGACTCCGTTGGAAAGGCGGAAGTGCACACAGAAATAGAATTTTTAAACCATTTAATAACATCTTTGGCATCCCACAGCTTAATCGACATTACAGCAAAGGTTGCAGGAGATCTTAAACATCACATAGTTGAGGATGTTGCCATATGCCTAGGCGAGGCGATTAGGAAGGCATTAGGCGACTGCGAAGGAATAACGAGGTTCGGATTCGCCGCAGTGCCTATGGACTGCTCCCTAGCCTTCGCAGCAGTAGACCTTGTAAGGCGCCCCTATGCCAAAATTGACCTAAAACTAAAGGGCAAGAAAATTGAGGACATGCCATGCGAGGATATACAACATTTCTTTGAAACTCTAGCATTCTCTTCTCAATCAAACATTCACGTGCGGGTTGATTACGGCAATAATGACCACCACAAAGCAGAGGCAGCCATTAAAGCCTTAGCCCTCGCCTTGAAACAGGCGGTGGCTGTAGACCCTAGAAGGAAAGGGACGCCAAGCTCGAAGGGGGTGATGTAGTTTCCCAGCGTTTTTATTGTTGACTATGGAGTGGGAAACCTATTCAGCATAAAATGCGCCATGGAAAAAGTGGGCTTCAAGACTAAAATCAACACTTCAAGAATAGAAACTAAAGAAGTCGATGCCCTAATACTCCCAGGCGTAGGAAACTTTTCAGCAGCTTCAAAAAA
>CAZZKO010000074.1:0-1606 GCA_964654925.1 uncultured Candidatus Bathyarchaeia archaeon
CGTGGCTGTAACTGTAAACCCTCATAAACTCCGGCACCTTAACGCTTCCGAACTCTGAAACCCTTCCAAGGTCGTTTCTGGCTAGATCTACAAGCATAACATGCTCTGCACATTCTTTGGGATCACTTGTTAACTCCTCAGCTAGAACCCTGTCCTTATCCGGGTCTCCCGTTCTGGGCCTTGTTCCAGCTATTGGAAAAGTTTCCACAGTTCTTCCTTCGACTCGGACAAGCATTTCCGGGCTGGAGCCAACTATTTGACGCTTTCCCATCTTTAGGTAGTACATGTAGGGTGACGGGTTTATCATGCGAAGCGCCTTGTAGAATGGGATGAGGCTTCCGCCAAAGCTGAGCATGTAGCGCTTTGAAAGCACAACCTGGAAGATGTCGCCCGAGGCTATATACTCCTTGGCTTTTAAAACAATATCCTCAAATTCCTCTTTCCCTAAGTTGCTTTCAGGCTTGGAATAGCGGAAACTCCCCGTTTCATGCTCAATATCAACCATTTCTAAGACTTCATTAAGCCTGTTTTCGCGCGTGTAATAATAGAAGGCCTCTCCTGTTCTATGGTTGAAGACCATGCCATCATTGAATATTCCCATCTCCAAGTCTGGAAATCCAAGATCGTCGATGGCTATCTTAGGCAGTTCCTCCCAGTACCTCACCGCGTCGTAGGATATGTAGCCCACAGCCCCTCCTGAAAGCCTAAAGCCTCCCAGCGTCCATCCGTCGCCGACAATAGCCCTTACAATGGATAGAGGGTCGCTGGTTTCGACAGTTGTGGCGTTGTCCTTCTCGGAGGGAATGTAAACTTCTGCCATTCCATCCTTTATGGTTAAGTGGAGTTGAGGGTCAAAGCCTATGAAGGAGTATTCAGCGAGTTTTTCCGGCCCCTCAACGGATTCAAGAATATATGCATATTCAAAGCGTTCGTACAACCTCGTGAAAATTTCCAGCGGGGTTAATCTAAAATTGAGTTTGACAAGTTTAGGCTGAATTTTAACGGTCTCTAATGAGCCAAAGGTAGTCCCTCATTTGTATCCGCCCTATCATGCACATTAAATGCATAAATGCCTATATTTAAGCTTTTATGAACAAAAATGATCATTAATGCATGGAGTCATATAGAAAACCTTTACATAAATAATTATATCCAAATTTATCTTCGGTGATGCCTTATGGATGTAAGGTTAATCGTTGATGGAAAAGAGATTGGACTAAATGAGTTTGTGACTAAAATCTTAGGCGGCGCTATAGTAGGTGCAGTGGCAACCCTTAAGGGCGTTAAGGAAGATTGGAAAGAGATCGAGATTAAAATAAAAAGGTGAGAAAGGGAGGCTTCAAGCTGGGTCTCATACCTGAGACTCATAAAAGGCACATAGCTGAAGAGTTAAACGAGAAGCTGATGAACCCAGTTAGGCTGGTAGTTTTTACCCGGCAGATTGAATGCCCATACTGCATGCATGCCAGAAACCTTGTAGAGGAACTGGTGTCCCTAAGTGGCAAAATAAAAATGGAGGTTTATGATCTCCTTGCAGATTCAGCCAAGGCTAAAGAATATGGCGTCGATAAAGTTCCAGCCGTAGCTATAATTGGCGAAAAGGATT
>CAZZKO010000075.1:0-20052 GCA_964654925.1 uncultured Candidatus Bathyarchaeia archaeon
ATTACTACGGCATCTGCACCTTCAGGTATCGGGGCCCCAGTCATTATTTCCACAGCTGTCCCACGTTCCACTTTCAATCTAGGAATCTCTCCAACGTTCACAACTCCCAATAACTTGAGTTTTACCGGGTTATTTTCTTCGGCTCCAAAAGTATCCTCAGCCCTAACGGCATATCCATCCACTGTAGAGCGATCGAAGGGTGGTATGTCAAGCATCGCAACAACGTTTTCAGCCAAAACTCTGTTAGGGGCTTCTAGCAGCGATACCTCTTCAACGCCTAAAGGGCTTATCCTAAAGTGTTGCCGCACCAGCTGTTTCGCTTCTTCTAAGGTTAAGAGTTCTCTGAACAATTTTAGTCCCCCGCTTCGAAGGTATCAAAAAGATGCACTTTAACAATCTCTCCCTCTTGCAAACCCTCACGATTTTCAGGGACAATAACATAGCCATTTGCCCTAACCATTGTAGATATTACGCCAGAACCTCTGGAGCTAATGGGCTCCGCGAAGAACTCGTCGCCACGCTGGAAAACTTTAACACGTACAAACGTTTTCCTGCCCAAGGCTGTGGATATTTTTCGGGTTAACCTTGCGGTGACTATTGGTCTTGGTTCCTTATCCAGGCCCTGCAGTTTGAGAATTATGGGTCTGGCAAAGACTTCAAAGCCAAACATGGCTGCCACGGGGTTGCCTGAAAGAACTATTATTGGCTTGTTCCGCACAATTGCCAGGGCTGTCGGCATAGCTGGCCGCATTGCAATTCCATGAACTATTATGCCCGGATTTTCAAGTTTCTTTATAGCTGCTGGGACTAGGTCTGGAGCGCCGACACTTGTTCCGCCAGTTGTTATGATGAGGTCAGCTTTTTCTAAGCCTGACATGATTCTATTAGAAATTTCCTCAACATTGTCTTCCACTATGCCTAAGTCTATGGGGTCAGCTTGGAGTTCGCGGCACATGGAAGACAAAACGAGTCTATTTATCTCGAAAATTTGGCCTTCTCCTGGTTTTTGCGCTAATTCCACAAGCTCGCTTCCCGTGGCCAGGATTGCCACTTTTGGTTTCACAAAAACTTTTACTTTACCTATGCCTAGAGCCGCTATTAATCCTAGATGATGGGGCTTTAGCCTTGTTCGAGCTTTTACGGCTACTTCACCTTTAGCAACATCCTCGCCCTTTTTTGAAACGTTTTCCCCAGGGGTTACCGGATTCCAAACTTCTATAGAGTTGTCTAGACGTTTCGTGTTTTCAAGCATTAAGACAGCATTGGCGCCTCTTGGCAGGGGGTTTCCCGTCCAAACCCTTTTCGCCTCGCCGTCTTTAATTTCATCTGCCTCTGTAAGTCTAAGGGTTTTGGGTTTGAACTGGGAGGCATAAAAAGTATCTTCAGCCTTTACAGCATATCCGTCCACCGCAGATCGATCAAATTTTGGCAGGTCTTCCTCAGCTATAACGTCAACGGCCAAAACCCTGTTTAAGGCCTCATAAATGGGCACCGTTTCAGTCCTTAAGGGCGGTATTTCCCAATTGTCGAAAAGAATTTGCAATGCCGTCTCGATTGGTGTGAGCTTTTGGAATCCTCTTAGCTGAATCAGAAGGGACACCTATATGAAGGCATACGGCTTTATAGAAAAAGATATCGTGCCAAAATTCAGGATTTATCCTTTAAGCTCTTTCATGAGGATATCGCGCATTTTTATTGCGTCCAAGTCTAAGATGGGGCTTTCGCTTATTATTACCGGATTAAGTTTGAATTCGGCTATAACCTTTGCAAGGGCTGAAAAGTCTGGACCATATGGTTCCTCATCCAAAGTATGGTGGCGTTTTTCACCCTTCTCGGTGAATTCAACCTTAGTGAAGTGGCAATGCATATTCTTTACGACTTCTAATCCTAAACGCCTCTCGATTTCTTCTACAACCTTTCGAAAATCTCCGGCCGTTTTAAAGCGTCCTCCATCCCTTGCATGCAAGTGAGCCCAATCTATTACAGGCTGCGTTTGCCCTATTTGTTCGCATACCCCCAAAATTTCCTCAAGCGTGCCAAATTGGGATGGCTTTCCAGTAGTTTCCAGTCCCAGCTTTACATCTATGCCGAGAGATTCTAGTGTTTCTGTAACATCTTTTAATGTC
Organism: uncultured Candidatus Bathyarchaeia archaeon; assembly: GCA_964654925.1. Classification (GTDB taxonomy): domain Archaea; phylum Thermoproteota; class Bathyarchaeia; order Bathyarchaeales; family Bathycorpusculaceae; genus DRVV01. The sequence continues at coordinate 2,127 of CAZZKO010000075.1, forward strand.
TTTAGGCATTCGTTATAAACCTGTTTAGGCGTCTTTCCTCCATAATAACCAACATGGAAAACCACAACTTGGGCGCCCATCCACTGGGCGGCTGTAGCGCATGCAATTATACGCTTCTTGCTTGCCTCAACGGTTTCGCGATTTCCGCAAAAGTTTATAAAGTAAGAGCCATGGAGGCTGAGTATAACATCGTTTTCCCTAGCTTTTAATCCGAATTTTTCAGCATCTTCGCGCTTCATTTGAGGTTTTTCACCCCATCGCACGGCTTGATATTCGAAAGCATCGAGACCCTCATCCCGCAGAAGCCTTGGAACATCCATTAAAGAAGCCTTTTTCTCCCGGAATGACTGTGGAATACCTGCTGGACCGAATCTTGGACGATCAGCCATTAAAGAGCCTCAGCATTACTTTTGCCCCTTTATATCAATAACTTTTTCGCATTACACCTGAAAGTGAGGGAATTAGCATGGAAATTACTTTAGGGGGAACTCTTGCTGACATTTTGGGCATTTCGCATATCCACACTGTACGGTTGATGGACAACCGGAACATGCAAAAGCCCTTCCATATGATATGTCAAAGGTGAAACCGCATCTCGGACAGTGTACAAGTCTTTTTGTTCCTCTGGTCAGACTTGACCCTCTTACGCTTTCTACACGGGAAAGCCCATTTTAAAACTTTTCTTAACTATATAGTTGGAATAACATAAGCTTATTAATGGGTTTCTAAAATTAAAAATGTTGGCCACTTGTTATGTATGGGTATGGAGAAAATGCAAAGGAAACCGGGCAAAATCGATAAGCGTAATAGCCCTATATTGTTGAATACAAGCCATTGGCTTCCATTCCAGATGTAGGCAGGTTAAGCTCTTGGGCATCTTCCACACTAACCATCTTCATTTCCGGTTTAATAAACATGGAAAGACAGTTAAGCATGGTTGTTTTCCCGCATGCTATATCTCCAGCCACAAGCACTGAGGCACGGTTTTCAATTATATACCATAAGTATGCAGCCATTTCTGATGAAAGGGTGTTGAGGGCTATAAGGTCAGAGATGGTAAGCGGATCTAATCTAAAGCGGCGAATTGTAAACGTTGAACCCCTTCCAGTAACCTCGCTACCGTAAGTTAATTGTACACGGCTACCGTCGGGCAGGGAGGCATCTAAAATTGGAGAGGCTATTGATATGTTCTTGCCGGCTAAGTAGGCCAGGCGTATTATGAAAGAGTTTAACTCCTCTTCACCCTTGAATACTATGTTTGTTGGAAGCGACTCATAGACTCTATGCCAAACATATATGGGCATGTTTACGCCGTCAGCGGAAATGTCCTCAATGAAATGGTCCCTCATGGGGGGATCTATCTTGCCATAACCTACAAAATCCCGGATAATATAGTACAGAAGCTTATCAACAGATTCGGAGGGAACTTTTATGCGGTACTTTTTAAGAATTTCCAAAAATTTTTCTTGAAATAATCTTCAGCTTTTTCTTTATTTTCTATCTCCTTTGCACTAACATCAACTTCCTCCATAAGGAGGGCTTTTATTTCTTTCAGCAGCTTCTCTTCCCCTTTTTGCAGGGTAGGTTCTATAACCTCGCACAGAATTTTCTGAGTTTCAGGATCTTTCACTATCGCAGCATACACGTAGGGCTCCTTAATTGGATAAACCTCCCGAAAGATGGCTGTTTTTTAATGCTTCCCCCAACGGTTACACTCATCTCTGATTTCTCTACGCTTTTTTGAGTCTTCACCATTTTATCCCCTTTCGGTTTTTGAAATATATCCTATCAAGAAATACAATATAGCAAGTATTAATAAACTATATGGACGCCTAATAACTAACCTTGTCTTATAGATTAAATTATAAGCTAAAGTTAATAAGCTAAAGTCTTAAGATTAGCCCTTTTGCAACGCCTTTATTTGTAACGGGCCCGCCTTTTCTCCCTTTTCTTTTTCTGGCGGCGCATTCTTTTCTTTTTCCATTTAGCCCGGATTTTCCACACACTCCCAGGTTACTCTATTGTTGCATGTCTACGTCGCAAATCTTCCTCGGTGCTGCCTAAGCGGTGCATAAGCTCAACGATTAAGCCATCCAGAAAAACCATGCAGTTATTCTCAAAGATGCTTCCTAAGGGAGATAAGGGCTCCTTTTCGCCCATAAGTTGCCGTGCAAGATAATCCTCTTCTTTAGGCCATCCTGCCTTGGTTCGACCTTTAACGGTGACAACGAGATCGGCAATTTGACCTAAGGGAGATTCCGGAAAGGAAGTTATGGCGACCACAGTAGCACCTATTTCTTTTGCAACCATGCTTGCAGTCAAAACCATTTTTGTGCTTCCAGTTCCGGAGATGGCAATTAATAAGTCGCCTTTTTCAGCGGCAGGCGTTATTGTCTCGCCGAGGAAGTAAACATTGAACCCCAAGTTCATTAAACGCAAGGCAAAAGCCCGGCCAACGAATCCGCTTCGCCCCATTCCTACAACGAATATCTTTTTGTCCTTTGCCGCAAGTAGAAGTTGAATAAAGCGTTCAACCTCTTTTGGATTTAATTCCTCAATGCAGTTTTTGATTCCAGATATTATTTCTTCAGCGGCAGCTTTCAACCATCTCAAGCTTTTCAGCCCCGCGAAACCCATCTACACTGTCGTCTATATTAAAAGTCTTACGGTGCCTATAACCCAGTTAGAATTGCTTCAAGGCTGGGGATAGAAATGTACAGACGAGCATAAATTGCGGCTGCTAAAAGGCATATGCTGAAAGCTGCGAGAAAATAATCTTTTCTATCCAGTTTTAGAACATAAAGGTTCGTACGTTTTTTAGTTGCCCCCCAAGCCCTAGACTCCATGGCCTCAGCGAGCTCTAAGCTTCTACGGATAGCGCTCACGATAAGCGGTATAAGAATTGGAATGTAGTTTCTAACCCTCTTGAGAAAGTTCCCCTTTTCCAGTTCTAAACCTCTAGCTTTTTGAGCATCCATTATGGTCTGCGCTTCCTCGGCCAGCACTGGGACAAAGCGTACCGCCGTTATGAAGGCGAAACAAAACTCATGGGGCACCTTGGCTTGTTCGAGGGCTAAGCCTAAATGATCCGGAGATGTTGTCAAGAAGAATATAGAGAAAGATTCTACAAGCACCAAAAACCTTAACGTCATGGCTAAGGCATATTCGATGGAAGATAATTTAAGATTGTAACCCGCACTTATGAATGAAAAAATAAAGTTTGTAAGGAATATTATCGATGCTAAAAATGCTGCCCCCTTCATTGAACGCATCCACTCCCGTTTAACCTTGGCTATGAAAATGAATGGAAATTGAATTATGAAAAGAAAGACTAATGGTATAAACTCCCAGAAAATGATGGCAATTGCAAAAATGACACAGGCGTAGATGAATTTTATCCGCGGGTCTAAATTATGTACCGGCGAAGAAACTTTTCTAAATCTTAGCCCATCAAACATGCTCATTTAGCTTCCTCCTTAAGGCTTTAAGCAAAAATTCTTTAGCTTCATACAAGTCAATAACATCCTTAGGAAAGCCCATATCTGTTAAGTTTAAAAAAATTTGAGTAACCTGCGGAGGAATTATTGAAGCTAAATTCAAAATTTCCAGGTCCGTAAGCACCTTCCGGGCTTCCCCATCCGCAACTATTTTCCCCCCACGCATCAACAAGACCCTTGGGTTACATTCCGCAACAAACTCCACATCATGGGTGACCACAACTATGGTTTTCCCTTGAGCCTTCATTTGGAGGATGAATTGGCGAAGGTTTTCTTTTTGCCTGTAATCTTGACCGATAGTGGGCTCGTCTAGGATTAAGATTTCAGGATCCCATGCAAGGACCGACGCCAGGGCCACGCGTTTTCTTTCGCCTCCGCTAAGCATGAATGGAGAAGTTTTCTCATACTGTGTTAGACCTAAAAGGTTTAAAGCCCAAGCTACACGCCTTTCTATTACTTCTCGGCTAAAGCCGAAGTTTTTAAGGGCAAAGGCTATTTCCTCCTTAACTGTCTCGCTGAAAAGCTGGTGATCAGGATTCTGAAAAACAAAACCAACCTTCCTTGATAATGCGGCAACACTAACATCTCTTGTATCCACACCATTTACAAGCACTCTACCCTTTGTGGGTTTTAGAAGCCCGTTAAAGTGTTTCACAAGAGTCGTTTTTCCAGCCCCATTCTCGCCCATTATAGCAACAAATTCTCCATCATTTATTGTAAGGGAAATTCCCCTGAGCGCCTCCACACCGCTAGGGTACGTAAAATATAGATCTTGAACCTCAATCATGACCTCTAAGAAACCTCCTTATTTTTTCAGCTAACTCGTCTGAGGAAAGGGGGATTTTCCCACCAAGCTTTATTCCCTCGGCTTCGAGCATCTGATATAAGCGTGTAGCTTTAGGTATGCCCACTCCAAGGAGGCGGATTGCTTCAGAGCCTAGTACAGCACGTGGATCCCCATCCAGAATAACCTTTCCATCATCCATTATAATCACATGATCGGCGAATCTAACCGTTAAATCCAATCTATGTTCAACGAGAACTATTGTTATTCCAAGGTTTTTGTTGATTTCATGGATCACATCAAAAATCTTTTTAGCGCCTAAGGGATCAAGGAAGGAGGTGGGTTCATCCAACACTATAACTTCAGGTTGCATGGCTAAAACCGAAGCTATAGCAACGCGCTGCTGTTGTCCCCCGGAAAGCTCATAGGGGGCGCGATCCCTCAAATCATATATGCCAGTTATTTGAAGTGCCCAATCCACCCTTCTACGAATTTCGTCTCTAGGTAAACCCAAATTTTCCAGTCCAAAGGCTACATCTTTTTCAACGGATAGGGCGAAAAGCTGATTTTCGGGATTTTGAAACACCATACCAACATGACGGGCAAGTTCGAATGTGGGATGCTCCTGAACCGTTAGACCAGCGACTTTTATTTCACCCTCCAATTTGCCTTGATAGAAATGCGGTATTAGCCCATTAAAGCACCGGCAAAGTGTTGTCTTTCCACATCCGCTTGGCCCCGTTATTAAAACGAATTCTCCCTTCTCTATTTTTATGGAAACATCACTTATTGAAGGTTTTACAGCTCCAGGATAGGTGTATGTGAGACCCTTGGTTTCTATTATCGCCATAATTTGATGGTCACCATATGTTAAGCCAAGGCGCTTCCATTTAAGAGTAGCTACTTAAAATTAAGTTTATCCTTTAGGAATTTTCTCCTTAAGAAGCTTTAAACACTTTTTCAACCCAAGTTCAATTTCACCTATGCCGTTCACACCAGCAGCTGTGGAATGGCCGCCACCCATCCCTTTGAGGTATTCGCCTAGCGGCTTAGCTATATCCCTGCCCAAATGAATCCCAGTCTTCTCATGAAAATCCCTTGTGCATCGAAGGCTTATCTCCAATTTTTCATTTTTCTGCCCGCCAACAACAGCCACGTGAGCACCAAGATCTATTATGGCACGTGCCGCAGAGGCTTGAAAGGCGCTTACATGGGACAGGGCAACTATCCATTCACCTATCTTGAAAAGTTTGGCTCTCTTACATGCTTTCAGTCTAGCCACCCTTTCAGAGTAGTCCATGGGCAAGGAAAGAATTGCAAGGGTTTCTTGGACATTTACGCCTATATCTACAAGTTCCGCGAGAGTTTTCAACGTTGAATTGTTAGAGAGGACAAAGTGGCGGGTGTCAAAGGCTATTCCGAGAAAAAGCGCCTTCGCCTCCTCTAAATCCATTTTAATGTTCGCTTGCTTATATAGGCGGTGAACTATCTCGCATGTAGATGAGGCATTCTCATCCACTACACAGAGCTTAGCCAGTTTCTCTGTTTCAGGATGAACCGCATGGTGGTCAATAACGATTATCGGAGCCTTTGAAGCCTTTACTTTATCAGCTAAATTGTCAAGCTGCTGTACGGTATTTGTATCCAGTAAAATAATAACATCAGCATCTTCAACGTGAGGCTGTGCTTCCACCTTGACCGGCAAGTGCTTGAGTACATGCTTGGATAAGCGGCTTACTCCTTGCGATGCTCCAATTTCAACTTTTATTTGGGGCTCATATTTTCTCAGTAATGTGGACAAGGCATAAGCCGAACATAGGGCGTCAGGATCAGCGTTATGGTGACATAAAAGAACAACAAAACGCGCGCCCAACTCGTCTACTACTTTTGTTATTTCTGAGAAGGACATCCCAGTTCCCTTAAATATTTTTCAGCCGACTCAAAAGCTTTTTTAACGGCTTCCTCTGCCAGCCCCCTAGCATCGAAATCTTTCATAACGGATGAAAGAACTAATTCCACCTCAATCGCAAGCGTTAGGGGTTTTCCTCCCTCCGCTTCCACAGTTATGTTCAATGTTTCCAAGAATTTCGCTTGAACCTTAGAAAGAACATATTGCCTTGCAGTTTCTTCAGCTATCGTAGAAAGGCATTCTATTTGCTCCTGAGTGAGCTCTGGCAAACTTGATTCTTCCACATTTCCACTTTTCACAGGTCGCTCACATGTTAAAATTAAGGACTGGAGAGTGGACTTAGATCCTGTTGAAGTTTAGCCTGAAGCTCCTTCATTTGGCTTCTGAGCCGTTCTTCCTGTTTACCTAAAACCGAAGCACGCATATTCAGAAGCTCCTTTCTTTCGTTTAAATCGGCAGTTACCTTGGCCTTATCAGTCCTGATAAGTAGGGAGCCGGCGGATTTATATATGACGGCATCTTCAGCTGCTTTCTGCAGCTCGCTTAAAGCTTGCTCAATTTCAGTTAATTCTAACTCCACTTGCTGTTTTTGAGATAGGACCGACTGCAGGGTCTGCTGTAGCTGTTGAAGTCTGAGGAGACGTTCCCGAACTTGTGGTGGAAGTTTAGCCAACTCCTCGCTCAACTCAATCCTTCCATCTGCACAGCTTATCATAAAACCAGTCTATAAACATTTCCGCATGTAAAAGCAAACAAGACATTCAACCCATGGGCGTCTAAACGTCTATCAAAAATAAAGCCAAGGTTCTACAGTTAATTTTAAAGGCTTAAAAACACACAAATAATGTTACTTTAAGGGGTGAAAACTTCGTGGTTAAAGTTGATGGATATGAGGTGCCTGAGGGATTGTACTACAGCAAGGATTACGGTTGGGTGAAAATTGAAGGTGACCGAGTGCGCATTGGCATAACAGACTATGCTCAGAAGCAACTCCGCGAAATAGTATATGCCGAACTTCCAAGCGTCGGGACAATAATAAAACAGAATGAACCATATGGAACTTTAGAGTCCGTTAAGGCCGTATCAGACCTTATAGCACCGATAAGTGGAACGGTTGAGGAAGTAAACGAAGAAGTTCAGTCAAAACCAGAAACATTAAACGAGGATCCATATGAGAAGGGCTGGCTGCTGGTTGTGAGACCCTCAAATCTTCAAGGGGAACTTGCAAACTTGATGGACTTCAACCAAGCAGTAGAATGGCATAAAAGTCTAATAAAATAAGCAAAAACTAGAAGGGGATAGACCGTTGCCAAGACGAATAGTAGTAATTGGAGCCCACGCAGCAGGTGTTGACGCAGCCTCCGCAGCTAGGAAAACTGACAGAACCGCGGAAATAACCCTCATAACCGAAGAGAAAAACGCGGGTTATTCCCGATGTGGACTACCATTCGTGATAGAGGGGAAAATTCCAAGCTTTAAGGACTTGATAGTTTTTACGCCAGATTACTTTCGAATGATGAGGCTAAACTTGAAAACTGAGACAAAAGTGACTAAAATAGATACAGGCAAGAAAGTTGTCGAAACCGTGGATAAAACAGGAAAAACTGAGGAGGTCCCATATGACAGCCTAATAATAACTACAGGCGCCAATGCCTTCACTCCGCCAATAAAGGGAAGAGAGAAACAAGGGATACTTCCCCTAAGAACAATTGAAGATGGAGAAAGAATAGAGCAGGCCATTAGAAACGGAGCTAAAAGCGCCGTTGTCATGGGAGCAGGGCTTATAGGCCTAGAAACTGCCGTGGCCCTCCAGGAGAGGGGATTACAAGTAACCGTTGTGGAAATGCTCCCCCAAGTGTTGCCGGCGATGCTTGATCCAGATATGGCTAAAATTGTTGAGGAAATGCTCCAGCACAAGGGTATAAGAATTTTAACAGGAAAACCCGTGGAGGAATTCCTTGGAAAAGATAAAGTAACCGGGATTGTTGCCGGTGGAGAGCAAATAAGCGCTGATATGTTTGTAAGTGCCTTCGGCGTTAGAGCAAATACCCAGCTTGCAGTGGATGCAGGGGTAGCTCTAGGGGAAACAAAACTTATAAAGACAAATCAGAGGATGGAGACGAACATAGAGGATGTCTATGCTGCAGGTGACTGTGTAGAATCGGTTAATATGATAACCCAGAGGCCTGTGGTGCAACAGCTGGGAACAGTGGCTGTTAGGCAGGGCAAGGTGGCAGGAATAAACGCTGCTAAAGGTTACGCGACTTTTCCAGGGGTTATCGGCTCAGCAGTAACAAAGCTATATGATACCCAAATAGGAGCAACAGGTTTAACCGAAACTGCAGCGAAGAGGGCAGGCATAGAAACGGTTGTTGGAGCAATTTCCTCAAAGACGAAGGCAGATTACTATCCAAGCGCATTGCCAATAAGGGTTAAACTTGTTATCGAAAAGGAAACCCAAAGGGTAATAGGCGCCCAAATTATAGGCGGAGAGGATGTAACTCAGCGTATAAATGCCATATCCATTGCAATACAAAAGCAAATGACGGTGCGGGAGCTTTCAAAGGCAGATACCGCCTACGCGCCGCCTCTAAATGAGACTTGGGAACCCTTCGTTTTAGCCGCGGAAATAGCCTTAATGAAACTACGATAGAAAATTATACCTTTTTCTTTTATTTTTTCCACTTCTCGTCGGAAAATTAATTAGTAGAATCTTTTACAATAAAAAGAGCTTGAAAGGCGATGGTGATTTAGATGGCGATAAGGGTTGCCATAAACGGTTTTGGAAGAATTGGCAGACTTTTGTTCAGAGCAGCCATTGAAAGAAACGCGAACATAGACTTTGTGGCAATAAATGACGTAACCGATGCAAAAACTCTAGCGCATCTCCTAAAATATGACTCAGTACACGGAAGATTCAACGCTGACGTACAAGTCAAAGATAACAACATTGTAGTAAACGGTAAAGAGATTAAAGTGCTAATGCAAAAGGATCCAGCCTTGCTACCTTGGAAGGACTTGGACGTTTACCTGGCTGTTGAATCCACTGGGCTATTCACTGATAGGGCAAATGCTTCAAAACACCTTCAAGCAGGAGCAAAAAAAGTCCTAATATCAGCTCCAGCTGAAAATCCAGACATAACCATAGTCCTGGGAGTAAACCATGACAAATACGACCATGAAAAACACAACATAATTTCAAACGCCTCATGCACAACTAACTGTGTAGCACCCGTCACTAAAGTGTTACATGAAAACTTCGGCGTAAAGGCTGGGCTAATGACAACAGCCCATGCCTACACCAATGACCAGAGAATAATGGACCTAGTGCACAGGGACCTCCGTAGGGCAAGGGCTGGAGCCATAAACATAATACCCACAACAACTGGTGCGGCGCGAGCGGCTGGGCTGGTCTTACCAGAGCTTAAAGGAAAGCTCGATGGAATAGCCCTCAGAGTCCCCGTTCCAAACGTCTCAATAACAGACCTAACAGCGGTTCTAGAAAAAAATGTAACTAAGGAAGAGGTGAATGCTGCCTTCAAGAAAGCCGCAGCGGGTCCATTGAAGGGCATCCTTGAATACACGGAAGAACCAATAGTTTCAACCGACGTAAACCACACGCCATACTCCGCGATTGTAGATGGCCTCTCTACAATGGTTGTAGCTGGAAACCTCGTCAAGGTGCTTGCATGGTACGATAATGAGTGGGGCTTCTCCTGCAGAATGGTTGAACTTATAGAACTAATAGGGAAGAAAGCTGGTTTCTAGCTAGTTCAAATTTAAAACTTAAAAACCCCAACTCCCATTTTTCTGTCCAGCAAAGAAGGGAAGAACATGGTGAAGTTTTTAACTTTAGACGACGTTGACGTAAAAGGGAAGGTGGTTCTTGTCAGAGTTGACTTCAACTCCCCAGTTGATCCGGAAACAAAGAAGGTTCTTGACGACACCAGAATAAGGGCTCATGGGGAATCCACCATAAAAGAGCTGGCGGAAAAAGGTGCAAAGGTGGTGATTCTCGCCCATCAGGGACGAAGGGGCGATCCGGACTTCATACCGTTGAGACAGCATGCAGAGATTCTTGGCCAAGTCATTGGAAGGCCTATAAAGTATGTGGATGATGTCTACGGCGAAAAAGCCAAAAATGCAATAAAAGAGCTGAAAAGCGGCGAAGTGCTCGTACTTGACAATGTTAGAAACTTTGCTGGCGAAACCAAAGAGGGAACACCAGAAGACCACGCCAAATCAGAACTCGTCAAAGAATTGGCTCCATTGGCAGACTTATTTGTTAATGACGCGTTTGCAGCAGCCCATAGAGCCCATGCCTCAATAGTAGGCTTTACAGCTGTTCTTCCAAGCGTTGCAGGCCGAATAATGGAAAGGGAACTTAAATCCTTAGGCAAGGTCCTAGAGAACCCGGAGAAGCCATGCATCTACGTTCTCGGAGGAGCAAAGGCGGATGACTCCCTTGAAATTTCAAAGTACGTATTGGACAACAATATAGCCGACTATGTTCTAACAGGCGGCGTTGTGGGACATGTTTTCCTAGTTGCGAAAGGGGTGGATCTGGGACCGCAAAACATGAAGTTCCTAGAAGAGAAAAAATTGTTGGGCATAGTGCCCGGCATTAAAGATCTCATTCAAAAATATCCAGAAAAGATTAAGGTTCCCGTGGATGTGGCAGTTGAAGTTGACAAGAAGCGCAAAGAAATTCTTGTGAAAAATCTTCCAACAGAATATCCAATTTATGATATAGGTGCTGAAACCGTTAAAGAGTATGCGAAAATCATACGTAGCGCAAAGTCCATAGTTGTCAGCGGTCCAATGGGTGTTTTTGAGAACAGCGAATTCGTTTTCGGAACCAAGGAAATCTTTGAGGAAATAGCCAAGTCAAAGGCCTTCTCACTTGCAGGAGGCGGCCACACAATAGCAGCGCTACAAGAGCTTGGATTATCGAATAAGATTTCCTACATAAGCACGGCCGGAGGAGCCCTTATAGAGTTCTTGATGGGGAAAAAACTTCCAGGCGTCGTTGCCCTTGAAAATGCGGCCAAACGTAAAGGCTGAGTTCCCCCTTCCTTTTTGTTTTTAAGTATAAGCAGTGTACTAGCAATTTTATATGCTGAGGCTGGCTTTAAATATTTATAGATGTTTATATTCTGAAAATCGTAGAGGTTAAAGGTTGTGCAGGATTGACGGATATAGTCTTTGTGTTTGAAGTTCATCAGCCTCATAGATTGAGGGGAGACTATTTCTGGAATGGTAAGGTCTTTAGGCGCTTAAAGAAGGAAGAGCTTTTTAACTATTATTTTGACCACAAGCTGGATAGGGAAATTTTCAAGAAAGCTTGTAATAAGTGCTATCTCCCATCAAATCAAATACTCCTTGAGCTTATCGATAAGTATAAACATGAAAAAAGGCAAGTTAAATTCTCATTCAGCATGTCAGGGGTTTTTCTTGAACAATGTGAAATGTTTGATAGAGATCTCATTGAAACATTTAGGCAGCTGGTTAGAACTGGTTGTGTTGAACTTTTAGGACAAACTTACTTCCATTCCATTGCAAGCCTTTATCCCGAAAAAGAGGAATTCATCGAGCAGGTGAAAATGCATCAAAAAACTATCCAGGAGATTCTGGGGTATACGCCGAAGGTTTTTGAGAACACCGAGCTAATATATAATAATGCCATCGCAAAAACAATCGAAGATCTTGGTTATAATGGAATTTTTACAGAGGGGGTAGAAAAGATATTACATGACAGATCACCCAACTATGTTTACAGGCCAAAGGGATGCCGTAAGATAAAGTTGCTTCTGCGTAACTATAAGTTAACTGATGACATAGGATTTAGGTTTTCAGCGCGATGGTGGAGCGAATGGCCCCTAACATCAGAAAAATATGCAAGTTGGCTTGCATCAACACCTGGTCAGTGCATAATCATATTTCCGGACTACGAAACCTTTGGCGAGCATCACTGGCCAGAAACGGGCATCCACGAGTTTCTTAGACATCTTCCTCAGAAAATCCTTGAATGGCCGCACTTGAACATGGCCACGCCTTCGGAAGTTATAGAAAAATATGAGCCAGTTGGAGAAATTGACGTCCCCGAACATGAGGGCGTAGTCTCATGGGCTGACTTAGCGAGGGACGCGAGCTCCTGGCTTGGAAACACTATGCAATGGGCCTACTACACATCCCTCAGAAGGCTGGAACCAATAGTAAAGGAGTCAGGCGATGAGGATTTTTTGAAAATTTGGAGGTATTTCCAAATAAGCGATCATCTACATTACATGTTTACAGGCGGCGGGGGCCCGGGGGAGGTTCACGCCTATTTTAGGCCATTTTCCTCTCCAGTAGATGCCTACGTTACAGCCCAAGCAGCCATACTTGACTTTGAGAACCGTGTAAGACTAGCCGTTGCCGCTGCCAACGAGCCATTCTCATTTTACAAGGGAATTGGAAAGGAAAAATTTACAGGAGTGATGGTTTGGAGCCTTAAAGGATTTTTAAGGGCCCTAGAGAAAATTGAACAAGAATCCATAGAATTCCATAATAACCGCGGAGATTTTGAAAGATGGGTAGAAGTCTCCTTAAAGGATAAAATTTTAGCTGAAAAACTAAGGGAGATTAGACTTTCCGGATTAACGGGACAAGATCTAAGAAACGAGCTTATAAAAGTCGTAGAAGTTAGACTAAAAAGCTCATCCAATCAGGTTAAAAATGCAACTCAATATTTTTAAGGTTGGCGCGTATAACTTTGTTAATTGTGATGAGAGGTTGAAGGAAGACATTCCAATCTCAGAAAAGATTCTTCAAACACTTCATAACCTATGTGCAACAGCTCCAGACCTAGCTCGGAGAAGCGAGGAGTTGGCGCGTTTCCTTCAGATGGATATGGCAGAAGTTGAAAAGATCTTAGAAGAATATGGCTGTGAGGGCTATGTTGAATGCTATACCAACGCTGAGGGCGGAAAAAGGTTCTTCCTAACCGGAAAGGGAATAATCAAGGTCTGTGCACTCTTCACATAACTGGCGGTAAAATGCTCGTCGTAATCCTTTCATGGGAGTATCCCCCCAGAATCGTGGGACTACTTTCAGACTATGTTAAAAAGTTGTCCTCCGAGCTTGCGAAAATGGGGGTTAAAACCTACACGGTTACCTATCACGACTTCATCACTGGGGAAGCCAAGGAAAATGAAGTAATCGTTTGTAGGGTAACAAATCCTGTTAAAACGCATATAAGCGTGCTTACATGGGCCCTTACGCTAAACCAGGAAATAGCCAGAGCAGCAGCCAATATATGGTATAGAGAAAACGGGCAAGTAGATGTTGTGGACGTTCAAGATTGGCATTTTGTACCTGCTGCTGTAACCCTTAAAAACGCCCTTCATATACCGTTTGTTTACACCGTTGAAAGCCTTGAGGACCACCGCTCTTATGGAGCAAACTCGCCGCTTAATATGGCTATAAAAAGCGTTGAACAGCTGGGCATGAACGAAGCTGAAAAGGTGATCGCCAAATCCGTTTGGATGGCACAAGAGATAAAACGTATATACAATGTGCCAATGCGTAAAATAAAAGTTGTGACGCCAAAAAACGAAGCATGGATTGAGGCGATTTTAGAAATATATAAAAGTGTCATTAGGAAGCGGATTTCAAGTGGCTCGCGATGAAATTAGGGTTATGATGCTTACCTGGGAGTATCCCCCAAGGATTATCGGCGGCATATCGCCGCATGTTTATTACCTCTCAAAATATCTTGCAAAGAATGGCGCAAAAGTTTACGTGGTCACATGCGATTTCCCCGGTGCCCTCCAACATGAAACAATTGAAGGCGTTGAGGTTTTCAGGATAAGCGCGTATAGGAATCCTGCACCAGATTTTGCAAGCTGGGTTTATTTAATGAATGTGAACATGCAGAAAGACGCTGCAGCCATCGCCAAGGATTTAGGCGGGGTTGATATTTTTCACGCCCACGACTGGCTTGTGGCCACGGCGAGCATAGGCTTAAAACATGTCTTTAGAAAGCCCCTCATAGCGACAATTCATTCTACGGAAATTGGAAGGAGGAACGGGCTCCATTCCGATTACGAGAGAATGATTCATGAAACGGAGGCTTGGCTAACCTATGAGGCTTGGAGGGTTATATGCTGTAGCAACTATATGCGCAACCATGTTAAAGAAGTTTTTCAGCTTCCCGGGGACAAGCTAGACATGATACCAAATGGCGTGGAAACAAGGGAATATGAAGAAATTGACACTGGCAATTTCAGGATGAAATTTGCTTTACCCGAGGAGAAAATAGTGCTTTTTGTGGGGAGACTAGTTTACGAAAAAGGGGTTCACATACTCATAAATGCTATACCAAAAATCCTGGAAAAAGTGAACGCAAAGTTCATTATTGTAGGCGACGGATACATGCGAGAAAACCTATTAAAACTTGTTAAAAAAATGGAATTGGCCCACAAAGTTTTATTCACGGGCTTCTTGGACGATAAAACCCTTAGGAAACTGCAGAGATGCGCAGATGTGTCTGTTGTTCCGTCGCTCTTTGAACCCTTCGGCATAGTGGCCCTTGAGGCCATGGCGGCTAAAAGCCCCGTGGTAGTTTCTGATACTGGAGGCTTATCCGAAATAGTCGAACATGACATTACAGGGGTTAAGGTTTACCCAAATAATCCTGAATCCCTTGCATGGGGAATTACAAGGGTCCTTTTAGACGGGAAATATGCAAACTGGATTAGAGAAAACGCATACAAAAAAGTTAAAGAGGTATATAGTTGGGAAAAAATAAGCCGACAGACAAAGAAAGTTTACTTGGAAGTTTTAAACCAGTATTCAAGAGCCTACTGGGCATGACTGTATTATTTCAGGGATATGTTGGTCTAATTGCCCCATTTGGGCAAATGTCAGCACATTTCATGCAGTAAATACACTCGGGATCGCTGAACTTTTTCCATGGAAGATCCAAAATGCGAACCTTCATGGGACAAGCCTTAACACATTCGCGGCATTCGCCCTTAGCACACTTGACGAGGTCTCTACGCAATCCAATAAAGCTGAATCTATTCATAACAGCCATAATTGCCCCATGGGGACAAAAATATCGGCACCAACCCCGCTGAACATAAGCCGCCAAAAATATCGTGCCAATTAGTATAAAAACTTGAAGCCAGAAAAGCGGCGGCAAATAAAGTATCCCTGAAAGGGCTTCTATAACAGATTTCTCTACGAATGTAATGTAAAAGCCATGCAAGGATCTAGGCAAAACTGAAAAGAGGGTTTCAGCCGGGCTTAACGCTGTGAATGGGGCATATGCGAAGATCCCAAAAGCCCTTTCATAGCTTCCATGTAGGTTAAGGTATTTGGACGCTGAGAAGGTTGAACTGATCAGCAGTGCAATACCTAAGATGATGTATTTAAGTTTAGTAAGGCCCCGCGGGTCGCAGGCGAAATTTCAAGTTTCCTCGATTTTATGAAACCTATGATATCCTGAATAAGGCCGAAGGGACAAATCCACCCGCAAAGGGACTTGCCAACTAAAATTCCAAATATCAAAAATGAGGCTATCGCCAGCCATGGAAAAACAACAGAAGAGCCCAAGGACCATCCTCCAAGCATAAGCTGTAAAGCGGTGAAGGCATCGCCCACACTCGCATTTGGGAAACCCCAAGTCCACATTACGGGCAGCAAGATAGGCAAAATAATGCGCGAGTTGAAGATTACACCAACAAAGAAAATGAGAGCACAAAATTGAACAATTCGACGGAAAACACAGTATTTTAGCAGTCCGCCTTTAACTTTGGCGCCCATAGAATCTCACTTCTGCAAAGTCGCAATTATTATCTTCCAACAACTTTAATATTTTCCACAAGAACCCATGGGGCCACTATGGATCCGACTTTCTTCTCGTTGTTAGCTAGGGCCGAAATGTTTTCTATTAGGTCAAAGATGTTGCCAGCAAGCATAGCCCCTCTGGCTGCGTATGCGACCTTGCCGTTTTTTATTATGAAGGCAGGAGCTGCAACAACGGAAAATTCCCCGCTGGTTGGGTTGCTGCTATGCGCTCCCTGTACAGAGTGCACTAAAATTCCTTCATTAATTCTTCCAATTAGTTCGTCCGGGGAAAATTTTCCAGGCATGATACGGAAATTTGTGGGTTCAATGTTAGGTGTGGAAGTGTATCCAGGTCTGGCGGCATTTCCAGTGCTTTCCTTATTCTCTTTTTTGGCCGTGTAGTTATCATAAATAAAGCCGCGAAGGATCCCCCTCTCTATTATTGGAGTTTGTTGCTGAGGGACACCCTCTCCGTCAAACCTCCATGTATGGAGGCCGCCCCTTAATAATCCGTCATCGGACGCTGTAATGGCCTCTGAGGCTATTTTTTCTCCAATCTTACCCTGGAGGGCGGATTGGTTCCTCTGAACGTAATCTGCCTTAATGGCATTCAATAACGTGTAAGATAGAAGCTGTTGGAGAGCGAAATGGGCTAAAATTACCTTCATCTGCTTTGTTTCCACTTTCTCGGCTTTCAGCGATAAAACGGCAAGCCTAGCAGCTTCCTGTCCAATGGATTCCGGATCAACTTTACAGGATCTGCCAATATCAAATTCAAAACATATTGGGGTAATGTTATCGTTCTCTCTAGCAATGGCAGCCAAACTGCATTCCATGACTGTTCCATGATCAAACGCTGAAACGCCATACGAGTTTGCGATGGCCCGACAAACGTAAGATGCACCTACACCACCTTCCACAGGAAAGACACGGCTGTCCACTCTTTCGGCGCCTTCAAGCATAGCAGAAGCCATTTTCACCAGATCCTCAGAGGAAATATCCAAAACATCCTTGTCGAAAATACCCTCAACATTTGATAATGGTCTTCTGGTAGGAAAACCTGGCCATTCTGGGTCAGGTTTACTGGCCTTTGCCGATTTTATAGCCTTAGAAATAGCATTTTCAACGGAGCTTTCATCACCCAACAAGTTTGTGTAAGCGAAACCTAGGCTTTTATTGACTAGGGCTCTAATGCCGACACCGAAGTCAATTAGCCTGGAGACTTTTTCGATTTGACCCCCTTCAATAGCCACGGTTCTAGCGATACCGTGATAAATGAAAACTTCCGCTTCATCGGCTCCCTTCTTTAACGCGGAATTAACAGAGCTTTCAGCCAAGCTTATGATGTCTTCTTCCCTAAGCAATTCCACCTACAAGCACCTCCTTTACCCTTATGTGGGGGCCACCGTCACATATGAAGGCCGTCTGGCCTTTCCCGCATCTACCAGGCCAAAGCTCAAAGTCTTTCCCCACAGCATCCACTTTATGAAGCGTTTCAAGGGTATTCCCGCTTATAGAGGCATTTCGCACCGGATCCGCAATCTCTCCTTTCACTATTTCATAAGCTTCCTGAACGCCTACCTGAAAAGTTCCATCTAAGTTTGCCTGACCACCTCTGAAGCTCTTGAAATAATATCCAAACTTTATATCCTCAATCAACTCCTCAAAGGAGTAATCCCGCGGCGCCATGAAGGTATTACGCATACGGATTATGGGTTCAACACGAAAGTCTTCAGCTCTTGCATTGCCTGTGGGCTCTAAATTAAATTTGCTTGCAGTTTCACGGTTATGCATAAGTCCAACAACAACTCCGCCTTTTACTAGCAACGTCTTTTGCGCTGGAACTCCTTCATCATCATACTTGAAGGACCCAAACGCACCATCTATGGTTCCATCATCATA
>CAZZKO010000076.1:0-13937 GCA_964654925.1 uncultured Candidatus Bathyarchaeia archaeon
AGCCCTAACCTTCACCTGCAACGAAAACCTATTACGCCTAAACAACCCACTATTCTGGAGGGCTTTGAGGAGCCACCTAATGGACATCACCTCCAAAAGTGGCTTCTCAAAGCTCCCTAAAAACATAACTTGACAGTATCATTTGTTCTACCATAAACTTAATAAGACCTAAGCCATGAATACATGTTGCTGCTTTGATTTCAGACGCTTTGACAGTATGTTTAGGTTTTGGGAGAAATGCGATATGGAGTTTAAAGATGTGGTCAATCAATTAACTTTGAAGGGCACGACTACGGTAGGCGTTGTATGCAGAGATGGGGTAATCTTGGCCTCCGACACTAGGGTTACTATGGGATATTTTATAGCCCACAAGCATGGTAAAAAGATCTACAAGATTGATGATCATTTAGCAGTGACAATTGCAGGAACCGTTGCAGATGCCCAGAGAACCGTGGACATACTGGCAGCTAACGCCCAGCTCTACAAAATAAGCAACGGTAGGCCAATGCCTGTCCATTCAGCTGCAAGGCTCATTGCAAACCTCCTGTTTTCAGCGAGATTCATGCCGCTACTAACTCAGGTCCTAGTAGGAGGCGTGGATGACACTGGGCCCCATGTGTTCTCTCTTGATCCCCTCGGCAGCTTGACGGAGGAAAAATGTGTTGCCACAGGCTCCGGCTCACCCATAGCTTATGGAGTGCTTGAGGACAAGTTTAAGGAGGATATGTCCGTGGCTGAGGCTTTGCCCGTGGTGGTTAGGGCTGTCAACGCGGCGATGAAAAGGGACACGGCCAGCGGCGACAGTTTCAACGTGGCCATAATAGATGGGAATGGCTACCGCGAGTTAACTGAAGAGGAGAAGAAGCAAATTCTGGAGGATCGGGAAGTTTAAAGTTGGCTCCAAACTCTGAAAGAGAAAAAATAGAGATAACCCATTATGTGCTAGAGAATGTTCCAAAGGAAGCTGAAGTGACAAGGGTAGAATATGAAGGGCCAATGCTGGCTATATACGCCAAAAAGCCGGAAATCATAATAGAACAGGGAGCCATAATCGCCGATATAGTTAACGTAATAAGAAAAAGGATTGTTGTACGTTCAGATCCATCTGTTAGGCTTCCTGAGAAGGAAGCCGAGAAAATAGCCCGTGAGATAATCCCTCCGGAAGCAGAAGTTACTGACATAAACTTTGATCCAAGCCTTGGCGAAATAATAATTGAGGCGAAAAAGCCTGGATTAGTTATTGGCAAGAATGGGGCGGTTCTCCAGGAGATTATAAAGAAAACCAAATGGCGCCCCAATGTTCTGAGAAGTCCGCCTCTCCGTTCAAAAATCATAGCTCACATGCGCCGTTATCTGCACGCTGAAAGCAAGGAGAGGGAACGGATTTTACGCACATTTGGAGAAAGAATTTTCCGGCCCAGAGTATTTGAAATCGGCGACGTTACGATAACAGCCTTAGGTGGAGCTAAAGAAGTTGGTCGATCAGCCTTCCTGGTTCAAACAAGGGAGAGCAGCGTGCTTCTAGATTGTGGCATGAACCCGGGCTCGTCAAAACCCTTTGAAGCTTTTCCGAGACTTGACCACCCATCATTTGAAATCGACTCTTTGGATGCTGTTGTGATAAGCCATGCCCACTTAGACCATTGCGGGCTTGTCCCATTCCTCTTCAAATATGGTTATGACGGCCCGGTTTATTGTTCCGCGCCCACCTCAAGCCTCATGACACTGCTCCAGCTTGACTATTTAGATGTAGCCAGCAAGCAGGGCATAATCCCACCCTACGATCAAAAGGATGTCCGCGAGTGCGTTTTGCACACGATTCCCCTGCGCTATGGAGTGGTTACAGACATAGCTCCGGACATACGCTTAACGTTGCATAACGCCGGGCACATTTTAGGATCAGCAATAATTCACTTACACATAGGCGAAGGACTACACAACATAGTCTATACAGGCGACTACAAGAGCGTAAGAACAACGCTCCTGGAGGCTGCAACCTCAGAATTTCCAAGAGTTGAGACCCTAATAACTGAAAGCACATACGGCGGCCCGGACGACGTTATGCCATCAAGGTCCGAGGCTGAGGAACGGCTGGCAAGGGTTATAAACGAAACCCTGGAGAAGAAGGGCAAAGTCCTAATTCCAGTGCCAGCCGTGGGCAGAGCCCAGGAAATAATGCTTATTTTAGATGGATATATGAAGCGAGGGATAATAAAGGAAGCACCGGTCTTTATAGAGGGCATGATTTCAGAGGCCACGGCGATACATACGGCGTATCCAGAATACTTGGGCAGAGATGTCCGCAACAGCATTCTCCGGGATGGAGTTAACCCCTTCGAGTCAGATTACTTCACCATTGTCGAGCATCCGAGCGATAGACAAAGCATCATTGAGGGCGAACCATGTATTATATTGGCTACCTCTGGAATGCTTGAAGGCGGACCAGTGATAGAGTACTTTAAGAACCTCGCTGAAGATGAAAGGAACTTAATAATTTTTGTAAGCTACCAGATTGAGGGAACCCTTGGAAGGAGGGTGCAAAAGGGCATTAATGAGGTTACCATGATAGATAATGAGGGCAAAATGAACGTTGTAAAAGTGCGGATGCGCGTGGAATCCATAGAGGGATTTTCGGGGCACTCTGATAGGAAACAGATAATGTCATACATAACCAACCTCAAACCAAAACCAGAGAGAATAATAGTCTGCCACGGCGAAAAGGCGAAAATATCAAGCATCGCAAATCTGATTGAGAAGAAGACGGGAATACCAACGATCACACCGTCGATTATGGAAACAACTAGGCTGTTGTAGGCACAGGCTCATTTACTATTTGGGCTTTTTCTCTCCAGATTTTCACGTTCGGAGGGCAGATGACAACCCTTTCTTCCCCCAAACGGGCAATATCCCCGCCTATAGACTCAGCGAAACTGCATAGCTCATCAACCGCCCGTTTCACATCCTCAATACTTTTATTTGCCAAGGGGGTTATCTTGAGAATTACAATATTCCCTGATCGAACCTCATTCTTAACGGTCTCCAAATCAGCAAGATCCCGCAGGGGCATAGCCTTCAAAAAAGTTTTAACCTCTTTAACGCCCTCCGATTCCTGCTTATCTGTCTTGACCTTGCGGAATAGGTTGATTAAATTGAGCAAACCTCTCCTCTCTTTACACTTTTTTATCTTTACTTTCCATAGAGTTAAGTCTTTTCCTCTGAAAGTTCCAGGTGAATCAGAAATACAAATTTTATATTCAAATTTTATATTAAGAATTTATGAATTCAAATCAGTATTCATGGCATTTTTATGTTGCCAATTATCCCGCCGGCTTCATAAGGGATTTCACGAAGTTCCATACCTTGTCGCCTACGAAGTGAATGTTCTTTACAACAACTCCACGCTTTACTTTTGAGGCTTCATCGCTGCTGTAAATTGTTTCTCCAATGGCTATGGGCTTACCATGCCTTTCATCAACCACAACAACTAAGTCGCCCTTGCTGAAGCTTCCTTCAAAATTAACAATTCCGGGAGCCATAACATTAGCCCCATTACAAATATGGGGTATGGCCCCCATATCAACTGAAACCTTAGGCGCGATGGATAGGAAAGCCTCAAAGTGCAGGGTTGGAAAAATTCCGCCATTATCCCTGAAGAGTATGGGATTGCCGTTTACTAGGAAAATTTTACCGAAATCCGCTTCAATCAATTCCATTCTAGCCTCAGAACCAAAAAGATTCTCCAAATTCAACTTTAACTTTTCAGAGGTTTCTCTTAAAATCTCCTTAGCCTCTTTGGCTCTTATGAAGTACCGCTTATATCGCTTGGACATACATACAATTCCTCGGTAGATATGCTTAAATTACTAAAGCTTAATATAAAAGCGATGAAACGTCAATTTGAGGTTTACATATGAGCGAAATGACTACAGAAATCCTTGAAAGAAGTCTTGGAAAAGTGGTGTTAGTGAGATTAAAGGGTGGGAAAAGTTTAAGGGGAAAATTGAAGGGATTCGACCAACATTTAAATCTTGTACTAGAGGAGACGGAGGACACCACGGAAGCTGAAAATGTGAAGAAGCTTGGACTAATAATCGTCCGTGGAGACAATGTCGTGCTAATATCACCACCGCCAAGGTGAAGTTATTGGGAAAGGGTACTCCATCCTTTGGAAAACGGGCAGGCAAAACGCTCCACATAAGATGCCGAAGATGCGGAAGAAGATCATATAATGTTTCAAAGAAACGGTGCGCTGCGTGCGGCTATGGGGCAACTCCAAGGATTAGAACTTATTCTTGGCAGACAAAAAACCTAAACAGGGAAAGGATCAGATAACCCTAAAAATTCCCGCCGCTATAGTAGCCCTTATCAATCTTAACGAATATTAGTGGACCCTTACTCCTAGTTAACTCCCTTGCCCTACGAATGGTCTTGTTGATAAGGTAAAGGATCTGCTCTTTTTCGCTCTCGTGCTTGACGACGCCCATCTCAGCCAACTCCATTTTAAGCAGGTTCTCTGAAAGAATTGAGGTGCCGCAGATTTCTCCATTTTTGACAAGCGTTGAGATGATAATTTCCTGCATCTCCTTCTTGTTTGGAAGACTTCTCCATATAGGCTCGGCCTTGCCAATCATCTTTGATATTTTATTCCACTTTTTGGAGTCCTCGTCTCCTATTAAGAGTTTAACCCTTTCCTTCCATTTTTTGAGCCATATTCCCGTCCAAAGGTCAATGAAATCCTCAAACTCCTTCGGATCGTTTTTGTATAGCTCCTCCAGCTTATTTGTAAGCTCATAGTCGCCCCCCTCTATTCCAACGAGGTTCCAATGGACTTTAAGGTAGTTGGCTAGGTCTTGACATGCGATCTGCAAAACCTTGCGGTCAGCCCCCCAAATGTCCAGCAGGGGGTTCTTGCTCTTTAAATTTTCAGATAACATTATCTCAAGGAAATTCATTATGTCCCGCTCGAAGCCTTCTCCATTCTAATACTTAAGTACATAACAACGTTAAAATAAATTTATTTATAATTACTTCTTAAAGGTTATACCGGGTGATTTTCAGCAATATTTTCATGGGCGGAATATTTTTCATACAACGAATGCTGGAAGGGCGTTTATATTTTCAAGGATGAGGTCCGGATTTTCCCTTTTAAGCTCCTCCATAGAGAAGATTCCGGAGAGAAAGGCTACAGTCTTTGCCCCAGCCAATTTTCCGGCCCTTATATCAGATATGGAGTCGCCGGCGACTAGGCATTCGCACGCTTTTACGCCCAGCCGGCAGGCACACTTTAATACGGGTTCTGGA
Source organism: uncultured Candidatus Bathyarchaeia archaeon (assembly GCA_964654925.1). GTDB lineage: Archaea > Thermoproteota > Bathyarchaeia > Bathyarchaeales > Bathycorpusculaceae > DRVV01. The sequence continues at coordinate 5,302 of CAZZKO010000076.1, forward strand.
GAGGGTTTAGGAGTTGAAGTATCCAAGGCTGTTACTATGCATTGAAAATACTTGGCTAGATTAAATTTTTCCAGTTCACTCAAAACCTTGTCCTTTGGGACATGGCGCATAGTCAGAAGCGCAAGTTTGGCTTTTTCCGAGAGTTTCTCCAATGTTACGTAAACCCCTGGCAAGGGTTTTGACTTGATCTCCGTTATGCTGTAGTATGTCTCCAAATACGTGTTGAGGAATTTTTTAATGTCCCTTACAGGAACAAGGTCTGCGATTGGAAGGCCCTGCTCAAGCTTCTTTGGAACCTCTAAGGCAATTTTCGGGTCGAAGCTAGTTACCCCAAAGGCTTCTAAAGCCTTTTTGAATGCCTCTTTATAGGCGTCCCTGGAGTCAACCAGAGTTCCGTCCAAGTCTATTATGATGCCCTTGACCTTGAACATATGGCATCGCGTGTCCCTTTGCCTCTGTTTCATAATAATTTATTGTTTTATTTCGATAAGTTTTTATTTGGGCCTTATCGTCTAAAGGTAAGCCAGAAAGGCGTGAGTAAATAGTATGGTCAGGAAAGCACGGATACGTCTAACAAGCACGGATTACAAGAAGTTGGAGGAGGTTTGCGCAGAATTGAAGGCTATTGCAGAGAAGACTGGAGTGAAAATGGTTGGGCCTGTGCCTCTTCCAACAAAAAGGCTTCGTGTTCCAGTTTTGAAATCTCCATGCGGCGAGGGAACTTCCACTTGGGATAGATGGGAGCTCCGCATCCATAAGCGCTTAATCGATATAGACGCTGACGAGCGGGCTATGAGGCGTATTATGAGGATACGTGTCCCAGAAGAGGTTCACGTCACAATAGAGCTTACTTAAAAATTAGATTTTAGAAGCGGAAGATCGTTAGGATCGTGAGGGCCAAACTTAATAGAAACGTGGCAGCCCAGACAATTTTATTCCATTGGAGGACCTTTAAGCCATCCAGCATGCCCAATGGTATGAGGTTGAAGAGGGCTATCCAAGCGTTAAAAGCCACCAAATAGATCAGAATGGGATGCAATGTTACAATTGATGCCGCCATCAACACTGTTGCTAATGCGATGTTGGCGATTGGACCTGCGACAGAGATTTTTCCCACGCTTTCTCTTCTTGTAAAACCAGATGTTAAAACAACCCCTGGAGAAATTATTTTGAAAAATGGCGAAAATATTGATATTGCCGTTAGTATTACGCCCCATGTTACAAGCCTAAATTCAGCCCATAAACCCTCTCTTTGGGCGGCAAACTTGTGAGCAAGTTCATGGAATAGGAAGGATGCTACCACCAGAAGAGAAAAGGTTAACAGCATACCAATGTTGTTCATCGCCACCCTAAAGGATAAGCCTATTCCAAAAACTAAGAGCGCAGCCAAACTCAGATGCTTAACTTCCTTTAGGCTGAAGCCGAACCTCCTTCTATGTTCAACCGGAATATAAGTGACGGTATAGCCATATTCGCCATAAGATTCCATTGTTTTAGACAAAGGCTCCCCCTTTGGGGCGCGGGCAAACTCTAATTTTGCGCATTCATGATTCTCGGGAAGACGGTGCTCTGAGCAGAAATATCCCCCACAGTATGGACACTTAAAGGGGAGGAAAATCTCTTTTTGGCATTTCTGGCATTTCATGGCATCTCAGCCTTTAGCTTAAGTTCCTATTATGTCTTACCATGATATCCATTTCCGGATTAAAATAGGTTAAATAAGGCTAGCCCTAAAAGGTTGATTGGCGGAGGGAAGGACTTGAAGGCTTTCAGTTTCGTTCATACGGCAGATCTGCATTTGGGCTATTCGCAATACGGCCTTGAAGCCCGTCGGGAAGATTTTGACAGAGTTTTCCAAGAGCTTGTAGACAGCACATTAGAGTTAAAGCCAACATTCATGATTATTGCTGGAGATTTCTTTCATAGTGCGCGTCCCTCCAACGTCACCCTAGAAAATGCCATTAGGAATCTTATCCGCCTGCGGGAGGAGAATATACCAGTTTTGGTGGTTGACGGCTCTCATGATTCAGCCCCAAATACCATCACTAACACCATTTTAAACCCCCTGGACAGCGCCGGACTGATTTATTATCTGCCAAGACACAAAGATGCTTGTTGGGGAAAGCCTGGGTGCTGCTATGTTTATGGGGTTCCCAATTTCAGAACAAGGCGTAAAACCGAGGAAATGCTTAAGGCTTTTATCGCGGAGAACAAGCCCAGGCCAAGCCCTGAAACCTTTAACATATTCTCCTTCCACATGGCCATAGATCTTCCAGAGCTTAATCCCCCATACATGGAAGCTGAGGCCCCGCCTGAGCTTATACCAGAGGGATTTAACTACTATGCCGGAGGCCATATTCACAAGCGCTATGAGGGAAAATTTAAAGGCGGGTTGCTGGTTTACCCTGGAAGCACCGAAACGGTAAATTATGATGAAGCTGGGAACGAGAAGGGCTTCTATCATGTTGAAGTGGACGCCAGCGGGGATGCCAATTTACAATTTATAAAGTTAAAGTCTCCCCGCGAGTTTATTGTTCTGGAACAGAATTTTACTGGCTATACTGCCTCGAAGATAACTGAACTTGCGGTGCGGCTTGTCAAGGAAAAGGACAAGGAGGGAGCTATATTGGTTCCCGTTTTGAAGGGAACTTTGCCTGCCGAAGTTAGCCGTGGAGATATTGACATTGCCCAAATTAGGGGAGCAGCTGAAAAGGCTTTGCTTGTCCATCCGGTTATTTTTCTGCGGGAAAGCGGGATCCCTGAGACGGTTGTTCGCTCCATATTCGAGAGCGAGTTTAAGGATTTGAAGACGAAGAGCTTCGAATATTTCATGGAAATTTTTTCCCAACGTTACAGCAAGCAGGAAGCTGAGAAAATAGCCCATGCAGCTGTGAACCTCATCGAACCACTGGTCAAAAAGGACGATAGGAGAGTTAGGCAGCTGCTGGAGGGGCTTTTTGGTGAAGATTGAAGTTGTCCAGCTTGAGAATATACGATCCCACACGAAGACAACAGTGCCCTTTGTAAAGGGGTTCAACTGCCTAGTAGGCGGCTTAGGCTGCGGCAAGTCAAGCATACTATATGCCATAGACTTTGCACTTTTCGGAGACCCGCTGGGAAGAAGCTACGATTACCTGCTTAGGGAGGGAGCTGAAAGTGGAAAAGTTGTTGTGCAGTTCACCCAGAATGGGAAAAGCTATACCATATGCAGGGGGCTGAAGAGGAGGGGGAAGGGCATAAGCCAAGATTTTGATCAACTAAAACTTTTCCAAGGTGAAACTCTAATCGCAAGCGTGAAGAACGAGGCTGTAGAGGAGCAGCTGAAAGCCATAACAGGTTTGGAAAAGGAGATTTTCCGTGAAATAGTTTGGATTAGACAGGAACACCTTAAAGAGCTTTTAGATGTACCTCCCAGGGAGAGGCAAAGGCGGCTGGACGAGCTTTTCGGACTCTCAGACTATGAAACTGCATGGAGCAACCTTCTAAACTACGAGAGGGAATATGAGGGGGAGAAGAGGGTCTACGAGAAAGACCCGGACGTTGTTGAGCTGGAGAAACTGGGCGCGGAATATAATCGCCAAGCAGAGGAGTTCACCATACTAGAGATGGACATACAAAACACTGAAAGGAGGCTTAACGAGGTCGGGAAAGCCCTTGAACAGGCCGAGGTGAAGCTTAAAAACCTTGAGGAATTAAAAATTAAGTTTGATGAACTGAAGAGGAAGGAAGCAGAACTTCAAACTAGCCTTGTGAATGTTGAGGATGCCTTAGCATCCCTTGCCAACAAAATAAACAGCAGGAAGGCATATTTTGAAAATCTAAAGCGGCAGCTCGACGCCATGGAAAACCAGGCTAGGACATACAGGGAAAAACTTAGGGAGCTTGGGGTTCCCGCTGATAAACCAATTGAAGAGCTGAAACTTTACTTTTTAACCTTTGACGAGCAGATGGCAAGTCTAAAGGCTGAACAGGAGGCTACCCTTCGAAGCATACAAACCGATCAGAGGCGAATTGCCTCGCTGTCCACTGAGAGTCGCTGCCCCTTATGCTTACAGCCCCTAAACAGTGAATACAAAAGCAGCCTCATACAAAAGTTTCAAAAGGAGAACATTAACAGGCAGAAGACCATAAGCCAGCTTCAAAGCGAAATTGAGGAGCTTCAAAAAATCAAAGAAAAGGCAAGCAGCGTCTTCTTGAATCTCCAGACGCTCCTCCCCAGAATTGAGGATTTAAAAGCACGCCTAGATGATGAGTATAAAACCATAACAGAGCTCTCAAGGGAATTTGAGGAAAAGCAAAAACTTGAAAACACGCTGAGGGCGCAGCTTGAAAGCCTAAGGGCGCAAATCCGCCGATTTGACCTATCCGAGATTGAAAACGCGAGAAAAATCAGGGAGCAAACTTTCAGGCAATATTATCTGCTTGAATCTGAATATCGCACCAAAGAAAACAGAAAAAGGGACATGTTAAGGCGGCTAGAGGAGCTTAAAGTGCGAATAGACCAGGCCCAGAAGAAAGTTGAACGCATGGAAAAGCTCAACCGAATCCTGGACATTATAAGAAGCTTACGCGATGCATATAGGGGCATTCAGCCAAAGCTCCGAAGCGAGGTTGTAAAGGTTCTTAAAAGTTTTGTCCAGCAAATCCTCGATGACATAACAGGCGGTGAAGGAGCGCCCATAAACGTCACTATAGATGAAACCTACACGCCCTACGTGATCAGCGAGGGCGGGACTGAAAGGGAGGTTTCAAATCTTTCAGGAGGAGAACGCACCCTTCTAGCCTTCGCCTATAGACTTGGCTTAGGACATTTAATAATGCAGTCTAAGGCTGGCCATAGTTTGAGCATCCTATTACTGGACGAACCCACCGAAAGCCTAGGCAGAGAGGATGGCTCAATAGACAGGTTGGCTGAGGCCATATCCCGTCTAAAATCCATCGAGCAGATTATAGCTGTAACCCATAGTGAAGCCTTCGCGGAGAAAGCCGAACACGTCATAAAAGTTGAGAAGGAAAACGGCCAGAGCCGAGTGTCCATCGAGAAATAGGCAAATTTAAAAATTCACTTCCACAACTTTATTTTCCAGCATGCCGATTCCTTCAATCTCAATTCTGACAACGTCGCCATCTTGTAGGAATTTCGGCTCGGGCTTCATTGCATACCCAACCCCCGCCGGTGTTCCAGTGGCAATTATATCGCAGGGCTCAAGGGTCATTACGCGACTTAGATGGTGAACTATTTCATAAACGTTGAAGATCATGTTTTTTGTTGTGGAGTTTTGGCGGAGCTCCCCGTTAACCCATGTGCGAATGTAAAGGTTTGTTGGATCTGGAATTTGATTTTGGGTGACTATACATGGGCCTATTGGGGCGAATGTGTCAAGGCTCTTACCGCGGGTCCATTGAACATCTTTAAGCTGGATGTCCCTTGCCGTAACATCATTCAGAATCGTGTATCCGAAAATGCATGATCTTGCCTCTTCAGCTGAAACATTTTTAGCCCTTGCACCCATCACTATGGCAAGTTCAGCCTCATAATCAAGCTGCTTGACAAAACTTGGCTTTATGATGCTTTGGCCATACCCAATTATTGTAGTGTGGGGTTTGATGAATATTATGGGTTCACTTGGCACGACTTTAACCCTTCCCGTTACGTCTTCTTCAATGTGGTCCAGATAATTCAATCCTAAACAGATGATTTTAGGCGGATGGACAAGCGGAGCAAGCAACTTAACCTCATCCAAGGGTACAGAAAAATCTTCAATGTCCTTTTCTGAAGCCTTTTTAAGGACATCCTCAGCCGCCTCATTAGCCCTAATGCCTTTTCTTACAAAACCTTCAAGGCTCTTTGGAAGCTTTAATCCAAACCTTTCCGCAAGAGGCCTGATACGCACCATTTTTTCATTTTTGGTTAATATTCCATATGTCTCCTCTTTCCAACAGCGACATCTCACAAGCTTCATGGCATCCTCGCCCTTTCAGCATATTCTATCAGAATTGGGCAGCAACTCAGTTAAGGCTTTCCTTAACTGTATCGCGGATCCAGAAAATATCAAACCATAAGCAACGGCTGACTGCTATTTGAAAAACCTGCTTTAGTTCATTCTGCTATTGCAACTTTGTTTCAAAGCGAGTAAATTGAGGTGTTTAATCCTCATCTTATGGAAGACTAGCATGGTATGCGTTCACGCGGCGATCCATGACCGTTGAAGGTGTTTCGGCTGGTAATCCAAACGTTTAGCTTTCTGTGGCAATGAAAAACGGCTGAATTCCAACGAAATAGATAAAAAGTTGCCATTTATAGTGAGGCAGAGGCAGGTAGCGAGATGACCATTAACGAAAAACTCTTCAAGGCCTTGGAAAGCGCGACACACCATTTGAAAGAGGTTATTTCCACGCTGAACATGGAGTTTAAGGATTTTGAATATGCGGTTTGGCATCTTGCAGCTGATCTCGAGTATGCCCTGCTGTTATTTTCTCTGCTTTTAGGAGAACATAATGCGTCATCTTGGCGGCCTAACCCAGATGGAAATATGGATTTAAGCAAAACCATTAATTCAATTCGGGAATTACTGGACAAATCTGTTAAGGCCTTGGCGGATGGAAACCAACTGGAAGCCTATAAATTCGCCTACATAGCCAGACACCATGTTTTCAAAATTCAAGAGGATATTTCTAAAAGGAAAAGGCAGGAAGCCAAGAAGAGATAACTTGGCTACTCTTCTTCTGGGAGTCTTCTCTCCTTAATCTTTAGGGCGCCGCCCTCCAGGCTTATTACTCTAAAATATTCCTTTAGCCCCTTCTGGTGGAGAAATTTCCGTAAGAGCACCCTCAAATATCCCTTTGAAAACTCCTTATTTTCATCCTTAACTGTTATTTGATCTGTTGAAAGCTCTACTTCCTTTCCTGTTTTGCCCTTCAAAAAATCTGCAAGCTCCTTGGCGATATCTTCTCCTCCAATCTTTAGCTCAGCGATATCTATCTTCAGCGCCATGCCTAATATTCACCACAATCCAACTTACTAAACTGCTTTATAAAATTATATGGAGCTACTCAACGGATATCTCTTCCCTTAATCCAGCTTGTGGGTAGACAAACATTTTTACACTTTCAGGCCGCATGCCCACCAGAACCTTTTCCCCAACCTCAAACCATTCGCAGGTCAGTGAAGGGACGACGACTACTATTGAATCCTGATTTTCAAGCTTAACCTCATATCGCATGAAGGTTCCCTCAAAGGTAACTCGCTCTATCTCTCCTGGAATTAAATTTTCTGCCCTCTTTTTACCTGATCTCTGTATTGTCAAAGTTTCGGGTTTTATGGCTAGGACAACCCTTTCTCTAATTCCTATGCCCTCCGTATTCGGAACGTAAACCTTTATGCCCCCTCTAAGTTCCACCAAGGCTATTTCACCGGTTGATTCGGCTACATATCCTTCGAGAAAGTTTGAGCCTCCGATGAAATTGGCCACAAAGAGGCTTTTGGGATTAGTATAAAGCTCCTGGGGCGTACCCACCTGTAGAATCCTACCCTTTTTCATCACGGCTATTCTGTCAGATATGGCCATGGCCTCAGCCTGATCGTGAGTCACATGTATAGCCGTCAATTCTAAATCCTTAGCCATTCGTCTAATCTCATACCTAAGCTCATTTCTGACCTTTGCATCCAATTGGCCGAGAGGTTCGTCGAGGAGGAGGATCTCGGCGCCTGCAGCTAGCGCCCTTGCTACGGCTAGCCTCTGCATCATTCCACCGCTTAATTCGCTGGGATAGGCGTCTAAACGTTCATGCAGCCTAACCATTTCTAAAACATCGTGGCCTATCCTTTCAGCCCTCTGCATGTCAAAGCCCTTAACCCTAGGTCCGTAAGTTACATTTTCCCAAGCATTCATATGCGGAAACAGTGCAAAGGTCTGAAAGACAAAGCCGATGTTCCTGTCCTCCGGTGGAACATCATTCACAAGGCGGTCGCCAATGTAGATTTCCCCGCTGTCGGGCTTAATTAAACCGGCTATGAGCCTAAGAAGCGTCGTTTTGCCGCATCCGCTTGGACCAAGCAGGGAGAAGTATTCCTTATCGCGAATATGGAGGCTAACGTTATCGACAGCCACTACCCTGCCGAACTTTTTAGTTACGTTTACCAAGCGAACGTCTGGCATAAGTAGCCTCCCATCAACCTTGTTGCGAACCTTTCTTTGCTAATTCTTCTGTTAGGTATATGCTTTATCACCTTAATATCTTCCCCCCACCCCTAACAACAATTCTTAGGACTAGTAATATTATGAATGAGAGCACTATTAGGATGCCGCAGCCCAGACCTATCTCCATGGGAGTGATGGGCACCTTACCCTTCACCCAATCCACAAGAATAACCGGCGCGGTTCTCAGATCCGTAACCGCCAAGGTCGCACCGGTCTCGCTTATGCTCCTAGTGAAAACCATAATAGCACCGGAGAAAAGCGAATATTTAGTCAATGGGAAGGTTATCGTTCTAAAAACAGCGAGGGGTTTGGCGCCGAGGGTTCTTGAAGCTTCTTCTATGTCCATGCTTATCCTTTGAATGGCCGCGGCTATCGACCTCACAAAGTATGGATAGGTTATAGCCATATGCGCAAATGTGAGAAGTAAAAATTCGG
>CAZZKO010000077.1:0-1960 GCA_964654925.1 uncultured Candidatus Bathyarchaeia archaeon
AAACGCCGCATTGAGTTTGCTGGAAAGGGATATAGGCCTATGCGCCGATAAGCTGGACAAATTTCTAACCATAAAGGCCTATGTGACTAGGCTGGATAGAAATGGGTTAGTTCTAAATCCCGGGGTGGTTTTCCCCGGAGATTTGGAGGCAGTGATCCCCTTACAGCAGCTTCAGGCCCAGCTCGTCGACGGGAGAAAAGTGGCTATAGAGAAGATTAGGGAGCTTTATGGGTTATGTGAAAACATGCCGTTAACAATTAAAATAATAAGTGTAGGCGAATCCCAGGCCGGCGCGATGCTTGCTGAGAGACAGCTTAGGATATTTAGGTTTTGGACGAAGTCGCTTCTCGATAGAGTGATTGTGCTGGGCGCGTCTGAAAGCCAAATACAGAGGGCATTGAAGAATGCTGGCTGCCAAAACGACATAGTGGGCATAGAGGCCCTTGGCCTGCTTGAATATGCGATAGCATGTAAGTTTGGAACAGACGCCGTAGGCTTAATACCAAAAATTGGAAAACATCTGAGCATAGCTGGACTTACGGTTTTTAACCCGCGAAAAATCATAGAATTCTTAAATTATGCAACACTAAAATATTGGCAATAACATAGCCATCCTAAATTTTTGGCTGGTTTTGTTGATGATGGATGAGACGAGTCATTGAGCTAATTAAGGGTTAGGGGTTCAGTGGCGAGATCAAAATTACCTTCAAAAAAGATTTTTGGGAAGACCGCTTCTAGAACATAAACCTCATATAAACAAGAAAGAGAACAATAGAATTGGATAAAATGAGCAGGGCAGTTTTAAATGAAATCCTAAACGCGATGCAGGTTATGCTAAGCGAGATTGAACGTGAACAACTATACCATGAGCTATTAGCCTATTTTGGGCTGGTAGGCGCATTAAACGAGTGCCAGGCCTTGGAGGTTGCCTGGCAAGACCCATACAACAAACGCGAAATAGAATATTTTATTCGGGTTTGGCTTTCGAAGAGGAGAAGGCGTAGAGAAGAACTCATAATGGGAGTTGTGTAGTAAGCGTGGTCCTCGAATCCATGCTGGTAGCAGCCATACTCATGGTTGCTCTACTGATATTCATTTTCATGTTTGCAATTATGGCTTTATCCCTCATTAAATGGTTTAGGGCACCAGCCTACCTGCATATTCCAGCCATAAAAATTGAAGATTATTCCTGTCCAAAATGCGGATCAAAGGAACTTGAACTTATTGGAAGAAGAACCTTAAGGTGTAAGAAGTGCGGAACAACATTCACAATCCAGCCAGAAACCACTGAAGAAAGGTTGATTATTTGGCCATTCTTCTGGTGGATGCCAATAATATGGCCTATACCAATTAAAAATCGCTAGGAAAGACTTCTTTGTACGATCGGCCACTCGGCTAAGGTTTAAACGATGATTAGACCTTTTATTGGCGCCCTTTGCCAAAGGAGGCTACGTGCAGTGGCTTAACGCATCCTAACAAACACATAATCGGAATGATAATGGCGAAATTCGCAGTATGCGAGGATTTACGCGCTAGAAAGCCTTTCAAAGGAATAATGAAAATGGCAGCGGAATAATTGCGGGCTTACTTACTGTTATCGTTTCTGTGCATGTGGCTTCAGCGTTGCGGTTATTTTGACCATTCTTCAGTTGAAATATTGCAGCATTATGTTAAGGCGAAATATCCGCTAAAGAAATTGAATGTTAATATGTTCCTTATTTCAAAAGAGGTAAGTCGGCTGTGGTGAAGCCTATAGAATAAGCCAGGGTTTTTGTTTTGTGTTGTTGCGGCTGCAGAATTTCCACAACAACAATTAAACATTTCGCATTCAAAATCCTTTTCCATGGCAAGTATAAACGCGTTTACTACGTCTGAGACGTAGATAAAATCCCTTGTTTGGCTTCCGTCGCCATAGATAACTGGCGGTTCACCCTTTCGCATACGCCACAGAAATTGTGAA
>CAZZKO010000078.1:0-21730 GCA_964654925.1 uncultured Candidatus Bathyarchaeia archaeon
ATATAAAATAAAAATTTTTAAAAATTATTGTAGTAGAACCTTCTGAAGTGAAAAAAAGAGGGGTAGAAGGGTTTATTGTTTGCTCTTAAAAAGACAAGGAGAGAGGCAACGATGTGTAACAATAACAGTATAAATGTCACAGTAATCACAGGTGTAATAGGAGAGGATGTACATATTGTAGGCATCCGCGTTTTAGAAGCAGCCTTAAGGAAAGAAGGAGTAAACGTAATTTCCTTAGGTGCTCAAGTCCCCCCAGAGGAGTTTGTGAAAGCAGCTGTGATGCATAAGGCCGATGCTATTTTCGTATCTTCTTTTAGTGGACATGCCGAAGAGTTAGTAAAAAACATGAGAGAGATGTGCAACAATGCTGGATTAAGTAACGTTTTACTTTATATAGGAGGATATCTGGTTGTTGCAGATAGGCCTTGGGAAGAAGTATGCGAGAAATTTAAGGATTTAGGGTTTGATCGCGTTTATCCTCCTCGCACTGCACCTTCCCAGGTGATTAAGGATTTCAAGGAAGATTTGAGGAGGCGTAAATGCAAGAATTAAGGAATGAACGACTATCACAAGAGGAATTCCTTAAAGAAAGAAAAAACGTACTTTCGCAATGGCCTACAGGGAGAGAGGTGGATTTAGATGAGGCTATAGAATACCATTATAAATTGCCTCCAATGAAAAACATAGTTCGGAAACTTCGACATGCAAAAGAGCACGGAGAAATATATGCAACTTCTGGAATGGGTAAAGCCACTATAGAGGAACAATTGGAACTCTATAAATATGTAGAAAAAGAAGGTCAAGCGGATATACTTGGTCTTTCGGTTGATAGTCTAACACGACAAAATAATTATGAAAAAGCAGAACAAAAATGGAGGGAGAGTAAAAGCCAAGGAGTTTCTTTGTTGAATGGCCTTCCTGTAGTTAATGTTGGAGTTAAAGGGATAAGGACACTTGTTGAGGCGGTTAATTGCCCCATTCAACCTCGTTATGGTGCAGCTGACGCCAGATTATGTGACGAAATTTTGATTGCCGGAGGGTGCAGTAGTTCAGCCCCTGATGTTTTTATGGATTTTTGGCATCATCATGGAAGTGTTTCTTTAGAATATGTTATTAAGACTCATCAATATTGTAGTCGACTTTTGGCTTATTATGAAGAGAATGGAGTTCCCACCCTAGCTTCATCTCAGGGACTTTACGGAGCGGGGATAGCCCCTAGTTTACAAATAGCTCATCAGATAATTTCTATCCTGATCCAAGTGGAACAAGGAGTCAAAAATCTTGGAGTAATGACTGTAGGGCATGGTAATTTAGTGCAGGATGTAGCTGCAGCACGTGCAAGAAAAACACTTATCGAAAAGTACCTCTCGCATTTTGGTTATCACGACATAGAGATATTCTTTAATGTTAGTTTTAATCTAATGGAATATCCTGTTCATGTAGGTGTTAACTTGGCTGTAGTATTTATGAATACGCTCATGGCAAAACTTACTAACTCGCAGTTAAATGACATAAGGACATTAGGAGAGGCCAAGGCTATACCTACCAAAGAGGAAATTGCATTTTCTTTTAGATCTGCAAAGGCGATGCAAAATTTTTTAAGACACCAAAAAATTTTTGTAGATGAAAATGCAGTTCAAGAAGAACAGAAAATGATAGAAAAAGAAGCCGAATGTATATTGAATAAAGTTTTAGAAATGGGAGATGGTGATGTAGTTAGAGGAGCTATAAGGGCAGTGGAGCAAGGAGTATTGGATCATCCTTTTGCAGCTAATAGAGCTGCAAAAGGATTAGTTATTTGTGTAAAAGACAACGAAGGAGCTGTGAGATACCTTGAAAAAGGGAATCTTCCTTTTGATAAGGAGATTTTGGAATATCATCGTGAGAAAATAAAAGAGAGAGAGTATAAAAAGGGTCGTAGAATAACATTTGACGATGTTATAAGTGACCTATACGCAGTAAGCAAAGGTATATTAGTGGAATGAAATCAAAAGGAGGAATTTAATGCAGGAATTAAGATGTGAATATTGTAATAGGCAAATAAAAAACGAACCGGAGATAAGAGTAAGAAGAGGTATAAAACATGTTTATTGTTCAGAATTTTGTTATAGGCTCCATTTTTACGGTGTTCCTAGGATAACTTATGAAGATTTACAGAAAATGTATGAATTAAGAACTATAAGTGTAAAACTCGAAGTTTAAAGGAGGAAGTCCATGAAAAAGTTAGAAGAAATTGCCGATAAAGTAATTGACACTGACTTTTTGATAATTGGAGGAGGAATAGTTGGTGCTATAGCTGCTTATAGGGCTAAAAAAAATAATCCGATGTTGAAGATTACAATTATTGACAAGGCAAAAATGGAATATAGCGGGAATGGCGTAGGACTTGACAATTTCAATCACATTCCTCTTAAGCCAGAAGATTTGCACAAAAAATATGTTACAGAAGAAGAAGTTAAAAAGGCTGTTTTTGGAGTCAATAGATTGAAAAGAACGGTTCCAGCAAAACTTGACGCGATTCAAGAAAAGAACAGAGCGATATCGTTACCTGTTTTACGTGAAATGGGAATACTTATAGGAGAGGATGATGGTACGATTAAAGTGATACAGGGTTATAGAAAAGGTACGGTATGGGGACGTGTAGAATACGATGAGCAAGGAAGGCCTACGGAACCTCTTTTTGGAACGTTATCGAGAGCTTCTGATTTAAAACCTAAACTTGGAGCAGCGGTAAGAAAAGTTGGCGTAACGGTTTTTGATAGGACCATGCTGACAAGCATTATTACTAAAGATGGAGTAGCTATCGGCGCCACAGCATTTAACACAAGAACGGGTGAATTTTATGTGTTTAAGGCAAAAACTATTTTGCTTGCTTCAGGAATGGCTAGCAGGCTTTATCCTTACCAATATGCGCCTTATCCAAATAATCTTTTTTATACGTTAACCTCACCAGTAAATCATGGAGGGGGGCATATTTGTGCTTTGAATGCTGGAGCGAGATTATATAGCATGGAAATGTCTATAGTGTATATCGTTTCCAAAGGAATGAATCACAGTAGTGGTGGTGGGGCGTGTAATTGGTTTTTTAAAATGTACAATTCCAAAGGAGAAATTCTAGAAGATAAATATCCTGAGAGAGTTGTAACTAAAGCAGGAGGTACTATTCCAGGGGTGAATTTTTTATTTGCTCCAGATATGGAGCATGCAGAAGTTGAGCATGATGTAATCTTATCCAGGAAAGATATGGCTGAAGACGATGAAATGGTAGCTGTTTACTTCACGGCAGCTACTGAACCCCCTAAGGCGTTGAAGTTTCATAAACTTGCAGGTCATTTGCGTAATGAATTACCAGCGGAATGTATCCCAGTTCTAGTAGGAATTGGAATGTTTGGAGGTGGAGTTTATAGAGAAAATGAATACTCTGAAACAGCTGTAAAAAATTTATTTGCAGCAGGTGATGTGGCAGGACGCGGTGGTTCGTTTGGTTTTACATGGGGCTGCCTCATTGCTGATCATGTATGTGAAAGAATAAAAGACATTACTCCTATATCGTTTGGAGTCGATCAGCTAGCAGATATAGAAAACACCAAACTAAAAATTTATGCTCCTTTACATCGGAAGGTTAAATATCAAATTCACCCTCTTGAACTTGAGGATTATGTAAGACAAGTTAACTGGTATTACGTAGGTTTACACAGAAATGAGGGGAAGTTAAAAAGAGCATTAGAACTTATAGGTAGAGCAAAAGAGGCGCTTTCTTACATAGTAGCTACAAATCCGCATGAACTGATGCGTTGCATAGAAGTAAGTGACATTATCGATATTTCTGAAATGCATGCTCGGTGTGCACTTTTGCGGACAGAGAGTAGGCTTATTCCAGTTCATTATCGTGAAGATTACCCCAAAGAAGATCCCGAGTGGGATGGTATCGTCATAACCATAAGAAAAGAAGGCGAAAGAATTTTATATGAAAAGACAAAACTCGAATAAGGAGAGAAGAAGATGTATAAGTTCAGCATAAGTTATGGTCCTTTTATAGATTATGAGTATTGTAATGGCTGTGGCAGTTGTTATGACATTTGTCCAATGGATGTTTTTACTTGGGATGAAGATAAAAAGGTGCCTTATGTTACATATCCTGGAGAATGTTGCTTTTGTTGTTTTTGTGAAATAATTTGTCCCGAAATTGCAATAAATGTACATTTACCTGTGCATCACTTATTAGATTTTGGAATTAATCTTAAAAATGTAGAAGAAGAGGAAATGCCTTTAATACTTAAAGAAAAATAGGCGGAAAAATGAACACAAAAATAGGCAACTTAATAGTGGATAACTAAAAAGTGAAGGATGAATTAATTACAAATTTTACTTTTATAGAATTAATTCTATGAAAGATTTGACGACGCAAATTGCAAAAAATATCGTGGAACTTGAATTTCATGATATTCCGAAGGACGCGATTGAATGGGCAAAGATTCGAATATTAGATGTTATTGGATGTATAATAGCGGGGAGAAGAGCATCTGGGAGTTTATCCGTAAAAAGATTTGTAGAAGAAATGGGAGGTACAAAAGAATCTACCATCTTAGGTAATTTTGGTAAGGTACCTTCTCACTATGCGGCTTTGGTGCATGCAATATGGGCAAGATCTTTTGATTTTGAACCCATTCATCCATATGTAGACGGGGAATCTTTTCCGGCTCATATAAGTGGTACTACTATTCCTGTTGCCTTAGCAATGGGAGAAGCTGCTAATGTGACACCGAAAGAGATGCTTTGTGCTCTTGTTATCGGTGATGATATAACTTCGAGGCTTGTGGCAGCTTCACGTTTTAACTTGGAATTAGGTTGGGATAATACGGGTACTATTAATGCCTTCGGAGCGTGTGCAATAGCAGGAAAGTTGTTGGGGCTTAACGAGACGGAATTAAAAAACGCGTTTGGTTTGGTAGTTAATCAATTGGGTGGAATTCTTCAAAACGTATATGAGGCCGTTGATTCTTTTAAATTGCCTCAAGGACTTGCAGCCCAGGCAGGGATTATATCCGCAAAATTAGCTCAAAAGGGCTTTAAAGGAGCTAAAGAGCCACTTGAGGGTGCGTGGGGGTTTTTCAAGCTTTATTGCAGGGATCCTAACCCAAGCATAGTGTTGAGGCATTTGGGCAAGCGGTTTTATTCCGACAGTGTGATAAAACCTTATCCTTGTTGTAGAGCTAATCATGCTGCGGTGGATTGTGCAATTGAGATTGTAAAAAAAGCAGGTCCATTGCAATTAGACGAAATAGAGTATGTGAATGTTTATGTTCCTCCATCAGTGGCAAGAATTTTTGTTAACCGTCCATACGGTAGTGGAGAAGTAAAGCAAATAGATGCTGCTTTTAATCTTCGATATTGCGTTGCAAAATCCCTTTTGAAAGGGGAATTAAAAATTTACCATTTTTGGGACAATGAATTAGAAGACGAAGAAGTATTGAAGCTTTGCAAACTGATAAATATAATACCGAATGAAATCCAAAATGAAGCAATTTCTTGTAAATTAGAAGTTATACTTAAATCCGGTTACAATTTATATGCTCAAATAACAGTTCCTAAAGGAGATCGTTGGCATAATCCATTATCCAACGAAGAAATAATAGCAAAATTTTTGGAAAATTTGGAATTTGGGGGAATAGGAGTAAAAAGGTCAGAGAAATTAATAGAAGTTGTAAGTCATGTAGAAGATTTTTCAACAGTTAGTTTATGGATGGATGAAATTAATTTGCTTATGAAAAATGGGAGGTAATAAAGATGAAGATGAAAGCAGCAGTGTATTATGGTCCAGGGGACATAAGGGTTGAGGAAATTGATCGGCCCAAGGTGACACCTGAAGGTGTGATATTAAGAATAAGAGCCTGTGGCGTTTGTAATGTTATGGATGTAGATGCGTGGGTTCGCTGGCCTACGGGGGGGTTAGGCATTGGCAAAGTCCGGGGGCACGAATGGGCTGGAGAAATAGTGGAAGTGGGGTCAAAGGTCGAAGATTTTAAGATAGGAGACAGGGTTTTTCAAAACCCCGTGTTTAGGCCGTGTTATCGATGTGAATATTGTCGAGTGAGAGATTACTGGAGGTGTATAAATTGGAGAGAAGGATTAGCTCAATATGGAATTAATGGAGGCTTTGCCGAATACCTTTTAATACCTTTTATCACCAAGGAAAGCGCAGCGAAGATGCCGGAGAATTTGAGTTTTCTAGATTTAGCGTTAATCGAGCCAGTATATTTGGGTATAGGGCTAGCGCGTAAAGCGAAGCCAGGTGATAAAGTACTCGTGCTCGGACAAGAATTAATGGGGCTTGCAGTAGTTGCTACTTTAAAAGAGCAGAAGGTTTCTAAAATTATCACTACCGACATCTCTCCGGTAAGAAGAAAAGCCTCAGAGGAATTAGCGCCAGATTTGGTGATTGATGCTGTTAACGAAGATGTAGTTCGATCAGTTATGAAGGCTACAAACGGACAAGGTGTGGATGTAGTTATAATTACAGATTGTCGTCCAGCAGCATGGCTTGATGCTATTGCTTGCGTAAAGAGAGCTGGTGTAATATGGCTTGCGGGATATTATTACTCGCCTTTTAGAGTGAGTCCTGAGCTCAAAAAAGATCCATATTTTACAAGGTGGATCGGACCAGAAGCAAGTTATACGGAAGCTCCCGTTTCTTTTGATCCTGCTCTTCTTATAATGCAATGTGCGTGGAGTACTCTTGGACCGAGAGTTCCAAGATGGATAGAAGCAGCCAAGCTTATAGAATCAGGAAAAATTTGTGCACAAAAACATGTAACGCATGTTTTCCCATTAGAGCGCATAAAGGAAGCATTCGATACGGCAACATATTCTGAAGAGGCTATCAAAGTAGTCGTTGAGATTTAATTTAAGGGAGGGAATATGAAGAGAATTAACTATAAGATACTATGGGTCAATTTAACAGATAAAAAATTACATGAGGAGGTCATAACCGATAATATTTTGCGTCAATATTTGGGAGGATATGGTTTAGGTGCAAGGATTTTATTTAACCACATTAAACCACAATGTGATCCCCTTGGTCCATGGAATATTTTAGGGTTTGTTCCAGGTGTACTTACTGGTACACCAGCTGTAGGGGGTTACCGTTACACGGTTGTGGGTAAATCCCCGCTTACAGGTGGATGGGGTGACGCTAATTCAGGAGGGGACTTTGGACCTAAGTTAAGGAAAACGGGTTATGATGCTATTTTTGTAGAAGGAGTTGCAGAGGAGCCAGTTTATATACTTATAGAAGACCAAAAGGTTCAAATACTATCAGCTAAAGAGCTGTGGGGAAAAACTACTTATGAAACCGAAGACCTATTACGCAAACAATATGGAGAAGAAATCGGGATTGCGTGTATTGGGCCAGCAGGAGAGAAACAAAGCAGGATAGCGGCGATAATAAACAATGAGGGAAGAGCTGCAGCTCGTTCTGGTTTAGGAGCGGTAATGGGATCCAAGAGGTTAAAAGCTGTTGTAGTAAAGGGGACAAAAGAGGTCTTTGTACACGATAGGCAAAAGGCAAGAGAGGTAGAAAAAAGGTGTGCAAAAGGACTAACGGGACACGTTGTGATGCTACGTGAGTTTGGAACGCCAGCCATATTTGTCCGCTGCGTACAGGTGGGCGATGCTCCAATAAAAAACTGGGCTGGTGTTCCCGAAGACTTCCCACATCCGGAGAAAATAGGTGCAGAAGCAGTAAAAGTGAGACAGAAAAAGCGTTTTTCTTGCTATCGGTGTCCCATAGGATGTGGAGGTAGAATGAAAGCCCCCATCGGACCCTATTCTTACTCATCAAAAGTCCATAAACCAGAATATGAGACATTAGCTATGTTTGGCAGTAATTGTCTTAATGCGGATCTGGAGTCCATAATTATGATCAACGATATTTGTAATAGTTATGGCCTTGACACAATTTCAACAGGTGCATGTGTTGCAATGGCTATAGAATGCTTTGAAAACGGAATTTTAAATGAAAAGGATACTGAAGGTTTAGAACTTAAGTGGGGAAACTCACAAGCGATAGTGGAATTTGTATGGAAAATTGCGAAAAGAGAAGGAATAGGCGATTTGTTTGCCGATGGTGTAAGGATTGCAGCTGAGAAACTCGGCCAAGGGGCTGAAAAATTTGCCATGCATGTAGGTGGACAAGAAATTCCTGCTCATGATCCCAAATATGGTTTCAATTGGGCATTAGCTTATAGAATGGATGCTACTCCTGCAAGACACACCCAAGGACCTGGAATGCCTGTTGCAGGGATTCCCATGCCAGAATTAAATCGAACTTCTCAAACAGGAATGCAACCTGCATATAAGCTAGGTATGTGTCTAACTCATGTTATAAACTCCCTTGGTATGTGTTTGTTTGTATTTTGGGCATATCCTCACGGGGATTTTTTGTTAGACACGATAAACGCTATTACAGGGTGGGATGTTTCTTACGAGGAACTTTTTGTTACAGGCGAAAGGATAGCAAATATCAGACATATTTTTAATTTACGAGAAGGCCTTTCTCCTTTCTCCTTTAAATTCCCGGATAGAATCGCCGGAAGGCCACCTAAAGATCGAGGCCCTTTAAAAGGGGTGACTATTAATGAAATGATTATGGACAAAGAATTTTTTGAGGTGATGGAGTGGGATTTTGAAACAGCTAAACCTTCTAGAAAAAAACTGTTAGAGTTAGGTCTTGAAGACATTGCAAATTTTATTTTATAAAGTTATTAGTGATGGTGAAAAATAAAAAAGGAGGAGGTGTAATCATGGGTAAAAGGGGTAAATTTACGTTTGTTTTTGGGTTTGTATTGGCCTTGATCCTTCCCTTATGGGTACAAGCACAGGAATTTAAACCGGTAGTTTTAAAAATGGTAGATTTTAGACCTGACATATGGCCAGGGAACATTTGGCCTCGAATGTTTGTCGAAAAAGTCTCGAAAGTTTCTAAGGGCGAAATTCAGATTAAATTTATAGGAGGACCTGAGGCTATTCCCGCTTCGGATTCTGCAGCGGCTGCGCAAAAAGGGGTGGTGGATATAGCCAGTACTATGGGTGTGTATACTCCCGTAAAAGTTGCAGAAGTTTTGGGATATTGCGAATATAGTTCCTACGAATTACGTCAAAGAGGCATGTGGAAGCTTTTTCAAGATTTGTACAGCAAACATGGTTTGTACTTTTTAGGTGCTTCGACCCCTTCTGAACCTCAGGTTCAAGTGACTTTCTTTTTTGGCAAAGGTAAATGTATTAATACATTGGCAGACTTCAAAGGCAAAAGGATAGCTTCTGTGGGTGGGAGTATGAGAGCTTACATTGAAGCTTTAGGTTCAACCTGTGTTCCTATGCAATTTACTGATTATTTTACCGCAATGGAAAGGAAAGTTGTAGATGGTTATCTTAGCGGTACTCCTGCGATAATTGATTTTGGTTTAACTCCTGTTACAGAATGTCTTTTAGATGAACCTGTTAGTTCTTGCGGTTCCTTTTTCGTAATGAACTTGGATCGCTGGAATAGTTTACCAAAACGATTACAAGATATGCTGATTCAAGCTGCAATAGAAACTGAAATTGATGGTGCTAAAGCATTTACAGAGGTTTTAGAAGAAGTAAAAAAGAAAATAAGTGCAGAAGGAGTGAAAATTGTTAAATTACCTAAGGAAGACTCTGTAAAATTGTATGTAACTTATAGAGAAGCAATGTGGCGAGAGGCTTACACGAAGTATCCCAGGGAATTAATAGACAAAATACGAGAGATAGGAACAAATCCAGATTTTTATAGATTTAAAAGATTTAAAAAATAAAATTAAAACAACGAAGTTAGAAGGGGTAAATTTACCCCTTCTAACTTCGTTAAATAGGGCGAATTAAGAATGGGGAAAATAAATAGAGTATGGGGAAAATTTATAACAATACAAATGATAATAGGAACAGCTCTTATTCTTTTCGATGTGGTGATTGTTAATTTTAGCATCTTTGCGCGATACGTTTTTAACTATACCCAAGTGGAATTATTTGAAATTACAGAGTACACTTTGTTATGGATGACATTCTTGGGTACTACATGGTTACTCAAAAACAAGGGACATGTTACAGTTGAATTAATAGTTTCAAGGGTTTCTCCGAAAAGAAGAGAAAAGTTGATGTTAATAGTAAATGGCATTTCAGCGCTTCTCATGGTCATTCTTTTTATATTTTCGTTAAAAGTATTTATTTATGATTTTAAAACTAATTATCGTCTTGCCGGGGTATTACGTCCGCCTAAATGGCCTATTGAGATAATCATACCCATTGGGATTTTTTTTATGCTGTTAGAAATTGTTCGGCAATTATATGAAGGCATAGCAGAAATAAAATTGAAGAAGTAGGAGAGAAATAATGGATTGGCCTTTGGCGTTACTGGTTATGTTTGGATTATTAGTTATTTTTATGTTCACTGGAATGCCAGTAGCTTTCGCTTTTATGGCTACTTGTACGATTGGTGCTTTATTATTTTGGGAAGGGCTGAACGGTCTTGAACAATTAGCGATCAGTTTTTATAGTGCAGTGACTAATTTTTCTTTGTTACCTATACCGATGTTTATTTTAATGGGTAATATAATATTTGAAGCAGGTATCGGTAATTTAATCGTAAATGCTTTCAATAAAGTTTTTGGCAAATTACCAGGACGTTTAAGTTTGCTAGCTATAGGAACTGGGACTTTGCTGGGTGCGATGATTGGTATAAGTGGGGCTAGTATTGCTATCTTGGGGAAATCACTTCTGCCAGAAATGATGAAAAGAGGATACAAAAAACCATTAACCCTCGGGCCAATCGTTGCCACTGGGACCTTAGCAATAATGATACCTCCTAGTACACTCGCAGTTGTTTTAGGAGCTGTTGGTAACATTCCGCTCGGAAAATTCTTGATCGCAATAATTGTTCCTGGACTTATTTTAGCCGTGATGTTTGGAGGATATATTCTTTTGCGTTGTAAACTCGATCCATCTCTCGCTCCCTCATATGAAGTTGAACAATTGAGTATAATCCAAAAAATAAAAATCATTGTGCTTTACGTTCTTCCTACTGGGATCATAATTTTTGGTGCAATAGGAGTCATATTCCTTGGAATTGCTACTCCTTCGGAGGCAGCGGCACTTGGAGCCTTAGCTTGCTACATAGTTGCAGCTTTATATAAACGACTTTCTTGGGAAGTTATCGTAAAATCAGCAGTAAGTACGTTACACATTACTGTAATGGTCTTTATAATTATAGTAGGAGCTATAAGTTTTAGTAGATTATTAGCAAGTAGTGGAGCTATAAGGGGTTTACTTGATTTAAGTTTGTCATTAAATGTATCACCTTTGGTTATTGTGATCCTTTCGCAAATTGCAGTTATGATAATGGGGTGTTTTATGGATGTAGGAAGTATAGTAATGATAGTAGGTCCTGTTTTGGTCCCAATGATGAAATCTTTAGGTTTTGATGTAGTGTGGTATGGTACCATTTTATTATTGAATATCCAATTAGGACTTATCACTCCTCCCTTCGGGTTAGACGTTTATACTTTAAAAGCTTTGGCTCCTCCGGATATTACTACGGAGGATGTATTCAAATCTTCTATGCCATTTTTCTTTATTGGTGTAGGAGTAATGGCTCTGATTCTTCTGTTTCCCGAAATTGCCACTTGGTTGCCTTCATTTATGAAGCAATAAAGAAATTCATTCTAAACTAACAAATAAGGGGAACGATGATTTAGTAATTTATTAATTTATTAGAGTTTAATAATAGGAGGTAGGGATGGAATATCGTTATGTATTTCAACCGATAAAAATCGGAAACATTTGGATAAAAAACCGAATAGAGTTAGGTCCTGCTTTACCTGCGCTTGCGTCTGTTGAAGGTACAGTCACTAGAGAAATGGTGGCTTATTATAAACGATTAGCTAAAGGAGGAGCAGGAATCATCACAATAGGGGAATCGCCAATTGATGCTCAATATGCCGGAGGTCATGGGGCTCAATTAAATTTAGGGGATGATAAAGTTATTCCAGGACTTTTTACGCTTGCGGAAGAGGTGCATAAGTTTGGAGCTTGGTTGTCCATTGAACTAAATCATCGAGGCAGACAGAAAATGTACGGAGAAGAAGTAATAGCTCCTTCTTCAGTACCGCCAAATATTCCTGGGCGAACGAAAGTGAAGATCAAAGAAATGACCCAAGAAGATATTGACAAAGTGATAGAAGGGTTTGCTTCCGCAGCTGAAAGATGTGTTAAAGCTGGGATAAAAATGATCTTATTGCATGGGGCACATGGACATCTTATCGCTCAATTTTTGTCACCTCTTACAAATAGGCGAATAGATCATTATGGAGGAAATTTAGAAAACCGGGCTAGATTTGCGTTAGAGGTTTTGGATGCTATAAGAAAAAAAGTCGGTGATAAGTTGGTTATCGAATTCAGGTTAAGCGCTCACGAATTGGTGCCTGGGGGGATAGATGAAAATGAAGCAATAGAGTTTGCTAAAATGATAGAGGACAAAATAGACCTTTTACAAATTTCATGCGGAATAATGAGTGATATGAGATCATTATCTCATATGATTCGTTCAACTTATTCTCCTTATATGTACAATGTAGAATACGCAGCAAAATTCAAGAAAGTTTTAAAGAAACCAATTAGTGTGGTTGGATCCATTATGGATTTAGATATGGCAGAGCAAATACTAAAAGAAGGTAAAGCTGATATAGTGGTTATGGTTAGAGCTTTATTAGCAGATCCTGAATTAGTCAATAAAGGTAAAAAAGGAGAGAAACCAAGACCTTGTTTAAGATGTAACACGTGTCTACAATTAACGGCTCATTCTTTCCCGATTAGATGTAGTGTTAATCCAACCTTAGGACGGGAATTGGAGTATTCTTATGTTTATCCTGCGTTTAAACGGAAAAAGGTCATAGTTATTGGAGGAGGACCAGCGGGAATGCAAGCAGCTTTAACAGCTGCTGAGAGAGGACATGAGGTAATTATTTACGAAAAAGAAAAAGAATTGGGGGGTAATCTCCGATTGGCAGCCGGATTTCCTTTTAAGAGAGATATGCAGCGTTTTCTCGAATGGATTACCGAGAAAGTCAGAAACGATAAACGTATCGACTTAAGACTTTCAAAAGAAGCTACTCCCGAAGTTATAAAAGAAGAGAAGCCCGATGTGTTGATTGTTGCGATCGGAGGTAAACCTAAATTGCCGTCGATTAAAGGAATTGACGGATCCCATGTACTTTGGGTAGGGGATTTGATAAAAAGAAAAGAAACAGAAAGAATGGGTAGAGAAGTAGTAATCATAGGAGGAGGGCTTACTGGCTGTGAGGCTGCTTTATATTTGGCCGAATTAAACAAAAATGTGACTGTATGCGATATGTTAAAATGGGAAGATTTATTTAACGAGGTGCCGCGTGACCTTATATTTTTATTGCAAGACAAAGGTGTAAAATTTCTAACCGAAGTGAAATTATGGTCTATTGAGAATAATAACAAAGTCATTCTACAAAATAAAAATTGGGAGGTAGAAGAATTATTTTTCGACACTCTGGTTCTTTCTCTTGGATTTGAATCACGGATTAATGAAGCAATGCGCTTTAGTACCATTTGTCAGGACTTTTATGTTATCGGTGATTGTAAAAGTCCTGGAAAAGTAATGCAAGCTATTCATGATGGTTTTAACGTAGCGTTTGAAATATAAAGCAAGAAAATTAAAATAGGAGGGTGAAATGAGAGTGTTAGGTGTATCTTTAAGTCCGAGACGAAATGGACATACTACAAAATTAATTGAATTAGCTTTAGACGCGGCTGTCAAAGAAGGTGCTAATGTTGAGTTATACAGTATTTATGGAAAGCATATAGAACCTTGTAATGGTTGTCGAGAATGCTTTGATACGGGAGAATGCCCAATTCAAGATGATATGCAGGAGTTATATAAACAGTTACTGAATGCCGATGGTTTAATAATTGGGAGTCCCGTATATGTTTACACTCTGGCTGCCCAAGCTAAAATTTTTCTTGATAGAACTGTATGTTTAAACAAACCCAATAGGAATCTCAAAAACAAAGTAGCTGGTGTTGTTGTGGTAGGAGGTAGTCTTGGTTTAATTGATGCTCTAAAAACGATATATTTTTGGATAATAACTCATGAAATGATCCCGGCCAATTTTATAGCAGCATATTCGTTGCCAAATATCGAATTATATAATATGGAAAAATGCATAGAATCAGCACGTAATTTAGGAAAACAAATAGTAAAAATATTACAATCAGGCTTTAAATACCCTGAGGATATTTCTCGCGTAAGAATTGCATTTGGTACACATACGTTATAGTGATGTGAGAGCTCGTTTTTACAACTAACTAATATATTTACCATATTTTTCGGCTGTTTTCATGATAGCTCTCATGTTTTCTGGTTTGGCTTTATTGACACTAGCACCTCCAGCAAGAATATACCCTCCTCCTTCTTTACAAGTTTCAATAAGAATTCTACATTCTCTTTCCACCTCTTCTGGAGTTCCATTCTGTACCAAAAGGGGTGATAAGTTACCTGCTATACATACCTTTTTGCCCAATATTTCTTTCGCTTTCTTCATATCTACATGTTCGAAATGCCATACCATATATCCTTTGGGTAGATCATCTGCTATTAATTCAATTCTTTGATTGTAGTTACCTTCGGCAAAAACCCAGGGAATTAATCCGTTGTTGATTAATCCGCAAAGTATCTTCTTTAATCCTGGCCAATAAAAAATCTGATATTGTTGAGGAGACATAAAGCCATCGTACCCCTTATGTAAAGGTATAAAAACAAAAGGAGCAATTACATTTTCAGAAGATTCAATTATTCTTTGTATAATTAAATCGGCACACAAATCCAGCACCTCCATCAACTTAGAAGGTTGCCTATACATATCTAAAAAAATCCCTTTTGTCCCCCTCAGAGTATCACCTAAAAAATCAAAGGGAGCAGTGGCTATAAGTTCCCATAGACGTGGATATCCCATCTGAACCAATTCTTCCGCTATTTTGGTTATCTTTTGTAACCATATTCTACATTCCCGAATACTATCGATTAAGGTTTCTAAGGCCTCTTGAATTTCATCCTCCACAAGATTAAAAACTAATAAGGCTGGATCAAAAAGAAAGCACTTTGGAGTTTTTAACTTCTTTAAACCCGAGAGTTTGGAACAAGTTCTTGGTAAAAGTTTGCGCAAGAAAAAATCCGTTGGGTCTTTCAGCAGTTCATCATACTCATCAGCGTACAAATACTCATCTTCTACATATTGGTATATCTCCGAATCGTCGGGTAATCCATTACCTGGCCATACCCAGTATCTACAGCCTATTAATTCAAAAACCCTAGCAGGATGAACGAGAACCGGAGGACCAAAAGTATCCATATCAAACTCTCTCGCCACTTTAAGCCATGCTTTTTCTAAAGCATCATAATCATACATCATTTGTTTTAAAGTAATTCCGCAATAATATGCAGGGAAAGAAACACCCATAGGTAAAAAAACAGGAACTCTATCGGGTAATTGTAAGATAACAGCTCTAACAAATCGCTCAGTTCGCCTTTTATACTGAAATTTAGCTTCCTCACTCTCAAAGAAAATTCCCTCCGCCTCCGACCATTTCTTAAGCCTTTCCTGCTGCCTTTCGAACCCCATTTCTACCCCCATTATGTTTTTTATAGTCAGTTAATTTTTTACTTAACTTAAAACTTAAAAGGCTTTAGCGGAAGACCACCAGCTACAGGTAAAAGAGCACCTGTAATAAAAGAAGAAAGATCAGAAGCCAAAAATAGTGCAGCATTTGCAATATCCTCGGGTGTACCTATTCTTTGTAATGGGATTTCACTTTTGGCAAGGCTATTAAAAAATTGTTCCCTTTCTTTTTCGTCACTAAATTTCCTAAGAGGTTCGTAGAAAAAAGTTTTTATAGGACCAGGCAAAATAGCATTTACATTGATATTAAAAGGAGCGAGAGCATAAGCAAGATCTAAAGTGAAACCAATTACACCTGCTTTTGCGGAATTATAATGAATACAATGGGCAGGAGGAAATACAGCACCTATGGAAGAAATGTTTATTATTTTTCCATATCTTCTTTTTTTCATAATTGGCACTACAAATTTGCAAAACAAAAATTGGCTTTTCAAATTTAGAGCAATAGTTAAATCCCACTCTTCTTCTGAAATTTCCTCAATAGGAGGAGGTTGAGTTCTCATACCACCTGCG
This sequence comes from uncultured Candidatus Bathyarchaeia archaeon, assembly GCA_964654925.1. Classification (GTDB taxonomy): domain Archaea; phylum Thermoproteota; class Bathyarchaeia; order Bathyarchaeales; family Bathycorpusculaceae; genus DRVV01. The sequence goes on from CAZZKO010000078.1 coordinate 16,290, forward strand.
TTGTTTATCAGAATATCGATTTTTTCATACTTTTTAATAGTTTCTTCAACTGTCCTTTTAACGTCCTCAATTTTTGTTACATCACATGGTATAAAAAAAGCTTTCCCTCCTCTTTTTTTAATTTCTTCTACAGTTTTTTCTGCTTCGTCTAAAGCTACGTCAGCGATTACACACAAAGATCCTTCTTCAGAAAATTTTAACGCGATTCCTTTACCTATGCCTTTTGCTCCACCTGTTATTAATGACACTTTTTCTTTCAATAACATATTTCTCCTCCTTTATTTTTTCGGTTTTTTATCTAATAATTATTAAAAACACTTTTATTTTGTCAAGTCTTTTTCTAAAGAGCGTTGGCAGAATCTTCAATTTAAGAATACCTTCTCTTTTGGGCTTCGGGAAAACAGCCCTCTCTATATGTAAAAGGAAAAACTTGATTTCCCTTTTGTGATTTTGAGGCTTTCTGACTCTATTTAAAAGGGGAACGTTTTAAATTGACCTAGGGTTAGATTAAAGGCCTTGCCCCCTAGACTTGATAAACAGTAGGTCCGCGTTTGCCCTATTTTCTATTGTGTTTTAATAACAATCTCCAAAAGAAATGGGAAATTTTGGTACCCAGGTCAAGAAGATAAGTTAAGAGGAGAATAACAAATATCCTTATCCCTATTGATAAAGCAAGAAATCCTATCTTTCATGTGAGAGATCGTTAGTATGATATCAAAATACAGCTTTGGAAAAAGTGGTATTTTAATTTTTACCCCTTCTCTTTGTATCTCTTACGCTGTCTTTACGAGGTACGTACTAAAAATCCTTCTGTTCACGCTTATGAACTGGCAAAGATGTTTATGGTGGTGAGTTTGGTTTTTAGTGGAGCTTATCTTCGGCTAAATGAGGGGCATATTTCTATAAAATATCTTTCTTAGATCTTGGAAAGATCCTGTGCGACGCTTTATCCGTAGGGTAGTGGTTCCATTTGTAGGTTTAATTTATACGCTCTCAATGACTTATAAGGGGGTGAACCGTGGCCGTATATTCCTATATGATGGGGGAAAGAAGCCAGTCCATATGGGCTGAGTCTCATTATTCCATAAAGTTTACGATTCCTTTTGGCTATGGACTCCTTTCTTTAGTTCTTGGTCTAACGTTTATACATGAAGTGAGGAGATTTTTTGCGGTGGAAGCAGGAATAGTCTTGTTTTCTAGTAAGCTTCGCACTCCCCATGATAGGGGGTTCTCATTCCTTATGGTCTCGGCACTGTTTCCGTCCTTACCGGTAGTATTTATTTCGGTCCGGATGCTGTGGATCTTGTTGGAAGAACGACAATTTATTTTTTCAAGAGGCTCTCTTTCCTCTTGCCCTCTTCTTCATGGCATCTATATTTGCTGAGACCCCTATAGGATCAGATGTCTACTAAGCAGCAAGACACTGGGTTGGAAGAATTCAAGGAGGTCTTGTGGCTGCGAGTATTTTTGGAGAAGCAGCAATGGCAGCAGTTAGGGGGCACAGCGGTGGGTGCATTATATCAGTGGGAAAGATAGCGGAACCTGAATTTCGCCGGTATGGATAAGAGAGAGCCTTTGCCCTTGGGGCCTTATGTACTGGAGGAATACTTGGGCCTCTCATTCCTCCCACCATTACTATGTTGATTTTGCCTCTCCTGTATGATGTATCGCTAGCGCAGCTTTTTATCGGGGAATTATTCCAGGTATATTGCTCGCCTCTATGCTTGCCTCCGTAGCACTCATTTTGAGTATCCGTAATCCTCGTCTCGGTCCGCCAAGCGAAAAGTTCTCCTGGAAAGGAAAGTTCCGGGCTCTAAAGAGGATTTGGTACATTATTCTCCTCCTGGCCTCTCTTTTGGTAGCATTTTTTAAAGTCTTGTTACTCCTACCGAAGCAGCAGGCATAGGTTGTTTCTTCTCCTTTATTATTGCCGTTTTCCTTCTATAATTTTAAAATGGAACGTTTGAAGAGGGCCGTTGTAGAGGCAGTGAGAATAAACGGTTTTGTGCTTTTTGTGGTTGTATCTGCGACCTATTTCACCTACCTTGTCGCAAGTTCAGATTTGGGAAAGGCGATTGCTGAGTTTGTAGTACAGAGAGGCCTCCTGAAAATGAAGTTTATGATTATTGTAAACGTGATCTATTTAATAATGGGATGTTTCATGGACAATATTGCGATTCTCCTTTTAACAATTCTTATGTTTGCTCCTACCATAAAGGCTTTACAAATAGATCTTGTATGGTTCGGTATCGTGGCGGTTGTAAATGTATAAATTAGCCTCATTACCCCCTCCTTTTGGGAGGAAAGGAGGAATCCTTTTGCTTACCGAGCCGTCATGAGACGTGGCAAATAAAGAGCAAGGTCAGGGAAAATAATCAAAAGGACTATACCTGCAATCATTGCACCTACGAAAGGCCAAACTCCTTTAAAAATTGCTTCCGTCGGGAGGTTGGTAACCGTCCGAAGGACAAATACATTCATACCTATCGGGGGTGTTACTAGTCCCATTTCCATAAGTATTACCAACAGTACTCCAAACCATATTGGATCAAAACCCAAGCGTAATATCAATGGATATATCAGTGGGAGTGTGAGCACCATCCCTGACATCACATCGAAAAACATGCCTAGAAGCACATAAAAGCCTATAATAATAACAAGTGTCACATATGGAGAAAGCCCAAATTTCGAAACATACTCTGGAAAAGCAAAAGTCAGCTTACTCACACTTATAAACTTTGTAAAAATAAATGCACCAATTATCATTAGGTATATCATGGCTGTAGTGGTAATGGTTTCCATTAATGCTCTTAAAAATTTCTTGTGATCTAAGTAACCACTCAAGGTAGTTATAATTATGGCACCAAATGCTCCAATCGCACCCGCCTCTGTAGGGGTGATAATTCCAGCGTATATTCCTCCAAGAACACACAAAATAAGAGCAACAACCGGACCTATTATGCGGAGGATTAACATTCTTTCTTTCCAAGAAGATTTTGGAGCTCTAGGTCCTGCCGTTGGGTTTAGCGAAATTGTAAAAATTACAGTAAGAATAAATAGAAGCATAAGAATAACACCTGGTATTATTCCAGCGATGAACAAAATTCCTATAGGTTGCTCTGTGAGTAGTCCATATATTACAAATCCTATGCTTGGAGGTATCAGAATAGCCAGACTTCCTGCACACGCAACCGAACCCGCAGCGAGCGTATCGCTGTAACCGCGTTTTTTCATCTCGGGTAAGGCAATCTTCCCCATAGTTGCTGTTTCTGCTAGACTAGAGCCACACATCGCTGCAAATATGGCACAACTAGTAATAGTAGCAATGGCAAGTCCTCCCTTTAGGTGCCCTATCCACCTTTCAACGCCTTCGTATAACCGAGCTCCTATCCCCGAATGTGCAATAATTGCTCCCATAAAAACAAATAAAGGAAGTACGCTAAGCGTATAACTCGCAAGGGTATTATAGACAGTGGTCCCCAATATGGAAATTCCACGTTTAAAACCTTCAATGTATACATAACCCATAAAACCCACAAATGCCATACTTAACCCGATGTCCATTCCGAAGAAAATTAGCAGAAGAAGTACACACAACCCGAGGAGACCCACTGTCTCAGGACTCATTTTCACCCCCTTTTGAAGTTTTCATAATGTTTGAAATAAGCACCAAACAGGTCCACAGGATAGAAAAACCAAGGATAATCCAAAAAGGAAAGCTCGGTACCCCGAGAATGCTCGAAGAGAGCTTAATGCGATAAGCAAAGTTAGCCTCTTTAAAGATCTGATAAGTAACGCATAGCATTACAATGATGCCTAAAAAATCAGTGGCAATATCAACAATTCTTCGTAAACGCGAAGGTAACTTCTGAATGAGTAATTGTATTTTTACCGTCTTTTTTTCAAATATGCAATAAGGTATACCAAGTACAAGACAAACCATCAGGTATTCTGTTATTTCCGCACTACCTAAAATTGGTTTGTTAAAAAAAAACCTCATAAATACATCGCAGACCGTTAATGACATCATCAAAAGAAGGACCACAGTAGCTGCTAACTTCATTTTTATGGAAATAAACTCTATGGTAAAAAAATACCCCCTTTTCCACTTCATCTTCTTTTCACCTTATTTAGCCTATTTTAAGAACGATATTCCTTTATAATGCGTTGTAAGCGATTGTACACCTTTCGCGCTGGAAGTCCCTTGGATTCCATTTCCTCTATCCACTTATAGTGAATTGGTTTCGCAACCTCCCTCCATAGTTTCATTTCCTCTTCGGTGGGATAATATACTGTATGACCTTTACTTTTTGCATACTCTATAATCCTAATATCTTCATTCTTATCAAATTTGTGTATTTCTTTTACCCTCCATTCCATACCTTCTATGATTATGTTCTGAAGATCGGGGGGTAAACTGTTCCATTTTTGTTCATTAAAAATCCACATATTGAGCCCGAAAGACGCATTGACGATTGTATGATACTTGAAGAGGTCCTCTAATTTAAAAACACTAAGCACAGGATTGAGAAAGAAAAGTCCTTCAACAAGGCCTCTTTCCAAACTCGTGTACCACTCTCCAACAGGTATGGTAACAGGTGAGGCCCCGATTTCCTTCAAAAATTCAGCACGTGGTCCCCCTAGTGCGATTATTTTAATTCCTTTTGCATCAGATGGTATTCGTATTAACTTCTTTGTCATGTGAAAGTTATCTCCAGGTATACCGAAAATTCCCATTACTTTGAGCCCCTTGTACTCGGCCCGTAATTCTGGAGATTCGTTAAAAAGCTTTTTATAAACGTCTGTAACCATTTCGTGAGAGGTGAGCCCGAGGAATGGTAGTGAGATAATCCTACCAAGAAGTACAGGGCTGCCGGGAGCGGTAGGGCCAAAATAGGCGATATCCACCACACCAAGCTGGGTTGCGCGGTAATGTTCCGGTTGCTTAATCAGCGTTTCTCCGAAGTAAGGAGTAATCTTAAGTCTACCACGAGCCTTCTCATTTATCATGTCTACCATCCTTTGCGTAAATTGTGCAACCATTGTCTGAGGAGGATCCCACTGGGCAAGTTTTAGCTCGATAACTTGAGTCTGAGCAAATCCAAAGCTAACTACCAAAATGCAAAATACTGCACACACTATCCAACCTACACACTTCATTTCCCACCTCCTTATTTTTGTAATTTCAAAATGTTATTTTATCATAAATTCCATAAGATTTCAACCTTTAGTTATAAATCTCAGGTGCATGGGTATAAACATAGGTACCACTTTGGAGAAGGAGGAACAGAGAGGGTAGAAGCTGCCCATCTCATCCTTGAGGTCTTTCGCAGGGCTGAGGTACCCTGGGATCGTGAAATCAAACCCCTCAGAGGATGGGAGGGCAGGTGTGGGTAAAGTATATCACGATTTGAGGAAGACTTCTCCTGAAGGGGCGAGGC
>CAZZKO010000079.1:0-2312 GCA_964654925.1 uncultured Candidatus Bathyarchaeia archaeon
AGTCCTTGAAGAAATAGCAAATGCAAACATAATATTCCTCGTTGCTGGGATGGTAGGGGCACAGGCGCTTCAGTAGCCCTAGCAGAAGAACCGCGTAAAAGGGTATCCCCTAACGTTTATCAACTCATTGTAGGCGTGGTAACCCTACCCTTCGAGATAGAAACCGCGCGAATGGAGCTAGCTAAGAAGGGAATCCAACGCCTAAAGGAAGTATGCGACACAGTTGTCCTAATAGACAACAACAAACTCGTCAAACTGGCTGGAAACCTCCCTTTTAAAGAAGCCCTGGGCGTAGCCAATACAACAATTGGAAAGTTCATAAAAGGCGTAACGGAAACCATAACCACCGCCAGCCTAATCAACATAGACTTTGCTGACCTACGCGCCATAATGACAGGCGCGGGTCTAGCCTCTTCGGGCGTGGGCGGAGAAAGGGGCGACGGCAAAGTGGAGCAGGCTGTGGAGAGGGCGCTGAACGGTTGTCTGCTAGACGTGGAAGATGTGACAAAGACCCGGGGCCTCTTGTTACACGTTGGAGGCGGAGAAGACTTAACCCTAAACGAAGCCCACCAGGCAGGAGAGCCCGTAAAGGCGTTCAATACCGCCGAAGGCCAAAATCGTATGGGGCGCAAGGATAGACAAGGAGCTGACGGGAACAGCCACCGTCATGGCCGTCCTAACAGGCGTTGAAAGCGCATTCCTCAAGAGAAAGGAAAAACGCTTCAAGTTCTTCTAACCCCCCTTTTCCCACTTTCTTTTCAAGCCGCCCCCTTCTTAGATAGAGTAAAATAATAACCAACATTCCATAGCACATGAAATTACCGCTAAAAGCCCAAAACCTATAAATGCAAATCACCCATTTTAAGCCCGTAAAAGGGCAGCATCAATGATAATTCAAATGTTCATGGTTGGAAGGCTTCTCACAAACTGCTTCGTCGTCTCATGTATAAAAACAAGAGAAGCCATCATAATCGATCCGGGCTACGATACCAGGCAGGAATTGCAGCAGATAACCCAATATATAAATGAGAACAAACTACAACCAAAGTGCATCATAAACACCCATGGACACCCGGACCACATATGTGGAAACGGCCCACTTAAGGAAAAATTCCAGATACCAATCATGATCCATGAGAAAGATGCGAAAATGCTTGAAGAGCCGGGGAGAATATTCGCAAGGGCTTACGGCTTTAACATTAACACTCCTCCAGCGGACAAATTCCTCAATGAGGGGGATTTAATAAGATTTGGAGAAGAAACCCTTAAAGTAATTCATACCCCGGGCCACACTCCTGGAAGCATCTGCCTATTAAGCGGGAACGAAATTTTCACAGGAGACACCCTATTCGCAGGTTCGGTAGGCAGAACAGACCTTCCCGAAGGCTCAGATGAGGATATGCAGAGATCCCTTAAGAGGCTATTGGATCTACCGGAACATTTGACGGTTTACCCCGGGCACGGTCCAACCTCAACGCTGAAGGAGGAAAAATTGACAAATCCCTTTTGCAATGGTTCTGAGGGCATAATTTTTCAATGTTGAGGGAGTAGCCGAAACCGGAATAGTGTTTCACACGTCGTAATATTTAATAATCAGAATTCGAACATTAAATCTCAGCCCCAAGGGAGAAATATGCCACTGCTTAAACTGCGCATAGGCAAACCCAAAAAGGCTCCAATATCCCCACCTCCGCCGCAACCAATACCAAAAGACTACAAAGTTGTTGAAAGATACCCGTTATATGAACCCTTCGCCCACGTAGCAATAGTTCAAAACCCAAAAACAGGAGAATACAAATACATACTTGATGAGCTTCAACTTGATCAGGTTGAAAGGAGCATTTACGACCGTATCCTCGAAATTCTCCTAGCCGAAATCGAGGCTCCCAAAGAGGAAATTCTGACCCAATAAAATTCTTTGCAGAGCAGGCGAGGAGAATAGTGAATAAATATCGGATAAGCCTAGGCTGGCTTCCAGACGTTTCATGGTACAAGATTCTCTACCACGCTGAAAGGGACCTTGTAGGCTTCGGAAAGGTAGACCCGCTAATGAGGGACCCCAACATAGAGGACATTTCATGCGACGGCGTTAAAAAGCCCGTTTTCGTATGGCACCGAGCCTACGAAAGCATAGAAACAAACATACAATTCGAAACAGATGAAGAGCTTGACAACATGGTTGTCAAGCTAGTTCACATGTCCGGAAAACATGTAAGCTCAGCCTTTCCAATAGTTGATGCCTCCCTGCCCGGAAAGCATAGGCTTGCAGTCTGCTATAGGCGTGAGGTTACACCCTTCGGCACCGCCTTTAC
>CAZZKO010000080.1:0-7258 GCA_964654925.1 uncultured Candidatus Bathyarchaeia archaeon
AGGGGTCCCCTGTACCGTAAACCCCCTATACGACGGGCCGAAAGCTGAGGCTGAGGCGTCTGTGGCCGCCTAACCCCCCCTTCCGAGGCTTTGACTACTCGTCCCCGAGGGCCGGCGGGGGCGTGCACCCTCCCGTCAGGGCAGCAGTCAGGGCGGTTGCTCCGCCCAACCACCCCCCGCACGAGGGCGCGCGTGCGCCGTGGGGCTGAGGAGACGGGTCGGCGAGGCGGGGGCAGTAGGGGTTAGCCGGCCACAGACGCCGCAGCCTCAGCTTTCGGCCCGTCGTATAGGGGGTTTACGGTACAGGGGACCCCTAGCCCCCCGCCTAAGACCCGCCGCCAAAAATTCATGAATGGAACAAAACTATAAAACTTTACCCTAAGTTCTCGTTAAGCCATGCTAGATAATCAGCTGACCCCTCTATTATGGGTATGGCGATGATTTCTGGGACGGTGTAGCTGTGCAGGGATTTAACAATCTCGGTGAGTTTTTCAAATAGATCTCTTCTGGTTTTCATTAAAATCAAATGTTCCTGAGCTTGATCTATTTTCCCCTGCCACCAGAAAAGCGAATGGAGTGGGCTTATTATGTTGGCGCATGCGATAAGCTTTTCCTCAAGTAAACGCTGCACAATCTTTTCGGCCTCTTCCCTGCTCGGGGCAGTAACAAGCACAATTATAGGCGTTCTCTCCACATTTAATGCCTCCAACCGCCAAGCCTGAATAAACCATTTATTTTACCATTAAGACTAGTGTTTAAGGTTTTAGTGGAACATGAGGGATGATGCTTGAAAACCATTGGAGTGGTGACCAGCGGCGGCGACGCCCCGGGAATGAACGCCGCTATAAGAGCTGTCGTCCGTCTCGCCTACTCAAGGGGATTTCAGGTTATAGGTTTTGAAAGGGGCTGGGAAGGCTTAATAAAGAACAAGTTTAGGAAACTGGATCCCCGTTCTGTAGGCGGAATAATCCAATCAGGAGGCACAATTCTATTAACTTCAAGGTGTCCGGAATTTAGAACCTCTGAAGGTCTTAGAAGAGCCGCTGAAAACCTGGCCGCAAACAGGGTGGACGGCTTAGTGGTCATAGGCGGCGACGGCTCTTTCCGGGGAGCTTTAGAGCTGAGCCGCGAAACTGACACTTTAATCGTTGGGGTCCCTGCAACCATTGACAATGATGTTTATGGCACCGAGGAAACCATAGGTTTTGATACCGCCGTAAACACTGCGGTGGCTGAAATTGACAAGATAAAGGATACCGCCATTTCCCACGAGAGGATTTTCGTCGTAGAGGTTATGGGGCGTAAAAGGGGTTTTCTGGCTCTAGCTGTAGGCTTAACCGTTGGCGCTGAGGTTATTATAGTCCCTGAAGTGAAGTACGACATAAATGAGGTTTTTAGGACGATTAAGGAAAACGCTGCTAAGGGTAAGAGGTCAGGCATAATTGTGGCTGCGGAGGGTATAGGTGATACGAGAAAACTTGCTAAGGAGATTGAGGAAAACACCGGCGCCGAAGTTCGCTTAAGCATAGTTGGCTATGCTCAGAGGGGCGGAAGCCCCACGGCTAGAAGCCGCCTATTGGCAAGCTTATTCGCCAGCGAAGCCGTGAACCTTCTATCACAGAACATTGGAAACCGCGTTGTAGGCCTACAGAAAGGTCAGATAACAAGCATAGATCTTGAAACTTCATGCAGAAACGAGAAGCCCTTCAACGTGGAGCTGCTTAATTTGGCAAGGGATCTGGCAACCTAAGCACTCGACAAATTAGCCGAAGAACACGCTTGCCACGTTATAGAGCTCCAAGTCCACGGTTTTCCTCTTACCCACTACACCTATGAGCGGCACCGAGACAATTCTGTTCCCTTGAAGGGCTACCATCTGGTGAATTTCCTCTCATGAACCGGGTTCACAGCGGCTACGCCATATCTTGTAGCTAATATCCTGTCAAAGGCTGTTGGCGATCCGCCCCGTTGAAGATGCCCAAGAGCCACTACACGGGTTTCTATGCCGGTGCGTCTTTCAATCTCCTTAGCCAAATAGTAGCCAACTCCGCCTAGGCTTATGTGGCCGAACTCGTCTATGTGTTCGCTATATACAATTTACTTCCCACCCTTCGGCTTAGTCCCCTCAGCCACGACAATTAGGCTAAAGTTTCTGCCCCTCATATGCCTCCGCCTAATATATTCGCAGACCTCGTCTTCATCAAAGGGTTTCTCCGGGATAAGTATGGCATTAGCTTCTCCTGCAGTTCCAGCTGCTAGGGCAATATGCCCAGCGTAGCGTCCCATAACCCTGTTATGCGCCTCAGCTGTTGTATGAAGCCTGTCAAGGGCTTCTGTGGCTATATGGACTGCCGTGTTAAAGCCGAAGGCGTAATCCGTACCCGCAATGTCGCTGTCAATTGTTTTGGGAACTCCCACGCATTTTAGGCCATAATCCGCCATTTTATGCGCCGCTGTAAGCATGTCATCCTCTCCAATGGCGATAACCGCCTCAATTCCAGCCTTTTGGGCGTTCTCCATAATCTGCTCCGGGCTTTTCACGCTTGAATGGATTCGTCCTAAAAGTGCCGAGGATCGAACCTCCCTTTAGAAGGTCTCGTAATAGCTTCGAGGTCCAGCGGCATGAAGTTGGCTTCTAAGAAGCCGCGCCAGCCATCCCTAATGCCGATAATTTCATCACCCTAAGTTTTCATCCCCCTTTTATGCCCTGCCAGAGCTTCCGAAAAGGCGCATCTTCCCCTTAACAACCTCCTTCATAGCCTCCTTTGCAGGACCTAAAATCTTTCTAGGGTCAAACTCCTTTGGAGCGTTTGCCAGAACCTCTCGCACCGTAGCCGTAAATGCAAGCCTCAGGTCAGTGTCAATGTTTATTTTTGTTATGCCAAGCGAAATAGCCCTCCTAATGTGGTCCTCTGAAATCCCCTTAGCTCCGGCTAGTTCCGCCCCATATTTAACGGCCTTCTCTATAATCCATGCGGGAACGCTTGAGGCTCCATGGAGAACAAGAGGCACGTCCACCCTCTCCCTTATGGCCTTAAGCCTCTCAAAGTCAAGCTGGGGTTCACCTTTGAACTTATAGGCGCCATGGGAAGTGCCTATGGAAACAGCCAGCGCATCAACATCGGTGCGCTTAACAAACTCCTCTGCCCTCATGGGATCAGTTAGCACGGCTTCCCGCTCCTCAACCGTTTTATCCTCAACGCCGGCAATTCTCCCAAGCTCGCCCTCCACAGATACGCCCCTTGGATGAGCTATTTCCGCAACTCGTCTTGTTAACGCTATGTTCTCTTCAAAGGGCATGTGGGAACCGTCAATCATCACCGATGTGAAACCTGCCTCAATGCATTTTTTAACGGTTTCAATGTCCTCTCCATGGTCGAGGTGTAGAGACATGGGAACAGGCAGGTCTGAAGCCGCCGTCTTGACAAGGCCTGCCAGATACCTTAATCCTCCATATTTTATAGCGCTTGGAGTGACAGCAACTATGACTGGCGATTTCTCCTCAACAGCAGCCTCCACAACGGCCAGAAAGCTTTCAAGATTCTGAATGTTGAATGCGCCTACAGCATAGGCGTTCCTTTGAGCGGCTAAAAGTAGATCTCTGTTCGTAACAAGCACTTGAGAATCACCTGACAATTATTATAAATTCAAATTAATAAACCATGTTTAAGCCTAAAGACTAATTCAGGCTTCTTATAGCCAATCATCATTTCTGATTTTATACTGTTTCCAGCTTATAGAAAACCTTCATTCCCCTTAGGGTTTCATGCACCTTATTCGCGAGTTGAAGAACCTCCATAAGGTCAACTTTGCGTCCCCAATTGTAGACATGATCATGATACCCTTTCAGCGGCTCAAACCCCATAGAGCGGAGCTTTTCAACAACCTCGGATGGACTTGCACCCTCGCTATAGAACCATAAAGTCAGATATGTCTTCAAACTTTTCCCTCCGGCTAAACCTTAGATGAGAAGGAATTAAACATTTTTGGTCGGCTGGTTTTCAACTTCTTTCCGACAGTCTCTAACCTCATAGGTTATGTTGGCATTATACCTAACATTGGTTAATTCTATTTCATCTATTATTCGGCTTACCATCCTCCCAACGGCAAGCACGAAAACCCTTAACCCTCTTAGGGCAGCTAGGGCTGAAGCCCTGCTTATGCCAAACTCTATTTCAGCCTTAAGACCCAGCTTATTTAGAACAGCCCTCCCAACGGTGCCCATGACGCCAACCTTGTGGGGTCTAAACTCATCATAGAGCTTTCGAACTCTATCAGCGTCGACAACTCTGGATCCGCCCTCATTTATGCTTGGAAGCTTAACAATCAAAACTTTTCCCTGTTCCAAACTTATTTGACCCCTTAAATCTATAAGGCCCACGTCCTCCCCCGGCGCGGCATTTGATATGGCCCTTCCAGAGGCCATGCTGGCATTTTTAAAGGGTACAGCATATAATACGCCTTCTCGCATTTCCAAGTTCACAGTTTCTCCAGCCCTTATCTCATGGGAAGCCAAAGCCGGCCAGATCCTCTCAAATTTCAATTCCTGCCTAAGGGTTCTAGCATAGCTCTCAAGATCCGCTAGATATTCCTGAAGCTTCTCATGGGCCTTAGGGGTTAGCTTATAGTTTGCCCGCCTCAATCCAGCTTCTAGAAGACCCTCCTTTTCGAGCCTGCTAAAGTGTTTTGAAACTGCCTGAACTGTTATCCCAAGTGTATCTCCAATATCCTTCTGCTTTATATGGGGCTGGCTTCTTAAAACCTCTGCGAGGATCTGAAATTTTGTCAACTCGCCTTTGCTTCTTAAAATTTTGGGTAAATGGTTTGCCTTAGTCTTTCCCATGATGTTAAACCTTCATTAAACTTAAGTTAAGCAATTTTTATATAACGCTTATGGATGGCTTATCCAGCAGTGATCAGAATGCACATAATGGATGGAATACTTTCACCCCTATGGATTGCAGTGTGGTTTGTGGTTGCAGCCCCATTCATAATCGTCGGCTTAGCGAAGGTTGCAAAGGAGCGTAAAGAGAACCCTGCCTATATGCCGATGCTGGCCCTAATGGGCGCCACCATATTCATAGTCTCAGTCTGGCATATACCAGTCCCCGTAACCGGTTCATGCTCCCATCCATGTGGAGTAGCTCTCTCAGCGATCCTTGTCGGGCCCTTTGAAAGCTCCGTTTTGGCTTTTATAGCGCTGTTCTTCCAGCTGTTCCTCGCCCACGGCGGAATCACAACCCTTGGAGCTAACACCGTTTCCATGGGAATAGTCGGTGGTTTTCTCGGCTATGCCGTATACCTTGCCTTAAGAAAACTGCATGCGCCAATTTGGATTTCAGCTGGATTGGCAGGCTTCTTCGGAGACTTAGCAACTTATGTCACAACGGCATCCCAGCTTGCCCTATCCCTTCACCCGGAGAATCCAATGCTTTACTGGGGCATATTCTCAGTTGGCTTTCTCCCAACCCAAGTGCCCGTAGCCATAATAGAGTTCGCCTTAACAGCCGCTGTTGTTAGGTATGTCGCCATAAACAAGCCTGAAATGCTGGGAGGTCTGAGGTAAAATGGACAAGTTCACCAAGCATGTGCTTTTAATAATGGTGGCGGCGGTTGCCTTAATGATCATCTCAACATACATCGGCGTTTTCATTTACGGAGGCAGCATGGAAACAAAATATATAACAATTATTGAAAATGAGGCTGAAGAACTTGGCCTCAACTTCGGCCATCTAGTGGAGCTTGGAGAGGAGGGTGAGTGTATAGCCTTATCAGCCGCAGGGGCCATAACTGGCTTCCTCATAGGATATCTGATACCTTCAATATTTGAAACAAAAGAAACTGCCAAGCAAAGCGGAGGCGGAGGGGAGGCAAATGCTTGAGTGGCTTATGGGCGACCCGCTAGTTGGAATATTGACCACAATATTCTTCTTCATATTCCTAATAATTGGACGAAGCGTAAGGCTTAAAGGAATGAGGCGCGGAAAATCAATTGCATAGCCTAAGCTGGGAACTTGCCGACCCAGAAGCTTATTCAAGCATTAGAAAACTTGACGCTAGGGTAAAAATCGCATGCGCTGTCTTCGCCCTCTTTTGGGTTCTCACCTTGGCCCACTGGCACACAGCCATGCTTGTTTTTGCTTCATGTCTAGTTTTAGTCCCTTACAGTAAAGTGTCAATGAGGCTTTATCTTCGAAGAATGCTTCACCCCTTATACATAATTGGTTTTGTCTCTGCCGTGCAACCGTTCACTTACGGCTCGACAACAGTGGCTGTAACCCCCCTTTTATCTTTCCCAATTTTTTATGAGGGCTTATGGTTTGGCTTGTTAATTTTCAGTAGATGCCTAGCCGCTGTCGCGATTCTGAATTTGCTGATTTCCGTCTCCTCGATTTTGGAAATTATAGGTGCATTAGCATGGTTCCGTGCACCCTCTGTGTTTTTGGATTTGGCTTTACTAATGTTCCGCTATATCTTCGTAATATCCGAAGAAGCCGAGAGGATCTATAACGCCCAAAAGTCGAGATGTGGCTACTCTAAGGCTCTAGGCTTCTTCGGAAGGCTCAGAAACTATGGAACCCTCTTCGGAATGCTGTTCACTAGATCTTATGACCGGGCTGTAATTATTGGCAACGCCATGATCGCGAGGGGCTATACTGGAGAAAAAAGACTGTTCACATTTTCAAAGAGGCCCATTTCCGCCAGAGATATGCTTTACGGGTTAAGCTTAATTTTAGCGTTCACCTTCCTCATTCTAGCGGACTGGCTGATCATCTTGTAGGATGCGGAGGAACTTAAATTGCCCAAAGTTATTGAAACAGTAAATCTTACATACGTATATCCAGATGGAACTAAGGCCTTGGAAAACATTAACTTTGTAGCTGAAAAAGGCGATAAAATAGCTCTGTTGGGGCCTAACGGAGCTGGAAAATCCACCCTTCTGTATCACTTTAATGGACTTTTGATGCCCACAAGCGGAAAGGTTTATGTTCTAGGCAAAGAAGTTTCCAAGAACAACCTTGACTTTGTAAGACAAAAGGTTGGTCTAGTTTTCCAGAATCCAGATGACCAGCTGTTCGCACCCACAGTTTTCCAGGACATAGCCTTCGGTCCCAGAAATCTCGGGCTGTCCGATAAGGAAGTTGAGGAAAGGGTTAAATGGGCCGTGGAAGTCATGGGCCTTAAGGGCTTGGAGAATAAGCCGCCCCAAAGACTCAGCCAGGGCCAGAAAAAGAGGGCTGCCATAGCCGGCGTATTA
>CAZZKO010000081.1:0-3130 GCA_964654925.1 uncultured Candidatus Bathyarchaeia archaeon
ATTAGAGGCTATTAGAAAATCGAGGGGAATTGCGGTTTCCGTTTCTGATGAAGAAATCTTTTTGGCTGAGCGGGATCTAGCGAAACTAGAGGGGGTTTTCGCTGAGCCGGCAAGCGCAGCAACATATGCGGCGCTAAAAAAACTTGTTAACCAGCGAATAATAGAGGAAGACGAAAAGGTTGTATGTCTGATAACCGGAAGCGGGCTTAAGGCCACAGACGTGCTTCAAGCGTTGTCGAAGAAGAGAAAAACGACTATTATGGGTTTAGATTTAAGTACAAAGGAAAAGATTCTGAGGATTCTAAGCGAGGGCGATACATACGGCTACGATTTATGGAGAAGACTTGGAAAAGTTATGACAAGGGCTGCTGTATATCAGCATTTAAATAAGCTTTCCGAGAGAGGATTAATTGCCGAGTACGTGCAAGACGGAAAAAGGCTTTTCAAGATAACTAGGCGTGGGAAAAGGGTTTTAGCAGCTCTTGATGAGCTTAAGCTGTTGCTTTAGCGAAAAGCTCATATAGTATACTTATAACTTTACTATAGATCATTATGCGCTACAAAACGTCACCATTCATATTGGCAATGACGGCTATATCCACAGCACTTGTATGTGTCGCTACAATGGTTTTTTCGATATATGTTCCGGCGACTCATGGCTTCTTTAACATAGGAGAATCCATGGTTTTTCTATCCGCCCTCCTTTTTGGACCTTTTGTCGGGGCTTTTGCGGGCGGGGTTGGCTCTATGCTGGCTGATCTTCTGTTGGGCTATCCACATTATGCCCCGGCAACCCTCATCGTGAAAACTTGTGAAGGCGCCGTTGTTGGACTGCTCAGCAGGAGAAATCCGAAACTCAGCTCAAAAATTGCTTGGAGAACAATAACAGCTATTTTAGGAATTGCTATAGGTTGTTTGCTTAGTTATATAGGCTCCGTTTATTACAGCGGCCCCGCGGAGCTTACGCTTGGCTCAAACATAATTAGCGTGAATATTCCAACAGCCTTTTGGCTTACGCTTGGCTCTGCAACAGCGCTTGTCATAATTGCCTCTGGTCTGCTAATGGAGCCAGAGTTTGGCTGGCTAATTTTCTCGGTGGTGAGTGGCGGTTTATGCATGGTAACCGGCTACTTCCTCTATGAGTGGCTCCTGATATATCCCCTATTCGGGATCGAGGCTGTAGCGTTGGCAGAGGTTCCGATAAACATTGGGCAGATGGTAATAGGCGCCATAGTGGCGCTACCTATATCCAAGGCAATATGGCGGGTGCTTCCCCAGCTTAGGGGAAAATCCTCCTAAGCTGCAGCATGGTGAATGCTCCCTTGCATCTCCCCCTTGGAAAAATTTCAAGGGATCTTCTTGAGACAATTGTTTTCAAGAACTTAGGCATAAAACGAAGTGAAGTTGTCCTTGGTCCAGGTATTGGTTTGGATGGGGCTGTTATAGACCTTGAGGACAAGTCGATTATAGTCTCTATGGATCCAATTACGGGCGCCGTTGAACATATTGGGTGGCTTGCAGTCCACATTAACGCCAATGACATTGCAACTTTTGGCGTTCAGCCAGCCTATTTTGCTTCCTGTCTCTTGCTGCCAGAAAAGGCTGATAGGCAAACCTTGGAGGTTATTTGTTCCCAGATGGACGAGGCTGCTAAGGGTTTGGGCATAAGCATCATTGGGGGGCACTCTGAGGTTACTCCTGGTCTTACACACCCAATAGTAATTGGGTGTGCGGTGGGCGTTACTGATAGAGGAAATTATGTCACGGCGGGAGGCGCGAAACCAGGAGATAAGTTGTTATTGACTAAAAGCGCAGGGGTTGAGGGTACAGCGATACTAGCGACCGAGCGTTATGATGCCCTATACAAGGGTGGAGTGAGCAGGAAGCTTCTAGATTCGGCAAGAACATTCTTTGAGAAAATAAGCGTTGTAAAGGAGGGTGTTCTAGCTTTTAAGATAGGCGGGGTAAGCGCGATGCACGATCCAACAGAGGGTGGCGTTTTAGGAGGCATTCACGAAATGGCTGATGCCTCAAATGTAGGCGTTAGAATTTACGAGGATAAAATCTTAATTGCCGAGGAAACCCTTGAAATCTGCAAGTTCTTCAATATTGACCCTTTACAATTAATAAGTTCGGGAGCCCTGCTCATAGCAGTTAAAGAGAACTTCGTAAATAGGGTTGTCGATGTTCTGGAAAGAAACGCCATTCAAGTTTCAGTCATAGGCGAATTTCTAAACCAACCTGAAAACAGAGTACTTATACGCAGCAATCATGCAGAAGTACAGCTTCCACGGCCCGTATCTGACCATTTATGGATGGCTTTAGCAAGGTAATGTTTAAAACCTTGTTGCGAAGGATTGATCACGTGCGTTTTCTTGCCCATGTATTTCTCAAAATCCTCCCTAGTATCGATGTCTATGAGGACCTCCTCCGATCCCACATCAACAATTCTTACAGTATCCCTATGCCTACTTACAACAGCTTTCAGTCCATAAGTTTCCTCATTTATTTCCATCAACTCATCAAAGAGGGATCTATCAAAAAGTATGGGATGACCTGCTCGGCCTTTATATCCTGCCACTGTTATAGGGTTTCTGAATTTTTTATAATCCTCAATAACCATGTCAATGGCCTTAGGGGTTATTAGCGCCACATCTCCGGGGTGTATCAGCACGGCATCCGCGTAGTCCCTTACTGAGCTAACACCAGCTTTAACAGAGGAACTTTGGCCGGTTCTAAAATCTTTATTAAACACAATTTTGCAGTTTACGCCTTTAAGCACTTCCATGATTTTCTCAGCTTCATAACCCACAACAACTGTTGTCTCATCAGCCTTTGAGCAAACGGCGCTCTTCACAACCTTTTCAATTAAGGTTTGGCCGTTTATCCTTTCAAGGAGCTTGTTTTTACCAAATCTAGATGAGAACCCTGCTGCAAGCACAATTATACAGATCAATTTATTCTCCCGGCCTAGGGGCGAACAGTCGGGAAAGACCCTTGATAAGATGCACTTTGACTAATTCACCTTTCTTCACCAATTCCTTTCCTTCCTCAATTATAATGAAGCCATCTGCCCTTGTGACTATACTTAACAATGATGAGTCTCCCAATAATGGTTCTGCGATGCACT
>CAZZKO010000082.1:0-7635 GCA_964654925.1 uncultured Candidatus Bathyarchaeia archaeon
AGCGAATGCGTAAAAATGAGAACACCTGTCAAAACAGAAATTAATGTGATGGACATCTTTGTTGAAACATCTTCCATGAGAAAAAGATAGAAAAGCGCTGAAATAATGGTTAAAGCTACAACGTTAGGATAACCTCCCCAAAGGAGCATTTCAAGATCATATCTTGACAAAGCCACCATAAAGGCGGCAATTAATGGGGCAATAGGCATATTCCAAGCCCTTCTTGTTAAAAGAAAGGCGCATAAAACCATAAGTGATGAAAAAAGTATCGCAACAAGGGGCTGAGCCATGTATCCAGGAATTCCTGTAGCCAATATAATTGAAGAAGTGAAAATGTGGAAGCTGGGATGCGTCAGCGAGTATCCCCCACCCATGTGATAGTAATTCCGTAGAAAATCTCCATGCAAAATTATGGAATTGATTATGCTGTTATGAAGGCCAACATCTGGACCTGGAGGATAACCACATGATAATACTAACGAGACACGATAAATAATAGAAAATGTAAACAGCATTAACGCTATTAATTCTTCAAGGGAAGCGCTAATTGACTTTTTCATTCAAACGAGCCCCCTATTTTAGTGGTAAAACTTAAATTTTACTACCATTTATACCCCTTCGCAGAAGGGATATAAGAATGTCATGGCTTAAAGCTATGATGGAAAAGGAACCGCCAGAACCGACAAGCCCCATAGGGACGGTTGTTATTGGAACATTAGAGCCGGACATGCATGAAACTCCAAAGGAAATGGTTCGGAAGGCACTAAAACGAGCGGGATTTAAAACTGTGGATTTGGGCAAAGCCGTTTCTCCGCAGAACTTCGTGGCTAAAGCTAAGGAAGTAAATGCAGACATAATGGCGGTCTCCATAAATACCAAACCAGCAAAGGACAACTTGCCAAAGTTAAGCCAAGCATTTACCGAAGCCGGTCTAAAAGGTAAAGTAGTATTAATGATCGGTGGGGCAGCAGTCACGAAAGAGGACGCTGATGCCATTGGCGCCCTTTATGGTAAAAGTAAGGAAGAAGCGGTTGCAATAGCCCAAAAAGCAATGGAAGAAAAGAAAAAGAAGTAAAATAAAGGGAAACCTATGTTCAAGTTTAAAACACAGCAGCAAATTTTTGAAATTGGGAAAGTGAAAGTCGGCGGACAGCCTGGAGAACTACCCACAGTATTAATAGCTTCGATATTCTACGAAGGACAAAAGATAGTTTTGGACAGCGAAAAGGGCGAATTCAACAAGAAAGAAGCTGAAGAATTGCTGAATAAACTCGAGCACTTAAGTGATTTAACAGGCAATCCGTTTATGCTTGACGTTGTAGGAACAAGCGAGGAAGCCTTCAGAAAGTATATAGACTTCGTTGCAGAAATAACCGAGGCACCTTTCTTAATGGATGCCATAAGTCCAAAGCTCCGCCTCTCAGCGGCCCAGCACGTAAAAGAGGTGGGACTCCAAGAAAGGGCTGTTTACAGCTCTATTAACAAGGGAAGCCCAAAGCCAGAGCTAGACAAAATAAAGGAAAGCGGCGTCCAAGCAGCAATAATATTGGCTGAAAATCCGGCAGACAACACTGTTGAGGGGAAGATAAGCGCCACGGAGCAAGCCCTTTCAAGGGCAAGAGAAGCGGGGATCGAAAAGTTTCTAATAGATACATCAATCCCGGCTTTCGGTCCAGACATGGGCTCAGCTGCGAGGGCAATATATTACATAAAGGAGAAGTTTGGATATCCCACCGGAGTGGGCACAGGAAACGTTGTAACTACATGCGGATGGCTTAAGGTGAACTTCCCAAAAGAAGTAAGGAGATGCATAGACGGAACCACTAATGCGATAATGCAAGTATTGGGAGCAGACTGGCTAATGTTCGGCCCCGTTGAAAGGTCGGATTACGTGTTCTCAATGGCAGCCATAGCTGACGCATACATTTTGAGCGCAACAGCCGAGTTAGACATAAAACCTCTGGTTGACAACCATCCTGCCTTTAAAGTCTTCATGTAAACTTCACTTCCCTCTTTTTATTACTAATTACCAACCTAACACTTTAACATGTTTAGGCAAGAAGTATGACAAAATGGGAGCAAAACAGCATCTAAAAATGGAAAATTGGTTTTTAGCGGTGATAGCTTTCACACTTGTAACACTTTTAATATCCTATCTAATTCCGGAAAACTCTCCCTTAATATTTTTAAGCTACACCCTCGGATTCATTTTTATATCATTTGTTCCCGGGCACTGTTTTCTTCGTTTGATATCCGCAAAGGATAGAAAAATAGACGTTATAGAAGGGATCGTTTTGTCGGTGGTGCTGAGTTACAGCATAACAGGTCTTATCGGGCTACTTTTAGGGTTCACACCAATTGGACTTAGCGTCACATCGGTTAGGGTTTCCTTAGCTTTAGTTACAGTTTTTTTCGCGACTTTAACTCTTAAAAAGTCTAGCTGAGTTTAATATGCAAAGAACGAAGCAAATAGGCCATAGAGGTCTTCAGGGTGGAGACCCCATAAATTCCCCCTTTCTTGAGCATTCTAAATATGTAGCCGGGCCTTAGGTAGAACTGTTGATAGGCTTTAAACCGAATTTCCTTGAGTTTTTCCATGCTTAAGTAGGGAGTTTCAAACACTGGAGTGGCGGTGTCGTATTTGTCAAAGTCCTCTGTTTTTAGCCAGCCCTTTTCCTTTACAAGATCATAGAGGGGTGTACCTGGATATGGAGTAGCAATGTAAAAGCCCACATCAGCAGGGTCTAGGCTCTTAATGAAGTTTATGGTTTCCCATGCTGTTTCCTCGGTTTCCCCGGGGAACCCAAGGATCACACTTGCCACAGTCATTAAGCCCACCTCATGGGCAGTTTTGAAGGCTTTTCTCGTCTGTTCTATGGTGAACTTCTTGTGCATTTTATCAATAATCATTTGGCAACCGGATTCAACCCCAAACCAGACGGCAATACATCCTGCCCTTCGCATTTTCTCAAGTAAAGGCTTGTTGACCATGTCCACTCTAGTTTCGCAGTCCCACTGTATCGGCAACTTCCTCCGTATTATCTCATCGCATATAGCTTCCGTCCGCATAGGATCAACTGTGAAGGCATCGTCGTAAAAAGTGAATTGGTCAACACCGAAAGTCGTGTAAACATACTCTATTTCATCTACAACATTTTTGGGGCTTCTCATACGATATTTACGTCCAAACATTCTGACGGCTGTGCAGAAATCGCACCAATATACGCACCCACGGCTTGTCATTACAGGGATTATCAGCTTCCCTACCTTTACGTAGGATTTCAGGTTGAAAAGATGATGCGCTGGGAAAGGTAAATCGTCTAAATTTTCTATGTACGGCCTGTCCTCGTTTCTAATTATGCGGTCGCCTTTTCTGAAGGTTATACCTTGAACATAATCCAATTTTTCTTTGCTTTTAAGCTTTCTCAGAAGCTCCAAAAAAGTTACTTCGCCCTCTTTTCTCACTATGATGTCTAGGCTGGGACATTCATTAAGGGCGTTAACATCCCAGAAGGTAGCATGACAGCCACCTAGCAGCGTTATACAATCTGGGAAAACCTCCTTTGAAATTTTTGCAACCTTTAATGCCGACTTATAAGTTAAAGTCGCAGAGGTTATTCCAACAATATCCGTATCTGCTTTACCTAATTGCCTGCGAAAACCTTCATGGTCAAGCCTCTCGCCTTGACAGTCAATTACTCTAACTTCATGGCCATTCTTCTCGCAAATCGCGCCAAGGTAGCCTAAGCTCAGGGGAATAAATGGCGGATGTTGATGGGCACTTCGCGGGTATGGAGGATTAACCAACGTAACCTTCATGGTTTTTGGCTCCTTAAGAATTGTTTTGGGTTCAAATTATTATAGATTTCCTAAGAACCTTAAACTCCTCAAAATTGAAACTCCAATAATTGTTTTAATATTTAAAGGGCAACTCTTTTTGAAAAACTTTATAATGATGCCGTGCAATCTGCTTTAGAAAAGGATGTGTTAGAATGAAGTTTGGCACATATCTATTTGAACCAAAGAAGGTTCCAGGATTTGACTTTGACCTTTTCAGGGTTAAGCCGGAGGTTGGACGTAGACAGCCACCGCAGCCAGACATGTATAGCAACGTTGCCATTTTCGGCGACAACGTAACCGCGCGTAACCATCCAGAGTGGGTTTCACAGTCTGAATATGGGCCAGCTTTAAGAACAAATGACAGATACAACTTCCGGTGGGATATTCTCTGCCACACCGTTCCAGAATTCAGGGAGGAGATGCTGAATTACATTGAAGAAGTGGACAGAAAATCCATGGGAGTTTGGCTTAACAGCATCCACTTCGCAGACTATGGCCATTGTATCTGCCCTCGTTGCAAGGAAAAATGGCAGAAAAGCGGACTAAGCTGGCTTGAGTGGCGCAAAAAAGAGGTTACAGAATACATAGCACAAATAAGGGAACGTGTTAAAAAGGAACTCGTCATCGGTTTACTACCAGACCCCGTGAATTCTTATGAGCGCTTTGGCATAGACTTTGACGCTCTTGCACCCTATGCTGACGCCTTTAATGTCGTAATGTTCTCAAAGAATTATGCCACACCGTGGTATTGGGAAATGCTCTCAAGAGCCTTCAAAAAACTGCTTAAGAAACCAGTTTACATAAGTCTATACGTCTTCGGCCCCGGCGACAATCCGAGAGAAGTCCCATCTCCGGAGGAGCTTCTAACAGTTTCTGTGCGCTGCGGGAGACAGGGCATTGACGGAATCCTTTACCTTGCGGATAAAGCAAGTCAGATAGTGGATTTCCAGAAGGCAGCTGTAGACAAAGTTGAGCTTAGGCAAAAACTGAAAAACTACGGTTGCCCTCAAGTGCTTGAACTCGTTGAACGTTGGGAGAAGATAGTGGGATAAAAACCCATATCTTGCCTTTTTTATGTCCTATGACTGTTTATGCTGCGATAGAAACGCTTCTGTGATGCAGACAAGAGCGCTTTTCAGGAATGGATAAGTCTCAAAATCTATTTTTTCTACTTGAACGTTGTTATAGTTCTGCTCATTATTGCACATAACTTTATGGAGATTTTCTTTAAATTGTATTATCAATTCATTTAAGTTTCTGAATTCCTTTGGAATTAAACCCTTCCTAACATCATCGTCCATATTTGCAGCCATCATTAAAATTAGCGCAGGGAAGGGTTTTTTCAACTCTTCAAAAATTCCCCTCTTTATTTTTTCCCTCTCAAGTCCTGTTGAGCATGCCTTTAATATCTCATTAATAAGGGCGTCCATGAGCAAATGTCTCTCGGCAAGCCTTTCAAGCAAAGGTCGATTCAAATAGACAGAGCTCTGCTTTATGACAGAATTTTTTACAGCCTCCCTTGTACAGTACCCTACTATTTTACCAAGCTTTGAGGCTGGACCGCCGAATCTCACTTTTTGACCAGTGTTAGTAGTGGCTACTATCAGGCTGTCGGTAATGGTACCTGTAGCTAAATCGCCCGAGTATTTGCTTCGAACGTCCAGATCAACAAGCCCTGCGGTCTTAGCTTCAACAGCCGTAGTAAAGGCCTGCAAAAGACAGCTTTCGGTGGGTTGTCCGTGAATTATAACCATAATATTTATTGTACCTGGCATAAGAAATGCATTAATCGGTTCGCCAGCCGTCTCAGCGTTAGAGCATCCGGCAGTTACAATAGCGCTTACCTTAAGATCATCCGCGCATTTTGTTACCAGAGAGAAATTTTTCATATCTGCCGCGGTTATCATGCCCACGCTTTGTTCTGGAGGTAAATTCAGTTCACTTATTTTTTTAAGAACTAAATGCTCCGGATTTTTATGAAGCAAAAATTGGTTATAATTTTCCGGGACATGGACATTAAGGAGAAACCTTGCCTGTTTAAATCCTCCGTTATAAACGGCAGAACTAACCGTTATCATATCATTTTCAGAAGATACAATTAGTGCATCATCCTGCAAAAACAGTTTTATTCCTTCACTTAATTCGTAAACTTCCATCCTTAGTTACCCACCGAAAAACGGTAGGAGCATTAATCAAGCTTGTTAAAAGCTTTTTCGCTTAATTTTGATCGCCTTGTTTGGACATAAACTTTCACAGAGACCACACGCTGTGCAAGATACCGCTTCCTCGATCCGAGGCTTCTCATCGGGACCCTGTCGGAATACTCCCCACGGGCAGGTATCTATACACACCATCTCTGAACATGGAGGACATTTGTTATAATCAATTGTTATTTGCACGGCTTCTACCTTCTACAAGCTTTGTGCTTGAAAATTTTAAATATATCTATTACTCGAACGTATTCCATGGAAATAGGCATAGTTTCATATGAGCCGAAAAAAGTAAGGGGATTTGACATTCAAATATATTATGCAAAGCGGGCTGATGGTTCAATTTTCCCCCCAGCTAAGGACATGTACAATGATATAACCTGCTTTTGTGACGCTAAAACTATAAGGAACAATCCAAACTTGGTAGCGATATCTGAAGATGGACCTGCCCTTAGAAGAAACAGAAAGGTGAATATGCCCTGGGATTACTTGTGCCCAACAGAAGAAGGTTATAGAGAAAACCTTCTAGGGCTGATTAAAGATGTAGGAAGCAAGGCTGGAGGGGTTATTTTAAACCTTTACCACTTTCCTGAAGAAGGTTTTTGCGCTTGTAAAAGATGTCGGGAACTTTGGAGAAAAAGCGGTTTAAGCTGGCTTGACTGGAGGGTTCAAACAGTAACGGGCTTCGTGAAAGAAGCGCGGGAAATGGTCCGTGGAGGTTTTGCCACAGAAATTTGGCCTGACCCAGTTCTTTCAAGGGAAAGATTTGGAGTGGACTTTAATCAAATTGCCGAGTACATTGACTTTTTCCATGTCCCATTATCTGCAAACGACTACAACACCATGTACTGGGTGGACATGCTAACAAGAATTTTCGCAAGGATTCTAAAGAAGCCGGTTTTTATAGAACTAAGTGCGGAAATGCCTAACGAGATAAAGTTGAATGCTCTTCTAAGAACCATGGCGTACGTCAGCAGGCACAACATAAGAGGAATTCTTCTATTGGTGTACAATTCAGAAAACGCAGAGCAAGTGTGCAGGCATGCTGTTAAGAACACTGAACTACAAAGGTGGTTTGAAACCCATGGATTTTCATCTATGACGGAGATTATTGAGAAGTGGAAGGAATTTTATTATTAAGCTGCTTCCTATAAAATTTGAGTCTATTTAAATCAAGATCAACCGTTAAAACGAAATCTGATAAAACATCAGGAGACTCTTGGATAACCCCCCATGGCGCAATTACCGCGCTTCTCCCTCCCTTAGCACCTGAACGCACATTTCCAATTTTAAGTATAAACACTCCATTTTCTGATGCAATTTTCTCCGATAATGGATGACCCCTCACATCTGGATGTGTGTAAAGGGCTGCTACTGGAAGGAATATGACCTCCGCACCCATGTTTACGGTTTCCTCCACAGCCTCCGGATAAAAAACATCAGCGCAGATCAGCACTCCAACCCTGCAGATTTCGGTTGAAAGTACAAGCGGATCTTTTCCTTTACTAAGCCCCATTTTAACTTCAATGTTTATCAGATTCCTTTTCTTATAACTCCCCAGCAACCTGCCACCTTTCCATATGGT
>CAZZKO010000083.1:0-1949 GCA_964654925.1 uncultured Candidatus Bathyarchaeia archaeon
AGCATAAACGTATGGATAGCCCATCCTCCCGATAAACACGCTTGGAGGAGAAGCACCATAAATGTCTTCACTCCGCATTAGGGGCATACTCCGCAGGAAAAAGTTAGCCCTAACAATAATGGGGCAACGGGCTTTCCCGCAAAGAGCCCTTGCACCTTTACATGCTACACATAAACCGCTTCTTGAAGCTTTAACTAAAACCTGGTCTTCAGCAATCTCACCGAGAAATTTGGCATCGTCCAGTACACCAAGTAGCCAAACATTTGAAGAAGCACTTTTATGGCCTTTAGAAAAGCCCAACTTCAACAATTAAACAATCAGAACACATTCATATGCTTTCTGCAACGTAAAAATGCATACAACACCTAACACCACAGAAAATATTATAACTATTATGAACACATAAAATTTTACTTAAAGAGCGTTTACGATGTGGCAGATGTGAAGAAGGCCAATGGCGGCGAAAAGCCAAGCCTTTTAACAATAACTTTAATGATATTAATAGCGATCCTGTCCATCTTATGTGTCTTCCTTACTCCAAGAAGTGAAGAATTTTTACCATTTCTAGACGAGACAATATTGACTTTACTAACCATTGTAACACATGTTGTTTATCTTATAGGCGGGGGAATCGTGCTTTTTGGGGCTCTCCTCATAATAATTCGGTTTATACAGAGTAAAATGAAAAACCCAGATAAACCTTCAGGCGTTACAAGATATCTTTCAGGATATTTAACATTAAGCCTAGAATTGTTTATTGGTGCGGAAATCATAAAGACAACAATAACTAGAACGTTCGAGGAGTTTTCTGTGCTAATTTTGATAATCATCAGTAGAGGACTATTCAGTTTAATTCTATACCTAGAAAGAAGATGGCATGGAACAGCGGAGACAGAATAATAACGCCAAAAATAACGGCGACACCAGAAACATTTATCAATATCCGCTAACCCATTTTAGCGGTAAAATGCCTAGAATGATGGAGTATGATGCTTGAAGACTTCTACTTCAAAATGTCGCTTAAGACGGATCCTATAATAGACGATACAACCCTAAGGGATGGCATTCAAATGCCAGGCTTAGCTGTGAATCCAGAGGACGCTGTCAAAATAGTTCAGCTTCTAAGCGAGATAGGCGTTGAAAGGGTGGAGCTTTTCCACTATTTGAAACCTGACAAAAAAGCTGCTAAAATAATTAACAGCATGGATTTAGATATTAGGGTAGCTGGATGGTGTAGAGCAGTCAAGGAGGACATCGACAGCGCCATAGATTGTGGTTTCGAGGAGGTTGGAATATCACATCCAGTTTCTTACATACATCTCAAGGCGAAGTGGCCGAACAAAACGCCAGACGAGCTTTTGGAGAAAGTTGTTGAAGTTGTAGAATATGCCGCTAAAACCCATGGTCTTAGAACCTTCGTTCACGGTGAGGACAGCACCCGAGCCGACTGGAACTTTGAAAAAAAATTTATAAACGCTGTAGCTGATGCAGGTGCTGAATGCTATCGCATCTGCGACACGGTAGGCATAGGCCTTTCAGATGAGAACGCACCCTTGCCCAACGGGATCCCGGCGAAGATTAAACGTGTAAAGATGGAGACAGAAATAAAGAGCATAGAAATTCATGCCCATGACGACTTTGGAAATGCTGTTGAAAACACCATGGCCGCCATAAGGGCTGCCTCTGGAGTGTGGGATAAAATCTATGCAAGTACAACTTTCCTTGGAATTGGAGAACGTGCTGGAAATGCTGAAACCGAGAAGGTCATAATGAACCTTTACATGCATTACAATGTCAAGAAGTTTGAAGGTAAAGTTAAGAAACTTAAGGAGTTAGCTGACTTTATAGGCAAGGCGACGGGATACGTTATTCCGCCTAACAAGGCAATAGTTGGTGACTACAGTTTCGCCCATGAATCAGGAATACACACCCATGGTGTTTTAAACAAT
>CAZZKO010000084.1:0-6702 GCA_964654925.1 uncultured Candidatus Bathyarchaeia archaeon
AAACCTGCATGATAAACTATTTTCCTTGGTTTTATCCCGAGCCTCTCTGAATATGCATCTATTTTTTCGCCGACTTGGTAGGCCAGAAGCGCTGTAGGCACTATTATATAGCTTTTCTTACCATTAACGGCAAAATATAGGGCTGCAACCGTTCCCAATACGGTTTTTCCAACACCTGTAGGTGCAACTATTGAAAAGCTTCGCTTTAAAAGAATTCTCCTAGCCCAGGTTTCTTGAAGCGACCACATTCTTTGGCCAACGGCTCTTTTGAAAAATAAGGAAAACTCGTTAAACCTTTTATGAAAATCGTAAATTTCATGGGCAAAGTATGCCCTCCCCTTTTCCTTTAATGCCTCTAGAACGTCTTTCCATGATCTCAAATTCTCAACATTTTCAAGACATTTTTCGCAAATACCAAATTGAAGGAGCCGCTCATCCGAAATAGTCCCCTTGCAGTTAACGCATAATCCGTTATATATGCCTCTCAAATCAACCACCTTTAAGCACTGGACCTGTAAGAGAGTTGTTGCTTCCATGTTTAAATTCGAGTTTTATGGCAGGGCTAAACAGGAGGTGGAGGTCTTTCACCTAGGATCACGAATACATCATCCTTATTCCATGTATTTCCAGTTTTCCTATAAACTGTTATTCTAAGGGTATTTCCTGGAAGCGTTTTTTCCTCTAAGTAGCTTGCAAGGTCATCTCCGTTCCTTATTTTTGTGCCATTTAGGGCTACTATTACATCCTTTAGGCGGAGTTTGCCGTCTGAAGGACCATTTTTGACAATCTCTTGTATAAGCCAGCCATACGTGACTGGAAGTTTCATGTTCTGGGCAACCTCATAGCTTAAATCACTTCCCTTAATACCTAGGTAGGAGTGGCCGTGATATTCTCCAGTCGTAACTAGGGAATAGATTTCCCTTAAAAGGGTGTTTGAAGGGATGGCGAATCCTAATCCCTGGGAATCGCTTATTATTGCCGTTGTTATTCCAACAACATTTCCCTCAATATTAAGTAGAGGTCCCCCGGAATTTCCCGGATTTATCGGTGCACTGGTCTGGATAATGTTGGCTATCGCAAAGCCCCCCGTGTACTCTTCAGTTATGGTTCTTCCAAGACCGCTTACAAGACCCGTTGTCATTGACCCTACAAGACCGTAGGGGTTTCCTATTGCTATTACCGGATCGCCTACTTTCAATGTAGAGGAGTTTACAACCGCGAGGGGTTTTAACTTTTCCCTTGGAACCTCATTTACAAACGAGAGCACCGCTAAGTCAGCGTAAGGGTCCTTTCCCAAGACCTTGGCACCATGCGCCTCCCCATTAGAGAATGTTATGCTTACGCTTGCAGCATTATGTATTACATGATAATTCGTGATCACAACAATCCGGTTTGAGAAGTTATAGATGAAGCCTGAACCCTTCGCCGTTGTGCCATCTTTCCTGCTAACACTGACCAGCACCACTGAATCCTTAACCTTTTCATAGATTTCGGATAAAACAACACCGCTCTGATATACTGTGACGTTTTGGTATATGGTTTGTTGAGAACCCCATGCTTGCGAAATTTGACTTTTAATTTTCTCAATTTCCGATTCAAACTCGTGTATCTGCTGGACTGTTATATACGAACTTATTAATCCGCCTAATATTAAACCCGCCACAAACAACAGTGCAAGGAAGCTTCGTGTTATGGGCTGTTCGTACATTGGCATATCGCTTACCCCTTGGCCGTTTAATTAATCTCAACCAACTTAAATAAGAGTTCTGCAATGCGGGACTAAGGCTCATCCGGTGCCTTTTTAAGTATTATTAATGCTGATGCAATGGATGCTGCAAGTGTAGCAGCTAATAAATTGTACGGTGAAGTTTTATAAATAATCCCGCCAACATAGGGCGCCAGAAAAGAGCAGAGCATACCTATGGTCTGCGGGATAGCTATCCACCTGGCCCTCATGTACTCTGGTGCCAGGGGGCCGATCGTTGCGCTTGCTAAAGACCATGTTATGTAGGTTGCCCCCGCGAAGAAGAGCGCAGCTGCCAAGACGTAAAAGTTGCCTGAAACCCAGAGCAGGATAATAAATAAACTGCAAAGGAGCATTGAAGCCGCCAATGCATAAGTCTTTTTAAATTTGTCCCCGATTTTGCCTAAAAGGATGCCTAAAACCGCTGAGCCGAGGAAGGATATAGAGCCAAGCAGACCTATTTCAAGGTCGCCGTAACCGTAAGCATCTGCAAGAAATTGGGGAACAAATGGGCGGATCATCGTTGGAACGAAAAGCGCAATGGCGAAAATTAAAGAGGAAACCGCAAGCTTTCTGGACTTTAACATTTCCCTGAAAGAATGCTGGCTCTGCGGTGGGCTTGTGGGATATTGGCTACTTATGAATACGAGAGTTAGACAGGCCGCCATGTAAAAAATAGCTGAAAGGTAGAAGACTGTCCGCATCCCCATGATGCTTGCAATATAGCCTCCCAAGGCTGGGGAGAAGATATAGCCCAGGGACCATGAAGACGATATTACAGTAAAAGTTAACGTGAGATTACGTTTGTCCGTGGAAGTGATTATATAGGCTGTAGCTGTGGACCCGCTAAGCCAGAATCCCCACAGGATCATTCCAGGCAACATTTGAATCCAACTCTGTGCAAGGGAAAAAATAACCGGGGCGGGTAACCAAGCCATCCATCCCACAATTATGATCTTCTTTCTATCATATTTGTCCGCGATCATTCCTGCCGCAAAAAGGGTTATGGCTGCTGTCAGACTTGTTAAAGCATAGAGCAGCCCAACCTCATCTGGACCGGCCTTGAGGCTTTCCTTCATATAATATGGTAAAAGGTAAGAATAAAGGCCGTCTCCAAATGCCCCTATAAAATTTGAGGTGAAAAATAATTGCAGGTCTCTATTTAGAACTCCCCTTCTGGTGGATGTGGGCAAGCGTAACCCTCGCTTCGCAATTAAGAATGGTTAGGCTGATACTAATATCTCGCGTTGCCAAAAGGCTAGAATGGCATAATGGTTTATGATCTCCTATCAATAATGTCGAGGGCGTCCGGGCCTGTGCCTATCAGCACTACTGGTATTCCCAGCTGCCTTTCTATTTCCCTAATGAAATCCTTTGCTTCTTGGGGGAGATCATCATAATTCCTCACCCCCCTGCATTTGGGATAAAGAGCATCAAGTTTTGTGAGGGCTGCTTTGGTTGCTCCGTTAATTACAGCGGCCCTTTTGGCTATTTCAAAATTAAATGGCGCTGACCTTCTCTCGCGACCTGTCCCAGCGGCGATTTCAAACCATCCCCTTTTAATGGCCTCTTCCTTTGAAATTTCTCCAGGCAGAGGTCCAGCCCCAACACGGGTCATGAATGACTTGTAAACCAGAAGAACCTCATCAACCCTTGTGGGTCCCACACCTGCTTCTGAGCATATTGCCGAGGCGCTTGTGTCCCTTCCGGTTACGTATGGGTATGTTCCGAAAAACAGGGACAGCATGAACCCTTGTGTTCCTTCCAGTAAAACTTTCTTGCCTGAATCTATAGCCTCGTTCACTTCCTTTGCTACATCCGTTAAATATGGTTGCAATTCGGCAATGTCCTTTGCAAGTTTGGCGGTTCTGCGAACTCGCTCCTCTATGGCTGGCCCAACTCCCCACCCTGTTGTACCGATGCCTTTCAAATGTGCACTTGTTTTGTCCTGTAGGGAATGCTTCTCCTCTATAATTGAGGACTGATAGTCAACCCCTATTCTGTTTTCCACTCCTGTCTCCTTTATTTCTTCCAGCAACTTTTCAACATGAACGTTTGCACCTGCGCCTATAAGAAGGCGGCATTTATCATAAACGAAGGCAGCTGGCACCATGTGTAATGCGTAGCGTTTTCCCTCAAACCAGACTGTATGGGCTGCATTAACCGAACCCGTCCTAACGCAGACGTCAATTTTATCCTTAAGGGCTAGGTACGAGATTATCTTGCCCTTACCCTCGTCTCCCCAGAAAGCCCCAGCTATTACAGTGCACGTCATGCCTGTCACCTGTCCTTCAAGAAGGATGTGAAATGGTATTTAAGATTGTTGAAAATTTCGTGTAAAAGTGTCGTTAGAAAACGCTAGTTGCTCTTGTGATCCAAAGTTTGAATCAATTTGGGATCCAGCATTTTCGCCCAGGAGACCTTTCTTAAAGGCAAACTGATGAATCTATCTTGACCATAGGGGGTGCATTTGAGGAATACTTCTCTCTTCGCCGGATCCTTTTGAATCTTATCAACCCTAACGTTCACTATTACTGATCCATCCTTCAAGTGGAGGTTAACGTTCTTTCCAAGAAATGATTTTGCAACATTTATGGTCATCCTATACATCGTATTTATCACTCCAAATCCTCCTCAGCTATTTTGCTCCAGCAGCTTTTACATATTGGAATCTTGTCACCTTTGTAGACTATGTAAACTTCAATGTCCTTGCTCTGGCAGTTTTTGTTCCATGGATTCTTACAGCATTCCATTGGCATTCACAGTCTCCATTTTCATCTCTTACTCTTTTTAAAATTCGCTGTAGAACGAGCAATATTACAGGTGAGAGAGACGAGTTAAAGTGAACGAATTCTGTTTCATAAGTTAAGTAATAGGAATGATTTCTGGAATGATTCCCTCTTTTGCGATTTTCAATATTCCAACGGTTGGCTTAGATATGAATGGCGGTAAGGGCTGCGTGGGGCGTCCCGGGTTTATAAATAAGATGTTTTGTTCCCATCTTGTGCTGGGGCTGTGGGTATGCCCATGGACAAGCACGTCGAAGCCGTTTTGTTTGGCTATCTCTTTTAATTTTCCCTCCCTTATTAGAACCCTAAATCATGGGCGACCCCGATCTTCCAGTTTAGGACACTTAGCGAATTTATCTTCTGAAGCCTCCCGCGGATTTCAGGTCCATCCATGTTTCCATATACCGCAAAAAGGGTGCGAGCTGTTCAAGCTTGTCTATAACAGCTAGGTCTACCAGGTCCCTTGCATGAATCATATAGTCAACCTTTTCAAGACTTCAAAAACCTTTTTCGGAATTTCCTTTGCCCGAACCGGCACGTGGGCATCTGAAATTAGCCCTACCTTTTCGTTACGCTATGTTCTTCTAAGTTGTGTAGAACTTTTTTCGCGATTTGCATCTTTATCTCTAACAGTAATACAGTTTGTATAAGGTTAAATGTTAATGAGTCTTTTATGAAGTTTATGAAGCTTGATTTAAGCTTGTGTTGACTTGAGGGGCTGCATATTTACCCCCCGCTGGCCTGTCATCCGAGCTAGACGGGTTTCGTTGACAACTAAAGGTGACATGCCCTGAAAATCCTTGCCAAGTTTCTTCCTTTAATTAAAATTGCCGCTATTATTATCAAGCAGCCACCTCTAAGATCGCTTATAAAAGGTTCAGGAAAGGCTATGAGCGCTATACCTATTTTCAAGGGCCATAATGTCCTAACATCCTCTGTCTTTACATGGAAAATTTTTGCCAGAGCCAAGTCCAGCTTGTAGTTTACTTTTTCATTAAATTTCCTAAACATCCTCATTTTTTCGATTAGATATTGCCGGTGATACGGCGAAGAAAAATACCATAGTATAATAAACTAAAAAGCAGATCCAGGTTAACATATATAGGAGTGTCACACCTGCGCCCCATTTGGTATTTATGTTCTACGGGGATGCAGTACGATGGTATATATTGAATCGTAATATAATCTTTATTTTAAATATCGACCTCATAGCGGAACAGCCACAGTACATTCAAAATTTCGATAATCTTGCATCTTTGGTGGTGTGGGCTGATAAGGTGAATTCTTAGCTCCATAACTGTAGGGGGAGCAAGATATACAAGTTATTTCCATTTATTTCATGATAAGGTGACTGGAGTGCATGTTGTTTGATGAGGTTGAAGAGGAAGTTACAGCCCTTTTAAGTGATTTAATCCGCATAAACACTACAAACCCTCCTGGAAATGAAACCGAGGCCGCGAAGTATATTGCCAAAACCCTTGAAAGCGAGGGTTTCAAGTGCGAGATCCTTGAGTCTGCCCCTGGAAGGGGGAACATAATAACGCGGCTTAAGGGGACAGGTGAAAAACCAAGTCTGCTCTTGCTGTCGCATTTGGATGTTGTAGCTGCGAATCCGAAGGAGTGGAGCGTAGACCCATATTCCGGCGTTGTAAAGGATGGTTTTGTTTGGGGGAGGGGCGCCATGGACATGAAGTCGATGATCGCCATAGAAGTTATGGTTATGAAGCTCTTAAAGCGGAACAATGTGAAGCTGAAGGGTGATTTGATTTTTGCAGCTACTGCGGATGAGGAGAGGGGTGGCGAGGTCGGGGCAGGCTGGCTTGTCCGCAACCATCCGGAGAAGGTTAGAGCGTCCTATGTCATAAATGAGGGTGGAGGGCAAGCTATACCTATAAACGGCAAAAATGTTTTCACAATACAAACTGCTGAAAAAGGCATATTATGGTTTAAAGTTAAGGCCAAGGGAACGCCTGGACATGGTTCAGTGCCAAGCGCAGCTGACAATGCCATAATGCGTATGAGTAAGGTAATTGAGACTTTGGGAAGTTATCGTGCGGAGATTAGGATGGTTCCCACCGTCAAGCAATTTTTGACGGTGCTTGCCAGAGAAAATAATTGGCTAAGGGAGGTGCTGCATCCTCTTCTTCAGAATCCCGCTTTGGGCGATGC
>CAZZKO010000085.1:0-2592 GCA_964654925.1 uncultured Candidatus Bathyarchaeia archaeon
CATTTAGTTTCAAAATATGCATGTGCAAGAGTTACAAAGTTAGGGTGATTGGACCATAGACTCTTAACATCCGGCGTGTGCGCTTCTGTTGAGAGAGCGACAAAAGCCTGTTTGCCGTCATATATTGCGACTATGGTTTCCAGTGTTTCTTTTACATATCTGATGATAAAGTTGGGATTCTCGGCTAGTTTCTCTATGATTTTTGCGGCCTTCTCATATGGCTTATGCTCTTCCACACAGATTCGGATTTTAACACCTCTCCTTAAGGCTTTTTCATATTCATCGGCGAATTCAAGAATTGCTGATGAGAATCTGCTGGCGATGGTTACTACCTCCAGCGTTTGCGTAGTCTCCCCCAAGGCTTCTTTAAGTTTGTCAATTATATTACTAAGTCCCGTAATTATTGTGAACCTATACTCGTTATCCTTTAATCCAAGAATTTGGGCGGACTTTCTGTGAAGCTTTATCTGCCTCAATAATAATTGCAAGTTTTTTTCTAGTTTAATGGTTTCCATTTTCTTTTGAGCAATAAGAGTTGCAAGTGTCTTTTCTGGGAACTCGGCTCTATAAATTGTAGGCGTGCTTATTTCCCTCTCGATTAATCCCCTTTTCTCCAGCTTGTTTAACGCCTTGTACACATGGGGCCTTTGGATTCCTGTTCTTTTCTCGAGATCTCCAGCGGAAGCGCTTCCGAGGTAGGCTAATGCCAGATATATCTTGGCCTCGGTTGCTGTAAGACCAAGTTCCCTTAGATTTTTAATATTCTTTGCCTCCGTGGATTCCAACAGCTTAGTAGACATCACTCTCACTTTGGCGGCTGTCGCTTTTATGAATTATGCTGAGACATACAGCCCGTATATACATGTGCTTATAGGAAGCCTTTCTAAAATTAGGAAATAAACATAAAAAGTTGGGAGAAAAATGCAACTATGCAAAGCCTTTTTAGCTATTGCATCGGTTTTATTAATTTCTGTTATAGCATCCCCAGAAGTTCAGGCTCAGGGATCTTGGACTTGGGAAACCCACACCTACTTAACGGTTTCACCGAATCCCGTTGGCGTTAATCAACCCGTCACAATACTGGTGTGGTTAGATCATGCTCCGCCCCAGACTAGCTTCCTTGAATACTACGGGTGGAACTACACAATACTAATCACAGATCCTACTGGCAAATCAATAACCATAGGCCCCATTGAATCTGACCCCGTGGGCACGGCGTATTATGTATTTACGCCTGAAATCATTGGCACCTATAAGATTCAAGGCCGCTTCGAGGAAACTGTGATAAATATTGTTTCGCCGGTGGGTTTGATGCTCTTGCCTAGGGGTACCCACTACTTCAAGGAATCGTACAGCCGCGTGGTGGAGCTGGTTGTGCAGCAAGAAACCGTAGAGCCTTGGCCCGAAGTTCCTCTGCCATCAAGCTATTGGGAGCGCCCAATAAACGCTGAATTCCGAGAATGGTATAAGATCGCTGGAAACTGGCTCGGGATGCCTTTCGCCGAAAGTTTCATTAACAAGTATACGAAGGCGCCTGAGAGTCCTCACATCGTATGGACTAAGGAATTAACCCTCGGCGGAATTGTGGGCGGCGAAGCAGGCTGTGGAACCAACTACTACGCTGGCTTGCTCTATGAGAACAAGTTTACACCCTACATAATCTCCGGCAGGCTATACTACAACATGTTCTGGGCAACTTTCGGTGCAGCGGAACAGCTCCGTGGTGTAATATGTGTGGACTTAAGGACTGGTGAGGAACTTTGGCGAAAAGAAGACATGCCGCAGCTTTCTGCAGCCCAAATAGTCATCTTCAACAGTGGAACACAGAGCGGGGCAACAGCCTATCTTTGGAGCACTGTGGGTTCAGACTGGATCATTTATGATGCTTACACAGGGCGACAGTTCACCAAAATAACTAATTCAAAGGGAAGCTTATCTTCGAGGTTTGGGCCTTGTGGCGAGATGCTTGTGCCTATTCTAGATGGCAGAAATAATCGGCTTGCATTGTGGAATTCAACCCTATGTATAACCCGTGGAGCCTTTGGGTTCTTCGCGCAAACCTACAGGCCATACTCTTACACATCGATTGACTGGAGTCGTGGCGTTCAATATAACGTTTCAATTCCAGATGTGCCCGGCGTCCAGTCCACAGGCGTCATCGACATTGAGAACATGGTGTTAGTAGCCGAGTCCGTCATCACCGTGGAGGGGAAGTCGCCAACATTTGTCCATGTTGGCTATGACCTCAAAACAGGCAGCCAAATATGGATTAAGAACTGGACGAACGTTGGATGGGGTGCCGGCGGGACATCTGCTCCTGGTCTAATTGGGTACTGGGGCAAAGGATCAGGCGAGGGAGTCTACATGTTCTTTGAAAAGGAAAATGCAGTGGCACGTCATAGATATTAAAACTGGAAATGAGATGTGGGTGACTGAACCATTAAATGTTTACACCACAAGCGACTGGTCAGTATATGACTGGACTGTGCTTGCCGCGGATGGGAAAGTCTTCTTCTCTGGTCAGTCAGGATGCGTCGTAGCATTCGACCTTAAAACAGGAAGGCATCTATGGACCTTCAGGCAGGAAAGTAG
>CAZZKO010000086.1:0-4305 GCA_964654925.1 uncultured Candidatus Bathyarchaeia archaeon
TGGATGGGACACAAAATCCCAGAACAACTAAGCGCATACATAAACAAAAGCAGAGAAAGCTGGCGCCAAACATACAAAGAACAAGCAGAACCACACCTAACACCACCACAATACAAATCTTTAACACTTAGCAGCAACTAACAGAAGTTCTATTGAATATACCACATTTCTAGATGCTGGTAAGTGCTTTTTCTAGTTCTTTCTCGCCGATGTCCTCTTTTATTCTTGTTTTGTAGATTTTTATGAGTTCTTGGACTGGTACTTCTTTAATAGTGATGTCGTCTATTTGTTTTATTATTCGAGGGGGTGCCTTTTGTTATTATCCATACTTGTTTTTGGCAGTGGCTTATATCATAGAAGGTTTTGTCATGCTCTAATCTTCCGCTTTTTAATTGTAGGCAATAGTTCTCTATTTGCTGTCTTTTGGTTTCGACAAATTTCATCTCTAATGTGCAGTCATATATAACTGCTAAATTACCGAAAATGAAAAAGCCATCCGCCCTACCTCTTTGCTTCTCAAATCTATGAAGTTTATGTATTCCAATCAGTTTAAGCAGCCAAAATGTAAAGTTCTCAAACTCTTTCCAGTCGCTTGTTGTCAGCATAGAGTAAAAGAACGGTGGGTATAATGCAAGTTCGGGCGGAATTATAGGTTCAACTTTTTCCTCTAGATACCAGCCTTCTTTAAGTGAAAGATAATGTTGTGGAATGTCCTTAAGCGAAATGCTCTTCTCTACGTTAACTTTAAAACGAACTTTATCATCCTCGTCTTTGAATCCGTAAACATGGCCGATCCAAGCTTTTTCCGGCTTCTTGGCCTCTTTATTCAATTTTATAAAAAGAGTTGGAGCTCTATCCATTAGTTTGTCAGCCTTTAACTCAAATCGTATCATATTCTTAGTATAATGAGTTTCATGATCTGGCAAGGCGTCCCAGTGCCCATCCCAATGAGTCACCATCACATACCTTAAATTCCAATCCACGCCCATTTCACCCAAACCACTTTGTCAAATCCGTTTTTCTTTCTTCTTCACGCTCCAACTCAATTACAGATTTCCTTGGAGGCTTCCTCGATGTTTCTAAGATTTTATGCATAGCTTCAAGTTCTTTTGTTACCGCATCATAAATCTCGTTTAAGCGTGATTTCCAGTCATCAAGCTCTAGCATTTCTAGAGCTAACTCATCAATTGACCTTTGAAAGGGGTCATGCTCCTTTAAACGTGAAAAAAGAGGCTTAGCATCAACCTTACCCACCTCACCAAATATAGTCTGTGCCTTTGCCATAATCTCGCTTCTTAGCCCATCAAATTCAGGTACGTGCAAGTGAGACCACACTTGGTCTCCGTGTAAATCAACCCATGTTCCCCGTGTTTCCACAACAAAAGATAGCAACTGCAATAATGCTATTACGCTATTAAAGTATAGAGTGAGCAACTTAGTTATGGCTGAATCAAATGTCTGAACGTTTAGAAGCACAGCGTTGCTTATAACTTTGTTTTCAGAATAAAATGCTAACCAATACAGCTGAGGAGAAGATAATTGAACTCTTCTAACGAGCAGAAGATTACTTGCAAGCATTTGATAAGCACTTTTAATATCTTGAGCAGCTTCTGTTACACGTTCTATTGGAAGTAGTCCAGACAATCGCAAAAATTCTTCAGGAACAGATTTAATATCGATAATAGCGACCTCTTCCTCATTCGTAATGTTCATCTTTCTAACTTGACTGTATGTTCTTAAAGCGGGTAAAACAGCTTCCTTCGTTATGTAAAAATAATTTTTCCCTTCTTTTAACTTCAGCAAAATTTTGTCTTTTTCTTGTTTTTCAATGTTAAAGGCAATATTAGGGCTTTTGGAGCCAAACTTACTTGCGAAAAGCTGTCTAGCAAACCTCTCAACACCTCTTGTTTTATATTGCCCTGGATTGTATACTCGAATTTTTATCTTCTTTTCTGATTCTAAATCCTTGACTGTTGGATTTTCTTTTAATTTGTCTAACAACTCCAAAGCTAAGAAGTATGTTTCTAAAATGTTGAATGCAACTAAAGGCTTTAAATTTCCTAATGTTTTGTTAACAATGTCTTTTCATCTGATATCTTTAATGCAGTGAAGTCCACTGTATGGCAACTATTGTCTAATGAAGCAACGAAACCTCTTATATTTTCAACTATTTCGCTGATTCTACCTTTTATTTCATCCAGCTTCTTATTCAAAAGTATAAGAGTTAGTGGTTTAAATTGGTCTCGTGCCCGTTTGAGAACGATTAGATAATCACGATGAAGTGCTGACTCGCTGAAAGCAAGTTCTACAGTGCTCCTTACAATGTATTTAATTTGGTATCCTTTTTGAAGGAGATATTCCCGCACACTTTTGGCAGCTCCTCCAGCGAAGAACTCTTCTGGGATTACCATCGCTAACGTTCCATCTTCTTTCAATAATTTATCT
Source organism: uncultured Candidatus Bathyarchaeia archaeon (assembly GCA_964654925.1). Lineage (GTDB taxonomy): Archaea > Thermoproteota > Bathyarchaeia > Bathyarchaeales > Bathycorpusculaceae > DRVV01. The sequence goes on from CAZZKO010000086.1 coordinate 2,446, forward strand.
GCTGCAACTACAAAGTATGCCCAATAACCGGTTTTTCCCTTAACTTCCGGAATCAGCTTCTCTAAATCCTCTTTTCTTGCGGGGATTCGCTCTCTTCTCGTGAATGGTGGATTCATGATTACGACGTCAAAGTCGTTTGGAATGACTTTTTCTTCTCGTATCAGCTCTAACCACTTAGCGAGTGGCTGTTCACTACTTCGTGGAGGGTTATCGCTTGAGGCAGTTGTCTGTGCTGATTCGATCATTGTTTTTATGCCATCTTGGCTTAGAACGCGGGGTTTGATTGGGACTTCAATATTCTGGCGGTTAGGTTCATTGATGTCATGTGGTGTGCGAAGTGCATGACGTCTATGCCCCATATATCGTCGATAAGCCTTTTATGGAGCTCTTCTTTGCTCATCGGCGGCGCTAATGCTGCTTTTCGCTGATAGGCTTCGACTAGTAGTGTTCCTTAGCCACAGGCTGGGTCAAGGACTTTTGCGTCCCAGCGGTCGATGGCAAGCGAAGCCAACAGTCTCGCTGCTTCCGGCTTAGTATAGAATGCGCCTAAGTTTTTGCGTGTTTCAACGCTAACTTCGCCGCTGGCTTTTCCAAAGTGATAAGCCAATACTCCTGCTATGCCTCCAGTGAGTCTACGAATGTCTATGAACACTGTGAAAATTATGAGTGCCAAAGCAACCACAATGATGAAGCTAATTATTGAGTGTATTGGATAGCCAAAGAACTGCTGTGTCATTCCTTTCGCAATGGGTAGGAAAATCATTTCCCCGAAAATCCATATGAGTATAGCCGCACCTATTGAAAGGAAGACCCTCGCACCCACCTGTCTCAGCGCCCTTGCGGATTCAAGGTACATCTCCGAACCGAACTCTTCAATTTTCTTTTCTTCCCCAGTCTCTTCTGGTTTTGGTTCTTCTCTCTTAGCCATAAAGTTCACCAATCTTCAATTAGTATCGAAATATGTTTATAAGGATTTCTATTTTGTAATTTTAATTCCACTGTTCGCCATCTAAAATGCCATTTATCCGCTTCAACATAATTGCCTAGCACATAAAATCTATAAATGAAAATATTTAAATGAAAATATTTATAAGGAATTATCTATTGTTATTAGGAAAAAGTTACTTGTTAACATAGTCTTACATGGTGATCTGGATGTCAATTCGTGTTGCCATAGCAGGAATAGGAAATTGCGCTTCAGCCCTAGTCCAAGGAGTTGAATACTACAAAAATGCAAAAGAGGATTCAGAGGTTCCTGGAGTGATGCACGTTCTTTTCGGAGGTTACCATATAAGGGATGTGCAGTTTGTGGCTGCCTTTGATGTGAACAGGCTAAAAATAGGAAAGGATCTCAGTGAAGCCATTTTCACAGAGCCGAACTGTTGCGTCAAGTTCGCTGAGGTCCCAACATTGGGCGTTAAAGTTCTCCCAGCACCAATCTTAGATTCAGTAGCCCCTCATATGAGTGAACCCTTCAAAGCTCACAATCCAACAGAAACAGAGAAAACAGATGTTGCGGCTGTTTTAAAAGAGACAAAAGCAGATATGCTCGTGAATTTTCTACCCGTCGGCAGTTTTGAAGCAACCCGATACTATGCCCAAGCTTGTCTTGAGGCTGGATGCGCCTTCGTAAACTGCATTCCCGAATTTATCGCTTCTGATCCCTCATGGGCAAAGCGGTTTGAAGAGAAGGGACTTCCCGTTGCTGGGGATGATGTGAAAAGCCAGATTGGAGCCACAATAGTCCATAGAGCGTTAATTGATTTGTTCGTTTCAAGGGGGGTTAAAGTTGAGAGGACTTATCAGCTTAATGTTGGCGGTAACACTGATTTCCTAAACATGGTGGACAATAACCGATTA
>CAZZKO010000087.1:0-1936 GCA_964654925.1 uncultured Candidatus Bathyarchaeia archaeon
AAGCCAAAAAAGGTTGTTTTCTCCCTCAGCGGCAAAGGGGAGGGAGGGGATATAATTAAAACAGGGCTGATATGCGGGGGCGAAATTACGATGTTTATTGACGTGATGGAACCTAAACTAAGATTGGTTTTAATAGGTGCAGGGCACGTAGCCTTGCCCCTTGCAAAAATCGCGGAAACATTAGGATATAGGCTAACCGTAATAGATGATAACGATAAATTGGCGAACAGGGAACGCTTCCCCATGGCTGAGGAAATCATAACCGGCGACTTCAATCGGATACTGGATATGGTAAATATAGGTTCCAATGATTTTGTAGTTATCACTCACGGAGAACCTCAACATGATTATCTGGCGCTAGAAAAAACCATCAAAAGAAAGCCCGCCTATATAGGATTGCTGGGCAGCAGAACAAAGGCAGCATTAATGATAAAAAGACTTAAAGATATGGGAGTCAGCGATGAAGACCTCAAAGTTTTACATGCGCCTGTTGGATTGGATATTGGAGCTCAGACACCTGAGGAAATAGCAGTAAGCATCCATGCAGAAATTATAAAGGAAAAAAGACAGCCACGCATGTGATAAACCACTAAATTAGGTAAAATCCCGCTGGGGTTTCCGTGTGGGCTGGTAAAAAGTTCTCATACACATCATTAGATGAGGCTTACCAGCTGATAAGTAGGGCGGCGGATAAAATAAAACCTGAAACAGAAGAAATTCCAATTTTTCAAGCATATAGTCGCGTTTTAGCTGAGGACATAATATCTGAGATTGACATTCCACCCGCTGATATTTCCCATTTCGACGGCTATGCCATAAAATCCGAAGACACTTCACACATCAATAAGACGCCCTTAACTTTGAAGGTTGTTGGCAAAAGTTTTCTAAACAGCGAATATCGAGGGAAAATCCACAGCGGCGAAGCTGTATATGTTTCAACAGGCTGCACTCTTCCAAGGGGTGCGGACGCCGTTATCCTCATAGAATCTGTAGTGGAGAAAGGAGATCTCATCGAAATACGGCGCAGAGTAGGCAAATACGAAAACGTTACCCCCAATGGGATCCGACATCAAAAAGGGAGAGGTTGTCCTAAAAAGGGGGCGAATTCTACGAGCACAGGACATCAAACTCCTTGCCGATATTAAAAGGTGGCATGTGAAGGTTTTCAGGAAACCAAAAGTTGCAATTTTATCCATAGGCAATGAGTTAACAAATAAGATTGAGGAGGTGGATATTAAAAAGTTCAACAGCCACAGTTTAATGCTGTCAATACTGGTCGAAGAGGCTGGTGGAACACCACTGGACATGGGAGTATTTCCAGACGATAAATTAAGCATTCTAAATGCCCTAAAAACGGGGCTGGAAAGTGCGGACATCATAGCAACTGTCGGGGGGCTTCTGTTGGATATAAGGATCTAACATGGGAAACCGTTAGGGAATTTGGATCAGAGGTTGTGCTGTGCGGTATCAAAGTACAACCTGGCAGGGTGACAAGCATGGCTCTTGCCAACTATAAACCCATCGTGATACTGCCGGGCCACATTCAATCCATGCTTGTAGGCTTTTACTTTGTCCTTCTGCCAATAATAAACCATATGCAAGGTCTTCCACTATCACATACATCCACAACCATAAGGGCTATAGTTTCCCAAGACATTCCTGTTAAGGAATTCAAGCCCTTCAAAAGGGTTAGATTCGTGAAATTAACAGAGAAGGGCGAAGAGTGCATCGCAGAACCATTATTGGGAGACTCATCATTGTTAAGTATAGTCACAAGGGCAGATGGCTTCATTATAATTGAGGAAGGAAAGGAATTGGTGAAGAAAGGTGAATTAGTCAGAGTGCATCTTTTCAAGTTTCTTTCTTGTCTGTTCGTCCGGTGGCCGGTAGAATAAATTGATCTGTTTAATTGTGCTTGCGGCAGGGTTCTCATCTA
>CAZZKO010000088.1:0-12500 GCA_964654925.1 uncultured Candidatus Bathyarchaeia archaeon
TCCAGTTTCTCAGCAATGGTAGAAACATCATAAGGCTGCTCAGAAATCAACTGCAATATCTTGAAACTCGCAGAAGTTAAAGCATCAGCCATCTTTAAAGCCTCTTCACCCGAAACCACAATCTCCTTTAAACGCATCACGACACCAAAAGCAATAAACTGAGGGGGACTTAATAAGATTTGCTAAATACGATTAGTATAACCAAAAAGAATATGTAGCACCAGATGATCACGGCAATACACACAAAGATCTTTTCTCCTCAACCTCAACCCTAAAATCAAAATCGAAACATTAATTAATGATAAGCCCATAAATAGTAAAAGCTGCAAATCATTTTTAGACGAAATGGGCAAGAGAAGATGCCCCAAATGCAAATCGCTGTCGTCCTTTATTGGCTATGATGTAGACTGCAATCCGATGTATAGGTGTCCAAAATGTGGAATATGGTTCGAATAAATTCACGTACCAAGTTTGATGCCTAATTTCAATGATCAGCAAAGTTGCAAGTTTCTGTTAGTAATGTCTAACGGAAAGTTTTTGAAAACCAATTTTATCTTTTGCAGCTAGCAGCGACTAAAAGAATACATATCATACATAGCTGTCTGATATGATGTTGTATGAATCCAACTGTAGGCAGTTGAGTGGATTTGCCTGTTGAGGGTGGTTTGGAGTTGTATGGCGAGAAGGTGTTGTTTTGCGGTTTTTCACTGGGCACGTGGCTAGGGGTTTGTTGCTACATATTGTTAGGCTGGTGGCTGGTGGATAACTTTTTATGCAACTCCGAATCCCGCACGGCTATCATAATCCGGTTCTCTCTTCATCGTCAATGAGCAAAGAGGATCATCAAGCCACAAGTTGTTATAATGAAAGTAGGCTCTTATTCTGCAGCCTCCACCACATAATTGCTTGTATGGGCATTTGCCACATTTTCCCATCAGATTTTTGGTCTTGTTTCGGAACAGAGACAAAATAGGATTAGCGTTATCATTCCATAAATCGCTAAAATTACGTTGCCGTATATTTCCAACTCTCAATTCGGGCAATTGAGCGAACTGGCATACGTAAATGTTCCCAAAGGGATCTATATTTGCTATGCGGTCGCCGGCGTTACATGAACCGCCGGTGGATTGTAGGAGTTTAAGCGCGTTTTCGAATTCGTGAGGTTTTTCCTCTTTTAGCCTGTTTAACACGTAAATGCCGTCTTGAGGTGCATCTACGGTTAATATCTCTATTTTTTCAGGGTCGAGTTCGCAAGCTCTCTTATAGAGAACTTCAAGGAGCGTTTCGCAAACAATTCTATAGCCACGTTTGTTGAAGGGATAAAGGCCGTATGGTGCAGCCTTATAGAAAACGTGGCGCAACGTAAGCCTATACCCCTTACTATAATAGTTTGAAACGATCTTCATTAACGTAGATAGAAGCCTCTCCCTGTCACATTTCACAGGAGAGGCATTTTCATACCCTTTGTGTCCAGAGTACCACCTGCACGTTTTGTATATTAGGTCGCCGATAATCTCGCATTCTTCTCTCGACAAACCAATTGAAGCTTTAACATAACTGCCATATTTTGGTTTAGGGGTGAAAATGTGGAAGAGTGTTAAAACTGGCTCATCATTATTGATGCCACACCGCTTCAGAATTTCATTCAACGTAAGCCCCTTCAACCGTATTTTGCTATTTTCCTTTTCCGTAATATATAGGTAAAAGTGCTCCAGCGGGCTCCTATAAGGCAATGTGTTGTTGATTCCTGTCACAAACGCGTTAGGTATGTCATGGCTGTGGAAACACCAAATTTCGTAAGTGCTGAGATAATGCCTTCCATGACTATATTTTAACTTTTCGTAGTTTCCGAAGATTTGCAAAAACCTTCTGGCAATTGGTCTTTTACCAATATAGCCTATAAAGCTGTCGCCCTCTGAGTTTCTCATGTATTTGTAAATAGAACTTATGTCGTCGAAACTCAAGCCCTCAAGTTTCGCAGACGAAAACTCTTTTGGTAGGGTGGTGAAGGCGAAGTCCGAAATTATTTCCTTGAGGAGCGCTTTAGGATGTTGCTCGCGAGCCCTTGTTATAAATTCTGCAAACTCATCAAATGTGTAATAGTGTGCGTAAGCGCGCTTATTCACATTGTACCTGCTCACACGAGCATATGTCACCCCATTTATTTCAAAGGATATCCAAGGATTTATGAGGACGTAGTTTGCGAGGAAGTTTGAAATGGAAAGGGTGGATAATATTGGAACCGGGAATTTAACCTCAATGAGCGTCCCTTGTCTCAAAGGAGCATCATTAATAGAGCGGTCATTTTTCACCCTTCCATCAGAATATCTAACGTTACTAATGAGGAAGTCGTAGTCTCTACTGCGGATTCGCAGATATTCATCGCCCGCTTTACCCAAATATTCGCGAGATAAACTGGAGAGGTAAACCGCGACTACCTTTAAGCCATAGCCAAAGCAACCCCTGCTTGGCTTGTATACAAACTTCGTGTAGGCTGCAAGGTCCCAGTCAAAAATTAAATTCAAACTACTTCGCGGGATGCCATTCCCATTATCTTCCACAACAATTTTGTCCTCGCGTGTAGTGACCTTAATCGTTGGATCCGTTTTCCGCTCCGCCTCATCAGCCGCATCATCTAAAATTTCCTTTGGTGGCATGAGAGGAAGCTCATGCTTATCTAGCGATGTAATTATTTGGAGACCCTTGAGGCTTGTGTAGTCCTCCATTCGATTCTTAGAAAGAAGCACCCCCACCTGGGGGTTAGTGTTGAGCGTATGACCTCCTGTAGTATGTCAGATCTTGGGACTTGTGTAATGTGGTCCGCACACTGTATTCTGTGGTCCATCATCTAGCGTGTTATAAATTCTCCTTAATAAATGTTCCTTAGTTAATGAAAAAAGGACTATTTCAGTCTCAGCAATTCACCGTTGTCAGCTATAACGTAAAATTGTACTTTATCGACAAATTTTCCGTACTTTCTGAGCCATTCTTTTGCAGGCGTTGCGTCCCCTCCAAAAACTATGAATTTTGTTTCTGCACTCGTCTTCTCTAGCATCCACACTTTCTCGGTGATGTACGACAGCTTTCCAGGAGGGGCTTTCGCTTTGCCTGTTTCAGCCATGAATATGGCTTCCCCGACGATCGTGCCATCGGAGGATGCCATGTCAAAGAGTTTTGGCCACCCGGGAAGTTTTCTGGGTGCCAGCTTGACACCGAAATGTTTCGACATAACCTTTCTTGCAAAACTCTCGAAGTTGCGCGCTTTTACAAATTTAGCTGACGGCTTACGCCTTTCACCAAGGAGTAGTTTAATTCCAGGATTGAGTGTGAAGGACGCTTCCTCGTTCTTCAAACTGACGCTTTTAACAACCCATCCGGCACCCATCCAGCCTTCAACGGCTTGAACGTGAGATTCATCGTTTGCCCACCAACACCTGTGTTTCCTGGCAGAAGTTGGAAGTTCAAACCCCAAAATATCCTCAATCTGTTTAAAGGAAAGTGAAACCTCCTGCTTATCCCCTTGGTTGCGCAAATACTCCGCCAATGCCGCGTACTTCCCCAAGCCACCACCATACATGATGTTGTTTCGATAATTAATAATTACTGTGCATCCGTTTCACAGCCTCGATTTTAAAGTTCTTGTGCCCCATCTTTATGGTGGTTGAATGGAGGAAGAGTTTATAATCGTTCGAAAAGCCGACTTGCAGGAGCTGCTTAGGGAGCTTAAGGATCTGAAAAGGCTCGTTGCTGGGGGGGAGGACCCGTCGAGCAGGGAGCGGACGAGCTGCTCTAAGCTCTCGATTCTAGCGATTATGGCTTCGTCTTTTCTGCGCTCTTCTTCCTCCATTTTTGTGGCAAGTTCCTTGTCGATTATGTAGCCGCAACGATTGCACCTTAAGGCGTCTGGGGGTTTTTTGCGCCGCATCTCGGGCATTCTATCGCTTTTAAGACTCCGCCGGTTCTGTCTGGCTGTTTTAGGCCGTGGAGTTCCAGTACGGCTTCCTCAAGGTCTCTGGCTGAGAAGTGCACGTATTGCCTTGCCATTTTTGAACCTTGAACCCAGCCCGCGTACAGTTTAAGTCTTGGTTCAGTGAAGACTTTAGCCAAGCTTGTTAGGGAAGAGTGCCTCAGTAGGTATGGCCAGACGTCTTTTCCAAGGTTGGCTTTTGTGGCAAGCTTCTTGAGCAGCTTGCGCAGGTAGTTGTAGCTTACGCATTTGCCCTTGGAGTTGTTGCTTAGGGATGCCCATAAAGGCGCGTTTAAATCTCCGCTTCTCGGGTGCTTTCTGAGCCATTCCAGCAGAAGCTTGTGTGAAACCACTAGGGGTATGCGTTTCAGCCCAGTCTTGCCATTAACCGTTATCAAGCAGTATTCGTCCTTGAACTCCACGCTTCCAACCCTCATGGTTAAAAGCTCTCCAGGCCTCAGCGCTGCCTCGAAGAGGACAGCTATTAGGGCTTTGTCCCTCTCGTTTTCAGCCTGCCTAATCATTGCTTTAACGTCTTCGACTGTTAGTATGGATTCAGGCGTAACCCTGCTGTCTTTGTCATCGGCCTTCACCTCAATCCATGATGCTTCAGGCGGGACTGGGACCTTTCTATGGCAACTTCCACACTTGGCGTATTGCAGAAGTTTCTTAACCGTGAGTTTAAGCCCATGTTTAGTCCAAGACTTATATGGCCTGCTGTTTATCCAGGCGACAACCCTCTCCACGTCCGCCCTATCCGCGCTTACGGTGTCGAAGGGAACGTTTTTGAATAATGTGCATAGCTGCGTAGCGTACTTCAGAACCCTTGGCGGCGAAAGACCTAAAGCCTGAAGGTGGTCGAGGAACTTCAGTAAAAGCTCTCCATGCTCAAGTTTCGAAAGCCTGCGCCTGGCATCCTCAAGCCTCCCGGCAAACCCATGTATATCGGTCATTTCAAAGGCACTAGATCTTGAGATCTTAAAAATCGCGTCTATGGTAAGGGATCCAGAACTAGAGGTATTGGAGCCTCGGGCGGGCTTCGATCCCGCGACCCGCGGCTTACGAGGCCGCTGCTCCACCAGGCTGAGCTACCGAGGCGCATGTCCTTAAGTAGTTTAAGGTAGGGGCTATTTTTAAGATGTTCGGAGACCCGTTGAGGTTTAAAAACAAGAACTTTTAAGGTTGACGCTCCCCTTTTAATTAAGGTGCAAATTTTGAAGACTTTAAGGGCTCTTGGCGAAAGGAAAACTATCGAGTTGATACTGGAAAGGCTTACAAAAATGCCGGATATGCCCATACCCTTTGGCGATGACGTTTCAGCCTACCCCATTAGCGATGATTATTTGGCTGTTATGAAAACTGACATGCTTGTCGGAAAAACTGATGTTCCGCCTGGAATGAATGAATGGCAAGCAGCCCGTAAGGCTGTGGTGATGAATATAAGCGACTTCGCCGCGAAGGGTGTGAAACCCCTCTGCATTCTTGTTTCCCTTGGTTTGCCATCGGAATTGAGCGAAGGGGATATTGAGGCTATAGGTGAGGGACTGGATGCTGGTGCCCGCGAGTACGGCGTGTATATTCTAGGCGGAGATACAAACGAGGCTCCAGATCTGATAATAAGCCTTTCAGTTTTTGGTATAGCCAAAAAAGACAGCGTGGTGAGGCGGAGGGGGGCTAAACCCGGAGATTTCGTTGCCGTGACAGGACCTTTTGGCAAAACCGCGGCAGGTCTTAAGCTTCTCATTGATGGGCTTGGGGCCCCGAATGAAGTATATAACACCTTGGTGGATTCCATATACATGCCAAAAGCAAGGCTTAAAGAAGGACTAGCTCTAAGCGCCACAGGCGCGGTGACTGCCTCCATAGATTCAAGCGACGGCCTAGCTTGGAGCCTCTATGAGATCGCAAGGGCCAGTGGTGTAGGGTTCGTTATAGACAATGTTCCATTGGCCCCTGAGGCGAAGATCTTCGCTGAAGAAAATGGCTTGGACCCCCTTGACCTAGTATTCTATGGCGGTGAGGAGTACGAGCTTGTTCTAACTATAAATCCAACACTTTGGAGCAGGGCAGAAGAGGCTGTCAGAAAAATTGGCGGCAGTTTAATTAAGATTGGACGAGCCACAGAGGATAGGCAGGTTATTTTAGAAACACTTGGCAGGAGACAGCTAATAGAGCCCAGGGGTTGGGAGCATTTCAGAAGGTTCTAACATGGCTGGCATTCCGGGTTACCCGAGGGTTAGGGAGGCAATTTTCTATGAGAAGGGCAAGGGAAAAGAGGTTGTCTGCAGTCTATGTGAGAGACGATGTGAGATCCAAGAGGAGCAGATGGGCTTCTGTAAAACAAGGGTAAACATTGATGGGAAACTGTACACTCGGGTTTATGGAGATTTAAGCGCCGTTGAGAGCCGGCCTATTGAGATAAAGCCCTTTTTCCACTATTGGCCCGGATCCACAGCCTTAACATTCTCTACATGGTCATGCAACTTTAATTGTCCTTGGTGTCAAAACTACAACCTATCAAAGGTTGCTCCAAACCCAGCTAAAGCCACCCACTACCCTCCGGAAAAGATTGCGGAGTTAGCCTTAAAAAATAGAGACGCTGGTTTATGCGCAAGCTTTCAAGAACCAACGCTTCTAACGGAATGGAATCTTGAAACCTTCAGGTATGGGAAAAGCCGGGGAATCAAGTATTGCTGCTACGTTTCTAACGGTTATATGACCATCGAGGTCTTACAGAGTCTCTTCAAGGCTGGAATGGATGCCATTAAAATAGACATAAAGGGGGATGAGGATGTCTATATAAAATACTGCGGTGGAATAGACGTTAACAAGGTTTGGCGAAATGTCAGGGAGGCAAAAAGGCTGGGATTACATGTTGAAATCGTAAACCTTATTATAAGCGGAGTAAACGACGACGATGAGACCATAAAATGGATTATTGAGAAGCACTTGGAAAATGCTGGACCTGAAACTCCGCTACACTTCACACGCTATTTTCCAGCATATAAATTCTATAATCCACCTACAAGGGTTGAAACTCTAGAGAAAGCCTATGAAATGGCCAAAAAGACCGGTGTGCTTTACCCTTACATTGGAAACGTCCCAGGCCACAAGTATGAAAACACATACTGCCCAAACTGCAAGGAGATCCTAATTAAAAGATATGGAGGCTATATACTGCAATATAAAATCACCAATTCAAAGGAATGCCCAAAATGCGGAATGAAAATCCCCATAGTAGGCAGGTACTTAGGCACCAGGGCAGTTTTATGATGACTAATATATAAAAGGGAAAATAATTATATTTGACATTCATTTCTTGAGCTAAAAAATCGGGTTCGCATTTTTTCCGTTTCTTTTGAGCCTTAGCCCTTATTTTAACGCCCTTTGATCTGATGCTTCAAAAATGCTGGAGATATGACTGAGGTTTGTTCTAGTGAGTCAAAAGCTTTTCTTCATACTTTCTCAGATATTCTGAAGCTTCAGTTACGTCCATGAACAGATCATCAACCCTCTCTACATCCTCAACAGTAACATCATCTCTATTGAAAGCTTTGGCGTTTTGAGCCGCCAAGCTAAGAAGCTGAACGGCATACCTTAAAGAGCTCCTTACACCCACGTTAGCTAGCTTTTCAAGGGCATCCTTATTTAGCTTTATTTTCTCCTCTTCAGCTCTGATTCTTAAGATCTCCATGACGCTCTCTAGGTCGTAAGGCTGGGTCGTTATTATTACGGACCTATCAATAAGGTCCAGCGGAAAGCCCAAGGGGCTTTTTATGTCTGTTCCCCGAATGTTGGCAACACCACGGTTTGTCGCTAGGATTATTATTGGCACAAGCTCGCTTTCCATGGCCCTCCCAAGAAAGCTAAAGGCTTCCAGATCTAGGAGGTGAGCGTCGTCTATGAACAGCACTCCAGGATGGATGAAGGCCTTTCCGCTGTCAACCCACTCTTTGACCTGTTGGTCCACTGCCATCCGCACTTCAGTGTCTATCTCCTTTGATTCAGCTCCTCCAAAGAATAACGAGAACAGTCCACCTGAACGCTGCCTAGCGTTGAGTTCATCTAAATCCGCCAAGGTTAGCATGTAAACGAACTCCTTCTCTTTCAAAACTTTCCCAGCGGGTCTTGGGATCTTCCGCCTCGTGTCCACATCATATGTTTTTCCCTTCTGGCTTTCTAGGCAAAGTCCAAGATTAGCCACTCTGCCAGTTTCCGCGTCTATTTGGATCACATGACCTTCGGATACTCCTTCGGCGATTATTTGTTGGGCTATGGAGGCGCCTGCCTCTATGGTTCTCTCCTCATCCTTTGTTTTCAATGTTAATCTTATGCTTTCTGGGATCTTTTGGTATGGGTTATAAGGATGGGAGGTTGTCCTGATGTCCATCATTGTAACCTCTCCCTCGTAGACCTTCCGCATCTCATGAATTTCAACACCTATACATTTCCTTATGGCTTCTATCAGGATCTCCGTCTTTTTGCGTTCAGTGCTGTAAATTTCGCTTCCACTCATCTGTATGAAGGGAACGTTTTCGCCAAGTTCCTTTGATATGGCAACTGCTATGGCCGTCTTTCCCGTGCCGGGAGGCCCTGCCAGAATTATGCATTTCCCGCTGAGCTTTCCCTCCTTAATCATTCTGACAACGAGCCCGGCTGCTTCCCTCGCCTTCTCCTGACCAACCATTCCATCCTTTATTTTGGCTGCTCTCAGATTTTCGTCAAGGCCTAGGCCTTTGATATGGGTGTGGGCGCCTATCCTCTCGAATTTTGAAACAGGCGTTGTTGGCAGTTCGCGGATCGACGCCATTACCGCTTCACCTCCTAAAACAGAATTGCCACATACTTTTGAACAGTTTAAACCAGAAATTGGATGGATAAAAATTTAGCGCTTTTGCAGCGTTTCTTTTCTATCCATTAAATAGTTTAAGATTGTTATGCAAGTGGCCGCAAGGTACGGCTTTTTTCCAAGCGAGATTTTTTCCCCGTAGCGCAAAACAAAGGCCTCGCATTTCTTGGGCAAGCCCACCTGGTCTCCGAGGACAAACACCGGGTTATCATCTATCTGTATTTGCGAGATATCGCTTCCACTCTCCTCTAGGACGTATATTTTTTTGGCACTTTCCGCCCTTTCCTTCACAAGGGTTTCAAAGCCTGTTTTCGAAACTTTTATTCCGGGATGCTCCTGCCCGGAAAGGACTTTCCTCAAGATTTTTTCCCATGTTTGCTGATCAGTCCTCACATCAAACAAAGATACACCATTTACTTCTAAGTGTAGGGGTGGCCTTGGAGGACCATAGAGAACCGCATGAAATGCCACATCCCTTCTTATGGCACGGGATAGGAATAGGCTTGCAATTATGCACTCGTACACTACGTCCAACCGTCCAGCATCATGCAGGTTAGCCCATTTTGAGTCTGTCCTTCCAGTGCGGGAATAAAGGATGAACTCTCGCATGGAAACCCTTTTTACGACTTATTGTATCCGTTGTTTAATAATTGCGCTTAGAATTTGATAAAACTTAAATGATCTAACATGACAAAAGTTTATTGGGATATTTGTGAGCGAGGAAAAGGGCTTTTTTGGTTACATGGGACGGATTTTGAGGGTTGATTTAACGCATGGCAAATGGTCTGCAGAGCCATTAAAAATGGATCTGGTTGAAAACTTCGTTGGGGGCCGCGGCTTCGGCATTAAAATCCTTTTCGACGAAGTTCCTAAAGGAGTTGATCCCCTAAGTCCGGACAATAAATTGGTTATAACTACGGGTCCGTTAGGGGGCACTAAGGCCCAGTCTACAAGCAGATGGATAGCCCAATTCAAGTCCCCCCTTACTGGCATATACTGCCGAAGTGTTGATGGCGGTTTCTTTGGCGCCGAGTTGAAATTTGCAGGCTACGATGTAATCATTATTGAAGGGCGCGCTGAAAAGCCCGTATATTTGTGGATAAATGATGACAAGGTTGAGTTCAGAGATGCCTCCAAAGTTTGGGGTATGACAACCCTGAGTGCAAGGGATTTCATCCGCGAGGAGACTGATGAAAGGGCTAGAATGGCTATGATAGGACCGGCTGGAGAGAAGCTGGTTAAGATCTCGGCGATAGTTACTGATGACATGCGGACAGCTTCGAGGGGCGGCGGCGGTGCGGTTATGGGTTCAAAGAACCTTAAAGCCATAGTTGTGAAGGGATCGAAGAAGGTTGCAATATATGACGAGGAGGCCTTCGATGAGGCTGTTAAGGAACAGATTGAAACCTACCGTAAAAACCCAGCGCTTGAGCATTTCAGGAGTTTAGGCACGGATGGCATCGTCTACCTATTCTATACGATGGGCAACTTTCCAACATATAACTTTAAACAGTTACCCCTAGAGGGAGTGCATAGATTCGCGCCTGAGGTTTTGGCAAATTACGTGGTTAAACATGGCGGATGCTATAGCTGCATGATGAGATGCTGGAAGACCTTTAAGCTTACAAATGGTCCATATGGAGGCATCGTTTGGGAATTTCCAGAGTACGAAACCCACTGGTCATATGGCGGGGTTTTGGGGAACTGTAACATAGAATCCATAACAGTTGCCAACATGCTTTCAGACCTATATGGCTTGGACACAATATCAACAGGGGTTGCCATAGCCTTCGCCATGGAGTTATATGAGAAGGGAATAATAAGCAAAAGCGAAACTGACGGGTTGGAGTTGAGGTGGGGCGACCCTGACGTAGTTGTGGATATGGTTAGGCGTATAGCCCTAAGAATAGGCTTGGGCCATCTGCTTGGAGAGGGCGTTAAAAGGGCTGCTGAGGTTATTGGGAGGGGCGCGGAGAAGTATGCCATGCACATCAAGGGTCTCGAACTTCCAGCCTATGACCCCCGCTCAGCAAAGGCGCATGGGCTTAACTTTGTAACATCCACAATTGGGGCTAGCCACTGCATAGGATGGAACAAGTTTGAGATTTTAGGTGTGCCGCGGAAGGTGGATCCATTTACAACGGAGGGTAAGGGTGAGCTAACCAAGCTTGTCCAAGATGAAACCGCAAGTGTTGAAACTGCGGTTTTCTGTACTTTCCCATTGAGTAACAACATGATAACGCTGGATTTATACAGCAAGCTGTTGCATGCCGCCACGGGCATTGAAAAGTTTAAAGATCCAAGATACCTGCAGCTTGTAGGCGAGAGGATCTTCAACCTTGAAAGAGCCTTCCTGGTCCGAGAGGGGGTTAATGCGAATCAAGACACCGCGCCTGAAAGAATCGTTAAGGAGCCCATGCCAAGGGAGCCCTCGAAGGACCAAGTGTTCGAGCTGGATGTTCTACTAAGGGACTACTATAGGGCTAGGGGCTGGAATGAGCAGGGAATACCCACAAGGGAGAAGCTTGAAGAACTAGGCCTTGCCAATGTGACTGAGCAAATCTAAAATCACTACTCCTTCTTTTATGTGGTTTTAATGAAGATCCGCGTAAAGTTTGTGGGGGATTTACAGCAAAAGGTCGGCATGGCTGATTCATGGATTTTTCTGCCTGAAGGAGCCACCTTCAAGGAAGCGCTAGTGGAGCTTAGGAAGAGGGGGGTAAAATTGGACTTGGAGAATTCGAGCATGGTTATTTTTGTTAATGGCAGACGGTTGGATTTTATAGGAGGCATCAACTTACCCCTCAAAGACCTGGATGAGATTGTGGTTATGCCCATCATAGCCGGTGGAAACTGCACACAAGGCCGAGGATCATCGTATACAGAAATACCAGAGGATCCCATCAAGAATGTACTGGATTGCAATAGCAGCTGTTAAAAGCGCCATGAGTTTTGAAATAACAATTGAGCCTGAATTTCCTAGAAAATTGTATATTGAATCTATAAGTTTCAAAATTGCCTGCACAACAGCGAATACTATAAGCACGGATAATATTGCAACCATAATACCTGACGTTTGAAGATACAATATTGTAGTGGTTATGGCCCCGGGACCCACCAGCAATGGAAAGCCTATGGGAACTACGCCTACACTTTCGGGCTGAGTTGTCTCTTCCCATTCCCCGCGAACCAACATCTTTATTGAAATTATCAGAAGCAGAATTCCCCCTGCAATCATAAAGCTATAGATGGATATTCCAAAAAGTGAGAGTATCCGCTGGCCCATTAATGCGAAGGAAACAAGCAAAATAAAACCTGTGACTACAGCCGTGCGGAAGGCCTTCTGCCTTGTCTCCTTCGACATGTTCCTAGTTAGACCTATGAAAATTGGGATGTTTCCTATTGGATCAACTATTATGAATAAGGTTATAGTAGCCTTGGCCAAGCTTAAAAGAAACTCCAACATCGGCTTCACCTTTTGCTAGACTATAACGGCGGATTGCTTAAATGTTATTAGAAACCCAAAGTCAAGGTTGTGTCATACGAAAATTCTAGCCACGCATAGGCCAAAACTGGTTCACAGCAAAATCGTCCAGACACCGCCTATGCCCGACACCTCGGGCGATTGGGGGCCGCGGGCTGAGCTGGTCGGCCGAAGCCTTCCAGCGTACACCCCGGCTCCAT
>CAZZKO010000089.1:0-5502 GCA_964654925.1 uncultured Candidatus Bathyarchaeia archaeon
TTTCCTGAAACACTTTTGAAGGTCATTTTCAGTCAACTCCTCATTGTTATAAAGAAGCAGTCTGCCCCTTTTTCCTTCAGGCTGATTTTTGACAAATTTTCCGTGACCAGTGAAGTGAAAAACCGAAACGTATTTTGAAAGGGCATCCATAACTCGATCTTTTGTTGCTTCCTCGTTTCGAAGCAGTAGTGTTGAATACCAAGCTTCTCTAATCTTCCTTTCACTTGACGAGCTTCTTTGCTAGGTGTGTCTAGCCGCTGTTCCTTGTCTAGCCACTTGTAATCAAGTCCAACAACTAAAGCTTTCTTACTCAGTGGAGGGTGTCCGCTAAGGTATTCTACTTCTTTTTGTACAATCCACGTTCTGCCTACTCCATATTTTGTGCATAAAAAGTCTTGTCCGTCAAAGGCAAGTTCCCACGGAAACCTTCTTGTCTCATCATCAAGGTTTAAAACTATAGGGTTTAAACTTTCGCCAAACATATCTTCAAAAGTCTTCACTTTTACGCTTTGAATATTAGTCAAAATTTTGAAGAGTCTTTTGCCGTATCTCTGAAGCTCTTTCTTAGCGTTTTTATTTACTATTTTAAGCTTTTTCTCGTCTTTCTGTCTTCTATATGCCCGTGCACGACAAGAATAGCCATCCATTGTTTCTAGGAACTTTGCCACAGCTCTCTGTTGGTAACGAGGAAAAGGAAGCTTATCTTCAAATCTTTGTGAGCTCATAGGTGTTCTGAAAGAGATTTCAGTCCATTTCTTGACTCCCGGCTCCTTGATAGACTTAATGTAAATCTCGGACATGTAAACCAGGGTGCTTGGTACCATTAGCAATTAAACATTTTTTGCAGAGGTCTGTTTAATAATTTTTATGTTGCAATCAACGAGTTATTTTTCCCAAATTTCAGTTTCTTGGTGCTGGAATAATGTTGTTGGTAAAAACAAATTTCATGGCATTTTATTCTTTTCTTATTGTTTTCCATGCCTTTATTGCGCGCCACTTATACTTGTTGTATCCAAATAGGAAGACATCCTTGCCGATGATAATTGCGTATCCAATTATGTTATGCCTGAATTTGTGTTTTTCCTTGGTTTCTTCATCCATGTATTCTAATTCTTTCTTTTCAAGCAGTTCTCTGAATCTCTTCAGGTTTATGCCCGTTTTCTCACCCGTCTTAACATCTATAGCCCATCTCTCCCTTCCCTTCTCAGCCAATATGTCATAGGGTTTGTTAGAAGCCCTTCCCTTGTGCCAATAATGTATTATAAATCCCCTTTTCTTCAACCATTCCACAGCAATTTTTTCAGCTTCTCTACCCTTAATCCGACTTTGCTTCATTAAATTCCTTTTTCTAGTCAAACAATTCCCACCATCTTTTCGCGCGCGCATTTAGTCATCGTTTCCTAAGCAAAAATTCTTACAAAATGTTGGATCAAAAATGGACTATTTTAATTTGCCTCTAAAAGCTGAGTCACAGCGTGCTTGTTGCATATAATCGACTAAAGCAGGTTAAACTTAAAAGAATGTGTTGATAAGTTTTGCCTTTGAAAGCATCATAAACTTGCTGGGGTGAGATTTGTGATTCTGGGTCACGTTGAGCTACTAAAGAGACTTCAACGTGATTTGGTAGTTAATCCTCTGGACAGGGATCAGGTGAGGGAGAATGGGATAGACCTCAGCATAGGCGACCAGTTAACAATAGAGCCGAAGGCATTTGCTCTTGCAAAAACTAGGGAATGGGTGGAGTTTCCAACCGACCTGGTGGGCTTATGTAATTTGCGAAGCACATACGCAAGAAAAGGCCTCCTAATACCACCAACAGTCGTCGACGCCGGATTCAAGGGAAAATTAGTCATCGAAATAGTCAACCTCTCCAATCAACCCTACACCTTCAAGCAGGGCGAAAGATTCCTACATTTGATAGTGGCGAAATGTCAGGGAGCAAAACCATACAGCGGAAAATACCAACATCAAACTTAAAATGGTAGACATTTAAGCTCATGAGTCGAAAACAATAGTGTTGACGCCAACGCGTTTCAGCAGCCGATTAAGGCGATAAAGGGTTCGACCCGAATTGTGAAGGTCGTGAACCCAAGTTTAGCATAGCAAGGTCTGACATAACCGTTTTAAGCCGGCTCGAACCGTGACATTTGCCTAATAAGTCTTGAGAGAAATAATCGTAACAAACGGAATAGAATTATTCAAGTAAATATTGTGGACTGAGGTTTAATGATTGCCATGAATTAGGTAGAAGCATGCTGTGAGAAGAGTTTGAAGCATATATGTTGGTATGTGTGAGGAGTGCTATTTAATCGAAGTAGATAGATTGGACTATGAAGGCGAGGAGGTTATTGACAATACAATTCTTAGGTTTGAAGTTAAATAAATCTTAATTTCAGGTTTTTATACTGTTGCAGGATTGTGTGTTTGGAGTTATTGTTTTATAAATGGTTTTTGCATTCTATTTTTTGTTGGAGGTTTGGCTGTTGGCTTGTAAGAGGCGGTTGTTGGTTTTGGGGCCTTCTTTTAGGCGTAGATGTGATGATGGTTTGCTTCCTGCGTTGGAGCGTTTTGATGGTTTGTTTTTTAGGGTTGCCCGAAAGTATTTGGGCAGTGTTAAGGATGTTGATGTTGTAGTTATGGTTGATGATTTGACTCTAGTTGATGGCGACACGCCTTTAGCCTATCGCGAGCCCGTGGGAAGCGAGTGGGGTAAGCAGAGGTTTTCAAAGGAAGTTTTAGAGAAGGCTAGGGCTTTTAATGAGAAGTTTTTGAGAAGAAGTTTAGGAATGGTCGATATTCAGTGGTTTATTTGGCTATGGGAAAACAGTATGCTAAAGCATTGCCCGATTTAGCCAAGTTTGGGGTTAAGGTTGTTTTCCCAACAAGCGGAGGACCGGGACCAAAAGCACAAGCACTAAAACAATGGATTTTAGGAGTGGAATCCGTTGGGGACAAGTAGTGCTAATTCCCGGCTTATTGAACATTGGTTACCTTTGTCTGAGACAAATTTAAGCTCCATTATTGAAATGTCTTTTAGACTTGCAAGAGCTAAGTTTAGGAAACCTTTTATTGATACTTTTGGGGTAAATCCAAAAGTCATAAATGCGGGATTACCGCAACTTGCTAATTGTCATATATGGTTCGCAAGAAGACCGGCGAGCGCCGCCCGCGTATTAACATTGGCTTCTATTCTCCCTCCAAATTCTAACAAGGCATTAAGCTCTGGGGTAGGTTTAGACTCTATTAAGACTGCGGCAAAGAACCACATAGTTCCAACCATATATTCGGTTAGACCCGATCTAAAACTCGTGACCAGCATTGTTACTAGTATATTGAAGAAACAGCCAACCAGTGTTACAGTAGTTGATCCTATGGCTGGTGGTGGTAGTATTCCTCTTGAGGCTGCTAGGCTTGGTTTTCGGACGGTTGCTGTTGAGTATAATCCTGTCGCTTATCTTATTTTGAAGGCTAGTGTTGAGTTTCCAGCCAAGTATGCTGACGCTGGGCTTTTTGAAGAAACTTTGAAGGCGTCTAAAGAGTTTATTCAAAAGGCACGAGAAGAGTTAGGTCGCTATTATGGTGAGGATGCTGAAAACTACATTTTTGCACGCGGCGTTAAGTGTCCATTCTGTAGTGGGCTTATTCCTATACAAGGTATAGAGCCTGCCATAACGAAGGCTCCAAGATTTAAGAAAAGATTTCTAAAAATAACTTATGATAAAACAAAGAGGTCGTTTTCGGCTGAAACAACAGATAAAGCCATATCTTCTGGAACTATTGCAAAGCGAGGGAACAACATTAAGTGCCCATATGAGGGATGTGGAAAATGGTTCCAACTGCGTGGGCAAGCGAAGGATGGAACAACGGTTTTTGACCAATGGTTTTCTGAACATGCAGAGTTAATGGAAGGAGTGGTTGAGGGGTTCGCTCCAATAACATCCGAAGTTGAAGAAAAGCTGCTTAATTTACATATTCCACTAGTTAAGCAGGTCGGAAGCAGTTTCTATGCCGTTTGGGACGACAAATCAGAGAAAGAGAAATTCATCAGCTCATTGCACGCGCTTAGCAATGAACTTTTTGACCTCCAAAACTTTATTCCGTTAGACGAGATTTCCACAGATAATGTGTGGGCAAGCACCGCGAGAGCCAAAGGCTTATTGAAGTGGTATATGCTCTACAATCCAAGACAACTTTTAGCAATTACAAAACTCTCCAAAATAGTGGCAGAAACAGCCGAAAAACTAGCATCAAGAAATGGAGAATTTGGTGCAGCAGTAGCGTTATATTTGGCTTTGGCGCTTGACAAAGTAGTGGATTATAACACTATTGCAACGAAGTGGCAAGGTTCACAATTCAAGACTGGAATTGGGAACACTTTGAGGGGTGAGAGCACCTTAGACTTCAGAAAAGAATACTGCGAAATAAAACGTGTGGATGAAGCATTAATGTGGGCTTTAGAGCCAGATATAGCTGAGACTAACAGTTTGACGAAAACAACTGGTGGCGTTCTGCCCGTCCTACGTTTTCTCTGTGATGAGTTTCGCGGCTCAAATGTTGGCAAATGTGTAAATATTTACTTGGGTGATGCTACTAAACTCTCAACAATTCTAGCTCCAAATAGTGTCGATGTTATAAATGTTGATCCGCCTTATTTTGAGCAGGTTATATACAGTGATAGGAGCGAGTTCTTCTGGGTTGTGTTGCGCCGAGCCCTAGCGCCTGTTCTTGAACTTTTATTTAAGCCTGGCATGAAGCTGTCTAACTGGTCTTGGACAAGCCCAACAGTTCCCAGAGAAGAGAAGTTGTAACTTACGATAAAGAGGACAGCCAAGGAAGATTCAGCAAATTCTTCAACGAGTTTATAAAGGAAACATCAAAAGTCCTTAAGGAAGACGGCGTCCTCACCTTATGGTTCACCCATCCCACAGCCCAAGCATGGCGAGTCGTAAGCGAATCCCTATACCAGCATGGCTACGTAGTTCCAAAAGTATGGCCCCTCCAAACAGAGATGGCAACACGCTACAAGAAACACGTCAACATAGTAGCTCAAGAAATGAGCCTCGTCATAGTTGGTCGCAAATACCCCCGCCAAAAACTCCTAGAAGTATCCCCCCAAGACATTAGAGGAAGCCTAATCGAAAACCCCCCTATTCACCAAAACGGTCGAAGAAACCGTGGAGGGCACAAGAAAAATTATCGTTGAAAGCAACACCTCCCCAGCCGACACGGCGGCGCTAATGTTCGGAACAGCCTTAAGCGTGGCTTCACGCTTCGAACTGCCCATAGGCGCCACGTTCCAAGATCTCTACGACGCGGCCATAACATCCGTAGTTTCAAGATACACGGAACCCCTCATTTACACCGATAACAGACTACACCAGATTCGAAGACGAAAACTATACATATCTCTACTTCACCTACAACCACAGCACACCACATATAGTTTTAATCCAAGGAACCAGCGTCATACCTGAAATTCCATCAATCATAACCACCGCAATA
>CAZZKO010000090.1:0-3865 GCA_964654925.1 uncultured Candidatus Bathyarchaeia archaeon
CCGGTCTAGCCTTCTCCGCCCCCTCAAAAATTATGCCCGTTACTTTGTCAGCCGTCCCCCTTTTGACAAAGTATTCTTGAAAATCCAGAAGCAGATCTCCAGATTGAATTTTTGTTCGGACAGGATCATCGCTTGCTGGGATAAGCCTAGCCTTGACTCCTAGCTTTTCACATAGTTTGGCTGTAACCTGGGAGAGCGTCATGCCACTCTTAAGCATCATAGTCCTGGCAATATGCACTGCCAGGTCCTTGTCACCTAGCCTAAACCATGTTTCAAACCCCAACCTTCCAAGCATCTCTAAGCAATTAAAAGTATCGTCAGCGATTCCCCAGCCCTTGGCTTCATCAACTATTCCAGCTAGGGTGTAAATTATTATGTCGAGGTCTGGGCTTATATGGAGCCCATAAAACTCGGCATCGTCCCCAACATTGACAATTATCGTCAAATCCTCAGGATCAACAACTCTAACCATTCCCCTCAAAAGCTTAGCTGCACCAACGCCTCCTGCGAGGGCCACAACCTTGCCCATAGGCATCCAACGTATAGGCGTCTGTAACTCATAAAACTGTTTTCATAGCATGCCTTAAATGTCATGTTTAAGAGAATTTAGGCGGTGCCATCCTTGGATGTAGCGTACTTAGTTAAAACTAGAAGGAGCATTCGAAGGTTTAAGCCCACGAAGGTCCCCCGGGAGATCATCGACACGCTTATAGATGAGGCCAAATGGGCTCCATCAGCGCATAACGCCCAACCCTGGCGCCTGGTAGTGATAGAGGATGAAAAGGTTAAAGTTAAACTAGCTGAGGCCATGGGAAAGACATGGCTTTCAGATCTGCTTAGGGATGGTGTGCCTAGGGAAAGGGCTGAGGAAATTATCAAGCGGGAAAGCTGGGAGCGAATAATCAAAAGCCCAATAGTAATCATAGTATGCCTAACTATGAAGGAAATGCATAAATATCCGGACAGACGGAGACGCCGGGCAGAATATTTTATGGGCGTCCAAAGCGTTGCAGCCTACATCCAGACACTGTTGCTTCTAGCCCATTATCATGGAATTGGAGCATGCTGGATATGTGCGCCGCTGTTCTGTCAGAACAGCGTTAGAAAGGTGCTGAATCTACCTCGAGAAATGGATCCCCAAGCCATGATAATTATGGGTTATGCGGATGAGCAGCCTGACCCTCCATCGAGAAAGGAATTGGAAGAAATAAGAACCTTCAACACTTGGGATAAAAGGGATGTTTAATTGCTTAGTTGCTTATGTTTCTTTGCTGAAAGCTTTACGAGGAGATTTAAGGCGGATTCGTTCCCTTCTAAAGGCTTAACCTCGAGGGCTCCTGATTTTTCAGCAACGCTGAAAAATTCTTCACCCTCCTTTGTGCGTATTATTATGAAGGTCCAACTCTCCAATCCAAGACCGCCGGCAGAAATATCTGCCAGTTCTGAGCTGAAGTCCTGACAGAAGCCGCAGCTCCTTCTGACATATTGTTTCACCTCAGCCAAGGGTATGGTCTTGACTTCGGATTTTGTAGTTATGAGCATTTTCCCCTTAATATTCATCTTGACAATATCTTGAAGGTTTATACCCAGCTTATCAGAAATATATTCCTCCATAAGTCCTTCGTAAGTGAAGCTTTCAGAGCACATTAAGCCTATAGGACCTTCAACGGCGCCGCGTACTTTTCAAACCGGCCATCTGAACCCTTCGAAGCGCACGAATCTGACAAGGAGTTCCAACAAATGCAACGCTGGTTTTCTTGCTTTTAACAGCCTCAGATAATGCCAAAATATTCGGCGAATATGAGTATCTCGTCCCAGCAGCCGCCATTATCTCCTCAGGCGTACTGGCAAGCTTTGGAACTGGATAGAAGGGCCTATCCCCCCAAGTCCAGAAACAATAGCGCCGTCAATTATTCCCTTTTCCATTGCAAAGAGCAGAAGCGCTGTCACGGCACCCCCATCCCTAGAAATTCTCCGCACTTTTGGGTCGCTCGCCTTCGCAATACAAAGCCTGCGATAGATGCCAAAAGTTTCGTCAGCCCGTCTCTCTCTGCCGAAAACAGAAGCTTCAGCCTTGGATTGTACCAACTCGTTCTGGGGGCATACTTGAGCACATATCCCACAATTTTTGCATTCCTTCACTATTGTTGGTGTGCCTTGTTTAAGCTCCAAGCATCCATAGGGACAGACAACAACACATGTACCGCAACCGACGCATTTTCCAGCTCCCACAACATTCTTCACTAAGGATTCTTCAAAACTAACCTTAGGGAAGCTCATGTCAATCGACTTTTATATATTGATTAATGACAACTTAAAAGTTTTAAACATTCCATAATTTAGGTACGTTATATCCATCAATATAACATCTTGCCTAAAAATAACGTCTAACAAAAAGAAGAAACAAAAAGAAGAGCTGTTGAACTGTTACTTTCTAAACTTCTGAAGCTTTTTCAGTAACGTCAAATCGCCTTCATAATCTCCGGCGCATGTTGCTATTATACCGTCTACTATATTTTCCAGCTTTGCCGCAGTCTCCTCCACTTTTTCCATAGTTGTTGTAACCGGCCATCCAATTAGCTTCACAATTTCAGCATTCTTTGGAGTACCTACTAAGAAGTAGGAGTATATGGGCTTGTTTAGACGCTTGCATTCTTTTGCCAGCTGCTCTAGCTGTGGGAGGGTTTTATCTTCAAGGCGCATAAAGAATATGAAGTCCCATGGCTCTCTTGCTCTGGCAATGTTTTCCTCCAGGGATTTGCGTGCACTAAGCAAGCAGCCTAGCTTCAAATTTTTAACCTTGACCGTTGTGCGTAGGAAATCGCGGGCCTCCTCAGAGGATTTTAACATTTTTATGGGTTCACCGTACTTGGGAATGTCGCCCATGGTGAGCACTAAGCCGTCGAGGCCCACGGCGTCAGCGGCTAAAGCTAAACCCCCTACTTCCACTGGACCCTTATAGTGAAGTATGAATATTGGTACCACAATTTTTTCAGGGTACTTAGCCTTAAGCACGCAGCCTATCGCTGTACCGCTGGGTGCCGGAACTCCGGCAGCGCTGTCAGTGATATTCCAGCCGTCAACCAAATCTATTGTTTCTTCAGCGAGTTTCAGAAATTTACGCGACGGAACAAATTCATGTAATATTTTCATGAGACATCATCTTAACTTAAGAGATAACCGTTAATAATTAAAATTTTTGCACGCACCAACCACAAAACAATGGTTAAAAAGGCCATAGCCGTATACGGTGAGATATAGAGACTTTAGGAGAAAATTATAAGAACCCTACACTCAATAGGTGCGTTTGTGAACGTTCCTATGAACGTTATTCAGATCATCGAAATACAAGGTTTACCCCTTATAAAGGCTGGAGACAATCTAGCTGAGCTTATATGTAAAGCTGCTGAAAGACAGGGAACTCCTATTCAGGACGGGGACATTATTGTGGTTACCCATGTAGCCGTATCTAAGGCTGAAGGTCGTGTTATAAACTTGGACAATGTTGTCCCTTCAACTTTCGCTAAAACCTTTGCAGAGCTTTACGGCAAGGATCCGGCAGTGGTTGAGGTTATCCTCAGGGAATCAAAGGGGATTGTACGCATGGTTAATGGTAAAATCATAACGGAAACAAAAAGCGGATTTATATGTGCAAACTCTGGGATTGATAAATCCAATGTTCCAGGAGAAAGATGTGTTGCACTGCTTCCGGAGGATCCGGACGCCTCTGCCGCAAGGATTAGGCATGAAATTAAGAAGCTAACTGGAAAGGACGTTGCCGTAATAATATCCGACACTCATGGTCGTCCCCTAAGGGAGGGTGAAATAAACGTGGCAATAGGCGTTTCTGGTTTAAAGCCCATAA
>CAZZKO010000091.1:0-12490 GCA_964654925.1 uncultured Candidatus Bathyarchaeia archaeon
TTAACACTGTTTACTGAAATGATGAAACTGCGAAACATCTGGGAATGCGGTTACATGGCTAAGGTCGCGGTTGTTGGTTTTGGCTCCATGGGATCTGGTATTGCCCAAAGACTGGAACAATACCTGATCCCTTGGTGCCAAAACCGACAAGCGCGACCTTAACCATGTAACCGCATTCCCAGATGTTTCGCAGTTTCATCATTTCAGTAAACAGTGTTAATGTACATAAGGGTGTGCTCCCTTTTATTTTTTTCTTTAATGGATCATTGGTGGGTTGCTGTCAAACTTTGGTGCTTGGTGATACTGGCAGTTTCGGTTTATCGAATTAATTTTTATTTATATTCATGTTCTCTTAGTACATTGTATGTTATGGAAGAGATGCCGTATGAAGATAGCAGTTATAGGATCCGGCACAATGGGACATGGCATTGCACAAATATGTAGCATGGCTGGATACGAAGTTTATCTAAACGATATTAAGAAAGAAATTTTAGATGCAGCTATTTCAAAGATAAGATGGAGTCTTGATAAATTAGTTGAAAGGAAAAAAATCACCGAGAATCAGCGAGATGAAACTTTAAGTAGAATTAAAACAACGGTAGATTTGAAAGAAAGTGTTAGGGACGCAGACTTCGTATTTGAATCTGTTTTCGAGGACGTTGACCTTAAAAAAAGAATTTTTAGGGATTTAGACGAGTATGCGCCAAGTCATGCTATTCTCGGATCCAATACGAGTACAATCCCAATAACGATAATTGGAGAGGCCACAAACAGGCCAGGCCAGGTTATTGGCGCTCACTTTTTCAACCCTCCAGTGTTGCAGCCTTTAATGGAAATAATCCCCGGTGAGAAAACAAACAAGGAAACAATTATTGCCACGGAACAATTGGCAAGGAAGATTGGTAAGGAACCTGTTATCCTGAAAAGGGATCCATGGGGTTCGTTTCTTCTGCGCTTTTCGAACATTTGCTCAGAGAGGCTGCTTGGATGGTTTACGAAGGAGAAGCAACCCCAGGAAATAGATGCATGTGCAAGATATAAACTGGGTCATCCAATGGGCCCCCTTGAAACCATTGATTTATCTGGAATTGACATATCCTACCACACTGAGTTTAGTGTGCGTAGAAAAATTGATGCTAAGTGGATAGAAGGCCTCCATGTTGATATGTGCCCATTAATCGTAGAGTATGTAAAGCAGGAAAAACTGGGAGTTAAGAGCGGAGAAGGCTTCTACAAATACCCTGGCCCGGGCGTATTTAAAAAGGTGGAAATTCCGAGGGAACTTGCTGAAAAAGTTGACCCGATTCGATTAACAGCATCGACATTAAACCATGGTGCATACTTTGTCCGTGCAGGCGTGGTGACACGTAATGATCTAGATAAGATAGTGAAGCTGGGGTTGGGATATCCAAAAGGAATATTTGATTACATAGACGAGTATGGAGTGGATAAAATCGTTAATATGCTAAAGCAGCTGAAAGAGAAATATGGAAAGCCTTGGTATGAACCTGACCCACTTTTAATGGAAATGGCAAAGAAATAATGCACAAATAGCAAAGTGAAAAATCATGGAAAAATTGAGGGAAAGAGCCGTAATTGTTAGCGGGGTTAGAACAGCAATAGGAAATTTTGGAGGCACGTTAAAGGATATCCCAGCATCAACCTTAGGCAGTATAGTCATTAAAGAGGCTTTGAAAAGAGCTGGTTTAAAGCCTGTTTCAAGCAAAAAACTGCTAAGTTATGCTCCTTTCGGTCTTAAAGGATTAGAAATGACTGATCTAGAGAAAAAATACTACGATTATGATGATTCTTTACAGGAGGTGCAAGTTGACGAGGTAATTATGGGGAATGTTTTGCAAGGCGGCCAAGGTCAAAACCCAGCCCGTCAAGCATCAATATTTGCTGGCATACCTAAAGAAACACCAGCATTTACAGTCAACAAAATTTGTGCTTCGGGGCTAAAAGCTATAGCTCTAGGGGCTCAAGCAATCCAGGCAGGCGAGGCTGAGGTGGTGGTTGCCGGTGGAATGGAGAATATGAGCCAAGCGCCATACGCGCTGCCGAAAGCACGCTGGGGTTACCGCATGAACATCGACACGAGGGGAGAACTAATAGACCTGATGGTCTATGATGGATTATGGGAAATTTTTTACGGATATCATATGGGAATGACGGCTGAAAACATCGCCCAAAAATATAACATTTCAAGAAGAGAGCAGGATGAAATAGGATTCCTAAGTCATAAGCGGGCGAGGAAGGCGATACTTGATGGAATATTTAAGGAGGAGATAGTTCCCGTTAAAGTCCCACAGAAGAAAGGGGAACCAATAATATTCGATACGGACGAGCGTCCTATGGATACGAGCCTCGAGAAGATGGCGCAACTGCCACCAGTATTTAAGAAGGATGGAACAGTAACCGCTGGAAATGCTTCAGGAATAAATGATGCAGCGGCCGCGGTTGTACTAATGAGTGAGCGAAAAGCTGAAGAATTAGGTCTTAAACCATTTGCGGCGATTACATGTTATGCTTCAGTTGGAGTTGATCCAGCCTTTATGGGCTTGGGCCCTGTCCCAGCCGTGAAAAAGGTTCTTGAAAAATCTGGTAAGACAATAGAGGATATAGAAGTTGTAGAGCTTAATGAGGCCTTTGCAGCTCAGTTTATTGCCTGCCAAAGAGAACTAAACCTTGATCTTGAGAAGACAAATATTCATGGAAGCGGCATATCTTTAGGGCATCCTATAGGCTGTACAGGGGCTCGGCTAGTGGTGACTATTATCCATGAAATGAGAAGAAGAAACTTGAAAAACGGGCTAGTGGCTCTGTGTGTAGGCGGCGGTCAAGGAATGGCTATGCTTCTAGAACAATGCTGAGTCTCATTCTCCAAAAATATGCATTTAAATAAATCTCGTCGGCGGTTATGTCATTAGCGGAAAAAATTATAAAGTAATTGCATGATTAAACTAGATAAATTGTAGTATGAATGGAATTCTAAATGGAATTTAAAAATATTATCTACGAGAAAAAAGATGGGATAGCTACAATAACCATAAACAGACCGCAGGTGCTGAACGTTCTAAACAGGGAAACAATTCAGGAGTTAATTTGCGCGCTAGAGGATGCGAATAAGGATGAGAGCGTTAAAGTTGTAGTCTTAACGGGCGCCGGCGAGAAGGCCTTTTGTGCTGGTTTAGATCTGAAGTCAGTTAAAGATGTCTCTGCAGTCGAGCTATGGGAATTGTCAAGACTCCTACATAAGGCTACTTTGACCATAGAGGATGTTGGAAAGCCGGTTATTGCTGCCATCAACGGTTTTGCTCTTGGCGGAGGACTAGAAGTTGCCATGGCATGCGACATTCTAATAGCCTCAGAAAATTCAAGGATGGGACAACCAGAAGTGAATGTAGGCCTTCTTCCAGGCGGCGGTGGAACACAGCGTCTGCCCCGCTTTGTTGGCAAGGCAATTGCAAAAGAGCTAATATTCACAGGTAAGGTGATTGATGCCAAAACCGCTGAAGCCATAGGCCTAGTAAATAAGGTTGTGCCACCGGATCAGTTAAAGGCAGCCGTGGAAGAGCTGGCAAAAGAAATAATGAGTAAACCTCCACTAGCAATAAAAATGTCCAAGTACTTAGTTAATTTAAGCGATTCCGTTGACTTGCGAACGGGGTTGGCTTGCGAGGCTAAGGCTGCAGGATTAATGGCCTCGACGGAAGACTACCGAGAGGGCGTAAACGCTTTCATAGAAAAAAGGAAACCTGTATTCAAAGGAAAATAGCAATTATTGGCGGCTATATCACTCCCCTTCCATACCACGGCGCCGACTTTTCTAATAGCACATGCGTCTTGCATTGGGGACAAAGCATCAAATAGTCCTCATCCACCTTCACTTCTTCCAGTACCAATTTTTCTGCAAACTTTAAAATCGGAGTTGTTGTGAATTCCTTTCCGCAACGTTTACATCGTAAAATATAATCAGTGATTCCTCTTTCTTTTAATGCCTCTCTGAGATCATCCATAAATTTTTGGAATTTGATTCCCGCCGGACATATTTTTGTGCAGGCCTGGCAGGTAAGGCACAGCAAATTTCATCCGAGCTTAAGACAATATCTTTTAATCCTAAAGTAACACTTTTAATAACCTCTATTGGTGAGTAATGCTCTCTGTGTCGTACTAAAGGGCAGACTGATGAGCATTTTCCACATTGTATACAAACCCTAATGTTTGCGGCATTTTGCGGCGTTAGAATTTCAAGTCCGAATTTCGGGTCTGGTGTTGCACTCAATTTGATGTTCCCTCATCTATAATTACTGTGAGGTGCTGAGGACTGTTGAATGGTAAAATAGGAGTTTTTCACAAGGTTCCAAGCAGGTTTTTAACCAATTCTGAAAATCGTATAGCTGCGTTCTTGCGTTTTATCATATTTGCCTGTGTTGCATCCACATATTGTATGGCTTTTGGTTCGCAGAATTTGACGCATATAGGATTGCCGTTGCATAGGTCACACTTTAAGGGTTTTCCATTTTTCGGGTTAATTCTGGGTCCCCCAAATGGGCAATAGATTGCACAAAGCCTACAATCTCCATACCGCGGCGGACATCCTCTAGAATTTTGAAAGGATCCTCACCGGAGTTTAGCTTCTCCTCAACAATCCTAAGGGTTCCTCTTCCTTTAGGTCTGCTAGCGCGTTGACAAGATCATCAGAGCTGCCCATAAAACCCCAACCCAGTAGATTATTTTTACTTTAGTTGTTAATAAAAAACTTGCCACTGCTATAGACTATTCAAATTTTCCTTTTCATAAAGGTTATCTTATTCAAAAATTAAACTCTTGCTGACTATTATAAAAAAGCCTGTAACCGTTATATTCGAACCTGAAGGTCGAAGAGTCGAGGTTTCTTCCAGAATCAGCGTGCTTGAGGCCGCATATAAGGCAGGCATTGCTATTAGGTCTGAGTGTGGCGGGATGGGCAGATGTGGGAAATGCCGCGTAATAATTCCGATTAAGGAAGTTGTTGAAGAAGCAACAGAAGCTGAGAGGAGACACTTATCCAGCAGTGAATTGAACGTTGGATACAGGCTTGCATGTCAAACCTTGCTGTTGGGTTTCCGGTGGATATAGGCACCTCCAAGATTGTGGGCTGCCTTGTAGATTTAGTAACAGGAAGAACTGTTGAGGTGGGCTTTATAGAAAAACCCCCAGCTGATCTATGGTGAAGATATAATCTCCAGGATCACCTCCTCCGCTAATGATAAAGATAAGTTGGAGATCATGCATAGGCTTCTAATTCAGACTGTAAACAATATTTTGGGCTATACATGTACACAGGCCGGTGTCAACCCCAAAAATGTTTATGAAATGACTGTTGTTGGAAACACAGCGATGCACCATTTCTTCCTAGGAATAAATCCAAAATTTGTGGCAGCGTCTCCCTTTACGCCAGCCCTAAAGAGTCCCGTAAACGTTAAGGCGAGAGAGCTGGGTTTGAGCATGTGTCCGGAAGGGAATGTTCATGTTCTCCCCGTAATCGCTGGTTTTGTAGGTGCTGATGCGGTTGCAGATGTGCTAGCAAGCGGCACACACGAATCTGATAGGCTTTCTTTGCTTATTGATATTGGTACGAACACAGAGGTTTTTGTAGGAAATTCTGAGGATATACTGTCTTGCTCCTGTGCTTCCGGCCCAGCCTTCGAGGTCGGCCATATCAAGCATGGAATGAAGGCTGTCACTGGTGCCATTGAAAGAATTTCCATAAAATCTAACTATGAAGTCGACTATGCAACTTGTGGGTCCGCGATAATCGACGCGGTGGCTGAGCTTTATAGGCTTGGAATTATAAATGATAGGGGTCGTTTCAAAGCAGGGATCAATAATCCTAGACTAAGAAAGACACCTGATGGCGGTCTTGAATTTGTTTGGTGTGGGCTGAGGATAGCGGAGCAGGCATTGACATAACAATAACTCAAAAAGGCATAAATGAACTGCAACTCGCGAAAGCAGCCATATTCGCCGCATGCTTAATACTTATGAAGAGAAAGAATGTCCTGCTAAAGGATATTGACAGTCTTCTAATCGCAGGGACCTTCGGAACCTACATAAATCCAGAAAACGCAAAAATGATGGGCTTATTCCCCGATATTCCAACTGAAAGGATAAAGTTTGTGGGGAACACTGCGCTTTCAGGCGCAAAGATGGCTCTAATATCCACAGACGCCAGAAAAACGGCTGAGATGCTTTCTAGGCGAATCCGCTACATTGAACTGGCAAGCGATCCAGAATTTCCCTCAGAATTCGCAGACGCCATGTTCATTCCCCATAAAAATCCGGACAGATTCCCTAGCCAAGAAAATTCTAGAAATTTCGAAGGATAATGTGTTTCTATTTTTGTTTTCTTCTTTTTTAGGCACCTCGTACAATGTTCCATCTTCTGAAAGCACCAAGACGCTGCCGCACTTACGGCACTTATAATATCTGTTAACTCCCTTCTCGCCCTTCTGCTCGCCTAAAAGCTCCACTTCGCCATGAGAACATTTGGATGTGGTATTTTGACCCAAATCAACCCCAAAATCATTAAGCACTCCTTAGAATTTAAAATTTCGCTAAAGTAGCCACTGAATTATATCCTTATAGCCTAATGCAATAGTTCCAACACTTTTAATTTTTATGCCATTTTTCTTAAGGCTTATTAGTGTGGAAGTATTTTGCCCTTTTATGGCGAAAGGGCCCGTGGTCTAGAATGGATTATGACGCTGGCCTGCGGAGCCGGAGGTCCTGGGTTCAAATCCCAGCGGGCCCGCTCCTTTTTGGGTTCGGAACCTTTATATGCGACAACCGCGCTTAACGTTATTTGATGGTTTATGGTTAGGGAGAGCTATGCCTATCTGCTTGAGGATGTGGATGTTAGGCGTTGGTATGAGAATGTGGCGAGGGGTTCGAGGGTTACGGCTGACGTGTATTTGCGGAGGCTTGGCTCTGCGTGTAGGTCTTTGAACCTTAAGCCTAAAGACCTTTTGGGAATGAGCGAAAAAGCCCTGGGCATGCTCTTGGCAGATTTTGTCTCCAGATTGGAGCGTGAGGGTAAGGCTGGCAGCTATATCAAGTCATGCGTGAAGGCCATCAAATCCTGGCTTTCCTTCAACATGGTTGAAGTTAAGGTTAAAATTAAGATTAAGGATGCTGATGACACGCCGACGCTTAGGGATGAGCGTGTTCCAACCCAACAGGAGCTTAGAAAAATTTTGATGTGCGGAGACTTGAGGGCTAGATGCGCATGCGCCCTGCTTGCCCACAGCGGCTTAAGAATTGAAACCTTGGGCAACTATGAAGGAACAGATGGCCTAAGAATAAAGGATTTTCCAGAAATGAAGATTGAAAATGGCGAGGTTATCTTTGAAAAAGTGCCAACGATTGTTGTTGTGCGCAGGGAGCTAAGCAAAGGCGGACACCAATACTTCACTTTCCTAAGCGAAGAAGGATGCGAATACCTAAAAGACTATTTGGAAAGCAGACTGAAAGAGGGCGAGAAACTTGTGCCAGACTCGCCAATACTGACGCCTAAAGTTGCGCCTAAGCCGTTCATAAGGTCCACAAACATAGGCGATATGATAAGAGCCGCCATAAGAAAGGCAGGTTTTAAGTGGAGACCATACGTTTTGAGGGCTTGCTTTGACACGCAACTGATGCTGGCGGAGTCTAAGGGCTTGGTGCTGCGCGATTATAGGCAGTTCTGGATGGGACATAAAGGCGACATAGAAAACCGCTATACAACGAACAAGTGTAGGCTGCCTGAAGACGTGATAGAGGACATGCGTGAAGCCTACAGGCGAAGCCAAGAATACCTGCAGACAACAAAGCCCGAAACTGTCAGGGAGAAGCTCGTCGAGGAATTCAGAAGGCAGCTGCTGCTGGTAGCTGGATTCAGCCGTGAAGAAATCAGCAAAATAGACATAACTGGATTAAGCGACGAGGAATTCCAAGACCTTGTCAGAAAGAGGCTTCTTGGAAATGCTGGTATGGATTGTGAAGCACAGAAAGTCGTAAGCCTCAACGAACTCGAAAAATACCTAGAAAAAGGGT
Source organism: uncultured Candidatus Bathyarchaeia archaeon (assembly GCA_964654925.1). Lineage (GTDB taxonomy): Archaea > Thermoproteota > Bathyarchaeia > Bathyarchaeales > Bathycorpusculaceae > DRVV01. The sequence continues at coordinate 8,077 of CAZZKO010000091.1, forward strand.
GGGAATATGTGGCAACGCTGCCAAACAGGAAAGTAATAGTGAGGCTTCAAAGCTAACTCTAGTCTTTAGAGCTGTATTCCCTTTCTTTTCTACCCCCCGCAGTTCTTGTGGTGAATTTTGTGATCTCGTAGAGATCATAACACAGGAAATATTTTTCTAGCAGTCCATCCCCGCTTTCCACTCGGCGATGTAGCAGATACAACCTCCTGTCATACGCGTCTTTACAGTATACTGAGAAGACTGTTACCGCTACACCCTCGGACATCACGGTTTTCATCAGAATGTCTTCGTGGCTTTTGTCGGTCTCAGCTAAACCTGTTAGATATGGGTAAGTTCCAAGCAAATATCGCCTACTATATTGGTGTTCCCTCATTTTCAGATGCTCATAGTGAGGTTGGTCTCTCTCGCTTGGCGGCTCAAACATTTTCTCCTCAAGCGACTTTCGCACAGATTTCAGCGGCTCCCCCCCACCATTTTTCAACTTCCTCACTTGACCTAAGCTCGAAAAGTTTGACTGCTTGTTCTTCACCAGGGTTTATGTTTATCTCCATGGTTCGGCTAGACTGCCACGTCAAGCTCAACTCCAGATAGTTGGAAGGAGGAGCTATCCTAATCTTCGCCTTACAATTTTCTGAAAACTTGCTTGGAGAGACTGAAACCAGCACCTCTCTTCCATTAGCGTAGGGTTTAAATCTAAATCGTCCATCTCCCTTATCCCTGAAATAATGGAGGATTTCCTCGAAAAGTTTGCCGTCATAACCCCATAGGTAGGCGTCCAACAGTCGCCCATGAACAAACTCTTCCCTCCTCCCTAAATCGTTCAGCACAACATATTTCCATAGGGCCTTCAGCTCCACTTCGCATATCTCCATATTTTTGACGAGGGTGTTCAGCCGATTATAAAAGGTGCTGTCGGAAATAACGCCCTTAAAACTCTCCCGAAGATCCCTTTTCAACACAAACCTTCTTTCTCGGATGAAATCCTCGATTCTACTTGACATCTCCAACAATACATAGTGGGCTTTCTCATTTAAAAATGAGTTCTCCAACATTTTAAAGGGATTCTCCAACATTTCGGGCGCAGATATCCGAAATTGTCAGTTCAACCATTTCTTAGTCGAGGAAAATGAACAGAAAAATCAACCTTCAACCCCTAAAGACATTTGCGCTTAAACTCCCGTCTAACTCACCTCTAAAATTGGTTCTGCTATTAGAGGATGAGGAACTCGACGTCCACACGTTTTTGGCGAGAATGCCCCTTTGGCTGCGACTTCTTCATGTTTCAGGGGAGCGAGCCTGATGTTAACGCTTATTGGATTCCTTGTTGAAGGGAACTCGTCTATTAAGGCTTCAGGCAGCGGTCGATCGCGCCCAGCCAAGCATTTAACTGCCACATGTCCCGCCGAGGCTGGAGTTAACCGTCAAGGTCGAAGCTTGGCGTGCGCTCGTGAAGCTGTTGGTAGACTGAAATACTTGTTTGCCCATCTAGCAAGATGCTTTCCTTCTAGGCGCCAAAACTTGAGCGCTGGAACATTCAGAATTCTTGGTATGATTAAAAATAGAAGCCCACATTTTAAACAAGTTCTACAGTCTGACCACTGCCCGGAGGGGACGGTATGGACAGTGTAGTGCTGGTTATCCTACTACTAAACATGGTGATTAGCGTATTAATCTTGGATTTTTATAGGTATCTCTTTAAGCTTTCGCCCTGGACTGTATTTATGCGTGTTTTCGAGGTGGATGTCGCCCTTTACGTTGGCTTCTTCTTCGCCGGTTTTATAGTCTCGGTTGACGTTCTTCGCGTAACATGTGGGATCGTAGCATCTGTGGCTGTGGGGATTGTTGCCTACAAAACATGCGCCAGAAGAGACGCAACTAAACTAGAGGAGGCGCTCAAAACATATGAAGCGTTAATAGCTTGGGAGGAAAAGTTTCGGCAACTTTTAGAGAATTTTACAAAGTCCCTCCTTGCGCAGTTGGATGCTAGGCTTAATGAAGCTGAGAACCTCTTTAAGGAAACAGTGGCTGTTCTGACGCAGCTAACAAACCATCTAGCCAAATTAAAGGAGGTAGTCTCTGAAATATCGAGGATTCAAGATGCGCAGCACGGCCTCACCGAAAAGCTTGAAAGTTTAGCCACCGCAATTGAAGAGGCCGCCTTAAAATTTGAGGGAAGGAGGCAATCAAAAAAGTTTTACATGGAGAAGGTGGTTAAGCTTCTCCAAGACGGAGGGTTTACAGTTCATCTGGGAACCGGTCGGAAGCAACCGAGAATACTTGCCAAGTTAGGCGACAAAAAGGTCTTCGTAGCTACATGCAAAACATACACACTAACACCTCAGACAAGACAGAGAACAATCTACCTGAACCGCCTACCTGAAGCAGAGCATGCCAAACGCCTCGGCGTCGATCTGGTACTATTCATTGCCAACACCGCCAACCAAAGAATATGGGCCTGCAATTTGCCCAGAGAAAATTTAGAGGAGATCAGAACCATCACAACACCCCAATTTTTAGTCGAAACGACAAGCGAGGCTGCTTAAAAATGCAGGCAAAGCATAAAAGAACTACTACAATCTTATACTGAACAGTAAATTGCATAAAAACACGTGTTTTTTCGTAAAGTTTACGTGAAAAATTATAAAAGCTAAATCTATCCATAAAGTTCACAAGAATTCACGTGCACACTTTAAAAAATTGTTCCCCCCACACGTTATTATTGTACCCATAATGCGCCTCCACAAAAGCAAACCTCCATCCCCACAAAATCTACAGCAAGATCCTTACCCTAGAAATTGCAATGTCATCTCAATGCCACTTTCTCCAGCGATAAGCGCCTCTCGTTTCTCCCTTCCTTATCCGGTCAGCAAGTCTCATAATTTTCCGTAATGCTCTCTGCTCAAACCTCTCCAGCTCATTCCAACGCCTTTCAGCCATCTCCCGCAGTTCAATTATCTCCCAATCCATCAGTTTAGGCCTAATATAACCCCGCCTAACACTTTGCCTATACCTCACAATCCACTTTCTAACAAGGTTCCCATCGCTCAAACCCTCCAAGAACAAAACCACCAATATCGCCCTAACCGCACGCTCATCAAGCTTAGGCCTAGTCAACCTAACCCTATACACGACGCCACCACCATAAGCATCAAACTATCGGAGCGCGCCAACCACGTATGGGCGCGGCCGCCCAGCTTACACTCGCCATACACCAATAACCACTACACACATATTTAAACCGACCAGCACCAACCCTCGATACACATGAAAGACTCCCACTTATACCCCAAAACTAGGACATTTTTGAAAAATCTAATAGAAATTCCATCAGAAAAAGCCGTAAAAAAGCCGCTTTCCATACGCTTAGAATAACTTTCCATACGCTTAGAATAAAAATGGGAGTTTTTGGCTAACATGTTCCAACGTCCAAACCATCATTTTATGCTTGTCTAAGCTTTACCGGACATTTCGAAAATTCACTTAGCAGCAACTAACAGAAGGGCAGTTTTATTGTGTTGAATGTAGGAGAAAACATATTCTTAAGTTTTGAGCAAAAGCAACAAAGAGTCGCTTATTAAACGGTTTTTGAGATTTCTAGTAGTTTTCTTCAGTCTGTGCTGCATGGCTGTATCTACAGTTTGGTCTTTGCAGAAGGCTCCTCTGCTGCATCCCCAGCTGATTTGGATGCTTCCATCCTTAAGCTCAACAACACGGATAGGCGAAATAATAACAGTTCTCCGCAAAGACTCTCCATCCTCTCCTTTCCAGTCGAAGCACGGAACAGAAACAGGAGCAAACAAACTCTCCCTTTTAAACCTCATATCCACCCAACCGTAACGTTCAATAAAAAAGGGGGGTTAAGCGGTTTTCCATGCTTACTTTGCAGTTTGTCTGAGCATTTTGCGGTTTATGTATATGTCGTAGGCCACTAGGCATATGCAGACTATTACTGCCGCCACTAGGGCTGTTATTATTGGCTGAAGGGCTTCAACTGTGGCCTGAGTTGCCGTTTGAACCTGCTCGGCTGTCACCGGGGCTGGTGCCGGTGGCGGGGCGGGGGTCACTGCTACGGCTGTTGAAGCGTAGCTGTCCCAGTAGCTTTTGCTCGGCATGCGTACCGCTTCCCACATTAAGATTCCCATTAGGATCTGGAATTCTCAATTGATCAAAGAAAATGTTGCTCAGCTCATAGTCGTAGTGCTGACCACCCCACACAAAGACATACTCCACACCAAGCCTATCAAACCACTTAAACACCGGAGCTAACTTAATCCCCTCAGGCCTCGTAACCAGCCACAACCATAACCGGCTTCATAGATAGCCCTTAAAGACTAAACAAGGAGCATGCGCATGGGTTGAAGGGGTGCGCTTGAAGGGGTTGAAAACAAGACCTAGGATTTTAAGCGTTATAACG
>CAZZKO010000092.1:0-5400 GCA_964654925.1 uncultured Candidatus Bathyarchaeia archaeon
ACATGAGGCAAGGCAAAGGATCAGAGAGTTTATAACTCGTTATGGCCGATATATTCATTGGAAATTGGATTATAAAAATGGCACATTTGAAATCAGTTACACTAGCAAAGACAGACAACTCAAAACTAATAGGCCATTAAAAATTAATCCACATTTACTTAGGGAACTTGATATACCCTCTTTTGATGCCCCTAATGTAAATGAAGTTTTACATGAGGCAATTTTATCTGAGGCAAGCGAGGAAATAGAATTCTTAAGACCAAAAGAAGCGGCAAAAATGCTAAAGGTGTCATATAAGACGCTGTGGCGATGGTGGAAAGAAGGTAAAATAAAGGCGATCCAAATAGGACCATCAAAGAGACTAAGATACTACAAAAAAGACATTGAAAAATTAATCAGCGGAGACAACCAAGAACAATCGTTCTTTTCCTAATTTTTATGTTTACATGCACAAGCAAAAATGTTTCCATTAGTGTCTCTTAACGGAACATTTTCTATATTCAGTAAGCGAATATATTGCTAAGCGGAATAGAAAATTTCTCCAGTAATTTATTTATTTGTCGACATGTCTTTCATTAAATGAAGAATCTAAATGTTGAAGAAAATTCATATTGCTGTCTTATTTGCTGTCCTTATTTCAACTCTCCCAATTGCAAGAATCAACTCCGATTTTGCACAAGCTGGGAATTATAGTGGTTCAAGCACTTATGTTGGTGGGATAATCTGGGACAACACCACATGGACCGCGGAAAACAGTCCATATATCATAACTGAGACGGTACAAATACCAGGAGACGTCACTCTCACTATTGAGCCAGGTGTGCTTGTTACCAAACCCACTTATGGCGATATGTTCTTGGTAAAGGGAACCATCTATGCTCATGGCACTGTTGATAAAAAGATCATATTTGATGGAGGAGGAAACTCGAATTTCTTTAATATGGATGCATCTAATTCACTAACAGTTTTAGACCTTGAGTATTGTATATTCAAAAATGGCAACAGTTTTTGGTATTCTACAAAAAGCGCACAATGGGCTTCTTTAAGTTTAAAACATTCTGAACTATATAATCTTTTAACAAGCTCAAATATGTATTATTTCCGTTCAACCGGTCATAAAATTTACATCGAATATAACAAGTTCATAAACTCCGCTGGGTTCTTAATCGGAACAGATTTTGATGTTTACGCATACATACAGTATAATTTGTTTAATGGAAATGTGGGTCCAGTTTTGCGAATAAAACCCACTTGCACCGGACGGATAATCATTAAATACAACTCTTTCATTAACATACAAGGAATAGCTTTAGAACTGTGCATCAGCATCGACCAAGACGCTGCCAAAAACTATTGGGGGACTACAGATAAGGCTGTTATTGATTCAATAATCTATGATGGTAATGATGACATTCGCATTAGAGGCTTCATAGGGTATTTGCCTATTTTAACAGAGCCTCACCCCGAAACTCCAACGCTTCCAATCGTTGCTGATTTCACCTATAATCCTTCTACGCTTTATGCCTATGGGACCGTGACATTTAATGCCTCAACAAGCTTTGGTCTATATAGCGCTATTGCCAATTATACTTGGGATTTTGGCGATGACAACGTTACGACGACATCATCCCCAACCGTTAAACATACTTACACGACACCTGGTAGTTATAACGTAACTTTGACGGTTACCGACGAATTTGGTTTCCAAAACAGTACAGTAATAAGCCTTACGGTTCTTGAAGATGACGTGCCTCCTATCACGGTCGATAACTATGATGGTGAATGGCGTAATGCGGACTTCACGATAACGTTGACGGCTACAGACTTCGAAAGCGGAGTCGCAGAAACCTATTATAGAATCAATGATGGAACAGCCAAAGCAGTTAGTGTTCACGGACAACCACTAATAAGAACAGAAGGCGCAAACAACATACTAGAATATTGGAGCATAGACAACGCAGGTAACGAGGAGGCTCCCCATAATATTTTGACCAATATAAAGCTTGATGGAACGCCACCCACAGCTAACGCTGGACAAGACCGAACCGTAACAGTCGGAGAAAACGTTAACTTTGAAGCTAGTGCAACGGACAATATTGGCATAGCAAGCTACGAATGGAATTTTGGGGATGGGACTATAGGAACAGGCCAAACAGCAACCCACACATATATGAAACCGGGAACTTTCACCGTGACTTTAACCGTTAAAGATTTAGCGGGAAACAAAGGTATTCACGCGATAACTATTACGGTTAAAGCTTCACAAGAACCCCTTCAAACATGGGCAATAGGTGCAATTATAGTAATTGTTAGCCTTATAACAATCATAATAGCAAAAGTCTTTTGGAAACGGCGAAATAAATAAACCCTAGGTGCTGGGTGGAAATGGTTTGGATGGGTGAATTGCTATCTTTTATGTTTGGAAGGAAAAACTTGAAAGTGGTTACGAATGACAATATCGGTAGTAAATAGAGGGGTAATTGAAAGAATCTCTAGAAGAGGCACCGACCAATATTTGGACCTACCATCATTCTTCATAAGCTTTAATTATCCTGTTTCTTTAGAGATATCTGAATGGGTAGGAGCTAAAATATACCAGAAAAGCTTTGCTGACCCTCTAGAATTTCTATGCATAATGGCTAATAAGTTCTATACCAGCATAAGCTCACGTAGCGATAATATATTAGAATCCTTTATTCTAGAGGAAAGAAAATCGATAGAGGAGAAAACAAGAAATCTCATACTTGCGGTTAAGAGATGGGAAGTCGGCAAATCAAGCGATGATGAGCTCGCTGAGGCGATAACAGAGTTTTGCCGCAAAACATATGCTGTTAGGTTACCAATGGCCTCATTTTTTCTCCGCATGCTCATACCTGAAAAATTCGGAACTGTAGATTTCAGATGCATAAACGCGTTAAGATCGCTTGGCTTTGAAATAAAGGATTTGCCTCCAGAAACCATGGACAAAGATGAATATTTAGAACGATATAATGGCTTTGACTATCTACAATACAATGAATTACTTACAGAAATAGGAAGACATTATCAAATCAGCTCAAAACTTGGAGGAACAAGACATATGTTTCCATCAGAAGTTGACATGGCCCTCTATCAGTACGATAAAATGGCCGGAAAGTTGCCAGTTTCGACAAGCATAACAGAAGAAACATCATCTAAAACGAACAAAATCCAAAGGATTATGGAAACAGTGGAAAAGATAGTTGAAGGAACAAGAACGGGTCCAGCATGGGTGAAAAAAGCGGGGGAAAGCCTTCTCCGAAGCATGAAGAATTATGCTGCAAACAACGACTTAGATTCAATGTTTAAATATTATGCCCGCCTTGCTGAAGGCAAAAAAGGAAAAAGAATCGCAAGATGGCTGGAAGAACGAAAATTTCCCTCGATAGAATCAGAATACGAAAAAATCAAATCTATATACTACGAAAAAAGTTGAAATGCCTTCATTTACTTTCCGTAGTCGAACTAAGAGCATAATTATCTTGTTGTGGAATTTTCTTTTATATGATCTTACGATTTTTCGAGACTCCCGTAAACCTTCTCCCGCGGATGGATAAGTATTAGGTATAATACGCGTTTATCAGGGTCCGGTTTGTGGATAAGTCGATAATCTCCAATACGGTAACGCCACATACCTTTTAGGGAGCCGCTCAGCGGTTTGTTTGTATCACCGATCAATGCCGTCGGATTACAGCTTAACTTGGCGATTGCCTCTAAGATTCTCCCCTCCATTTTCTTATCCTCTATAGACGACAAGGATTTCTGAAATGATGGGGTAAAGGAAATCAGCCAGTTCCCGCTCTCTTTAATATCGCCTGGACGGCCTATCCCCAATTCATCAGGGATTTTTTCAACAGAGATTGGGGCTAGCGGAATTTCCTCGATTGCTTGCAGGATTCTTTCCCGTTCCTTACTTGGTAAATTCGCCCTTGTATATGGGACGTCACGGATTAAAACGTCTTCTATTTCGGTTTCAGGCTTTATTGCAAATAACTCTTCTTCGCTTGCAACTAATGCAAAATTCTTCATAAATTTGGCAAATGGTATAAGAGCATCCTCATCCCCGCCCATTACGGAGAAACAATAAAGAACCTCTGCGCCTGTAGCGTTTGCCACAAAATCCCAGTCTATTAATTCGCGGTAATCACTACGAGCTGTGAAGTCAAATATGCGCTTTATCCTATTTAATTGCGCGTATTCAACAAGAACTCTTGTCAAAACCTTGTTTCTTTTCCATATTTCCTGCACCTTTGATCCTCGTTCAATTGGCATACTATACAGCTGGATTGGCTCAGCTGGCGTCACTAATCCGTAGAGCCCCGACATAATAAGCACATGATGTTTTGACCGTAGCAGTTTGTCCCTTCCATCCCTTCCAAGCGCGGTGTAGAAACGCCCATCATATCTGTAGATAGCTGGAAGATACTTAACATCCTCTATGTTCCCGCCAAAATCCTTGCCCAATCTTAATTCCCTGTTATACTTAAGGTTTCCAAGAGGGATTCCCTGCCATTTTATCTGTCCGCTGAATAATAAATCAAAGGCTTCACGTCTAGCCTTTAACAAGTCATCTCTTGTCCTCACCAGTTTTGAAGCTAAAGCTTGCGTTTCGTCATATTTACTGGAGCCACCAGCTTTTTTATTTAAAGAGCAGATTGTCACCATCAACACTTTAGTTTCTGGCTGATAGAATGCTCTGTTAGCTGGCTGAGACCCCATTCCCATCACCAGTTCCTAGAATTAATAAACGCATCTTGATTAAAATTAAATTTTCATTCCAACACTTAATTTTCAACTAGGTGTCAGAATGAAAAACAAAAAGAATGGAAGGATCTTCAAGTGCACTCGCCCAGAAAACGTTGATCCTGACCTATGGGCGGACTGTGAGAAGTGTCTGTGCGCCGGCTGCGGTTATTCGCGTTGCTTCGAACCTAACCCAAAATGGGAAGAACAGAATGGCATATGCATGTATGAGCATTGCATTGAGAATATGCCACTTCTTATGCCAGAAGATGCGAGAAGCTGCCCAATTTTCGGCCATGAATGCCCCGGAGGCGTTGACCAAGTTACCGAATGCATTGAACAAGTGGATAAAGTATCAGCCAGAGTTCAACGTCGTCTCAGTCTAAGACGCAGTAATAAGTAAAGCAACATTATACTTTACTATTTTACTCCAAGATACGCGCATTTTAGCAGCTCATCAAATCTTAATATGACTATTCTGTTAATCGCTGTGAATTTCTTGTCAATAAGCAAAAATTTTATTAACTGAAGGACGTTCATTTATTCTCTGGTGGTGCATGCTGGCGCCTAATGAACAGTATATAGCTGAGTGGCTGTCCACCTATGCTAAGCCTAACACGCGCAGGGTTTTCCATGCAG
>CAZZKO010000093.1:0-1602 GCA_964654925.1 uncultured Candidatus Bathyarchaeia archaeon
TGCGACAAGCATAGCGGCAACCTCATTGGTTAGGGGCGTATGTAAAGTTGCAGGCATGCGCGTGGTAAATGTCGAAGGAGCAACGGGAACTCTTCAAACAAAGTATTTGAATAAAGCCAAAGCGGCGGTTCAAGCATTAAGCGAGGATAATGATCTAGTGTTCCTTCATGTAAAAGCCACGGACGTGGCTAGTCATGATGGAGATTATATGCAGAAAATTTTGGTCATTGAAAAGATCGATAACATGCTCTCCTACATAATTGACCATGTAAATTTAGAGGAAGTTTACATCGCTATAACAGCTGACCATACAACCTCATGTGTTACCCGAAATCATGAGGGTGACCCCGTTCCCTTGGCGATAGCTGGACCTTACGTTCGCAGAGACGACATCAAAGAATATAATGAGCGAAATTGTGCAAAGGGCGGATTGGGGCGAATAAGGGGTATAAATGTGATGCCAACCCTCATGAACTTCATCGGAAAGGCTGAAAAATTTGGGTCGTAGCCGCCTTAAATAGGCGAGTCTATGGAAATTATCCTCTTCTATGACAAAAATTTTTTTCTGAATTTAAGTTTTGTTCATTAACGATGGAAATCGGAACTTTCTCAATTCTAGCACTTTCAAATAACCCTCCTCTACTTGGAATTGCCGTAGCTTCCGGTTCAACTGGAGTAGGCTCCAGGGTTCCACATGCCAAACCAGGGATAGGCGGTGTTGTAACCCAAGCCTACACCAGCATTACCTATGGAGTTGAAGGATTAAAGCTTCTTGAATTGGGTTTTTCGCCGGTGGAAGTGTTGAACAGCCTTTTGGCCGGAGACCTTGAAAGGGAAATGCGTCAAGTAGCCATCATGGATTTTGCTGGGAGAAAAGCCGTTTTTACAGGCTCTATGGTTCCTAGGTTTCACGGCGAAATAATAGCTGAAGATTATGTTGTAATAGGCAATCTTCTAAGAAATGACAGGGTTTTGAAATGTGTGGCTGAAAATTTTAAAAATTCAAGGGGGGCTATGGCTAGGCGAATGCTTGAGGCGCTAAGGGCTGGAAGCATTTGCGGAGGGGATTGTAGGGGAGAGCGATCTGCAGCGATAATCGTTGTGGATAAAGAACATTTAAGAGTTAATTTGAGGGTTGATTATTCCAAAAATCCCATTCAGGAGCTTTTAAATAGACTTTGAAGTACATAGTCGCATTCCCTCTTAAACGTTAAAGTTCTACCTTTAACAATATTCATTTTATGCCCTCATCTATAGCTCAGGAAAAACAACGGTTAAGAGATAGAATATGGCGTGAAATGGAATATTTAGGAATAGCGACTTTTCCATTGCCATGTAGGGGAAGGATTCCAAACTTTTTAGGCGCTGAAATTGCCGCGGAGAAGATGCGTCAGCTTGAAGAGTGGAAGAGCGCCAAGATAATTTTTGTCAATCCCGATTCACCGCAGAGGAAAGTCAGGGAAAACGCTTTGAGGGATGGTAAAATTCTTCTCATGGCTTCGCCAAGGCTAAAGAGGGGCTTTATTATGCTGGACCCCAAAAAAGTCTATGGTAAAGAATATTTTGCTTCAACTATAAAAGGTGCTTTAGAACTTGGAACGG
>CAZZKO010000094.1:0-28810 GCA_964654925.1 uncultured Candidatus Bathyarchaeia archaeon
TTACTAATATACCAACGACTGCAAGGGAATTCATAGGGCAAATCATTGTGATTTACCATCCCACAGCTATAGCAGCGGGCTATACACCAGTGCTTCATTATCACACCGGGCAGATGGCATGCCGATTTGTTGAACTGATAAGGAAGATTGATCCCCGCACAGGCCAGGTCATTGAAGAAAAACCATCATTCCTAAAAACCGGAGATGCTGCCCTGGTTAGAATGGAGCCTCTAAGGCCGATAGCCATTGAAACATACTCAGAGTTTCCGGAGCTCGGAAGATTCGCCGTTAGAGACATGGGTACAACAATCGCCGCGGGCATAGTGAAGGAGATCACGAAAAAAGGCTTACAGTAAACCCTCTTTTTTATTATTCTTCACAAAAGGAAGACTTGTTTCCAGTTCAAGGTTAATTTTTCTAAAGCTTATATGTATGCGCATGTTTCTGGCGCCATACTTGAATAACAGCTTTTGCATTCTCATTTATTCTTTCCCATCCTGAAGATGGGCTTTTGAGCATCTTCGTTACTTTAGCTCATAATCCTTTTCCGCGTTATTTCCTCCATCCTTGCACAGCTACAACTTCTTTCTCGGCCCTAGTTCAACAATATCGCCTAATTTAAGGTCGTATTAATTCTTATAACAGTTGTTTTTAATCCTCCTTTAAACAATGCCAAAATTGCTTCTTAAGCCGTAATTGCCTATCCTCCATAACTTTTCAAAAGTTGACGAGCTTAAATATTTAATAAGAGAAAATAGCAACAAAGTTGTGGATAAAATAAGAGTGAGTTCATGTCTGGAACAGAAACATTAATTCCATATCTAAAAGAGAAAAAGAACGATGAACCTGAACCAACGATCATCGTTGACAGTCGAGAAGCAAATACGGCTTCAAGGGTTGTTAAAGGTCTCAAGGAGCGCGGCGTGAACGTAAAGATTGAAACCTTGGAAAGGGGCGATTACATTATATCTGACGTCTGCGCTGTAGAACGCAAAAAAGTTCAAGACTTTGTCTACACTCTTACACATCGTTATCTTTTTGAGCAGCTATTTAAGCTCAAGGAGACTTATCCAAAAGCGTTGATCCTCTTAGAAGGATATATGCCCATAATCTACAAGTTCAGCAGAATACAGCCACCTGCCGTTTGGGGCGCCCTATTCAACTTAGCCAAGAACGGAATAGCAATAGTAAACACAACCTCCTATAAGGAGACAGTTGACTTTTTATACGTAGCTGCTCGTCAAGAGCAGGTGGTTGAAAAAAGAACACCCGTAGTACATCCTGTTAAAAAACATGAAACCCTAGCTGATGCCCAAATATTCTTTGTAGCAAGCTTACCCAATATTGGAAGGGAGAAAGCCATAACAATCCTTAAATCTTATCAAACCCCTTTAAATGCCCTCCTAAACGTGGATAACTGGTCTAAGGACGTTTACGGCCTTGGGCCAAAAATAAGCAGTAAAGTGAAAGAGGTGCTTTACACCCCATTTAAGGAGTGAATAAACTTTATGGAAGTGGAAATCTGCTCAACAAAAAAGGTGCGTGTGCTAGGGCTTGATAAGCGCTCAGTCAGCCACCTCGCCTGGTGTGCAACAACATATGGAGCTAACAGACTTTATTGGATTGACGGATACCTACTCTGTCTAGAGGTTTATGAGAAATCCTTTGAACATGAGTTGAAGACAAGAGAGTTCCCAATAAGCCAGATATGCTATGCCGAGTTTCCTAAATATGAGAAAGTTTACGAGGTTGAGAAAAATCTCCAAATTCCTATAGTGAACGTTGCTGAAATGAAGATATTCAAAGGATTACTGAAGGTCATAAAGGAACATGCAAATAATCTCCTCAGCGAAAAATAAGCATTTTAGTTCCCATTCCTAGTTTTTAATTTTCATTAATTTTTATATAATGCTTGTTCTAAAATAAAAGAAGCTTATCACTAGGGGAAAATGTAAAAAATGCGTAAAACAATATTTAAGAAGCTTGAAGCTGAGGGTTTAATCGCAAATTATAACCGCTTAAGGAGAAATCTGCCGCCCAGACTTCCTGATAAAGTCTTCATTTGGGATGAAACCCTAAGGGAGGGAGTTCAAACTCCAACAGTTTTTCTAACTTATGTTGAGAAGGTTAAGCTGGCCAAGCTTTTAGATGAAATAGGGGTTTCAGCCATAACCATTGGCTTTCCAGCCCTCTCTGAGGAAGAGAGGAATACTGTTAGAAGGATAGCTAATGAAGGTTTTCAACATGCAACGATTGCGGCTTCGGCACGTGCAACCAAAGAGGATGTGGATGCTTGTCTAGAGTGTGGGGTAAAGGAAATCTTGCTATCCACACCCTTTAACGGGCTTAATCTAAAGTATAGACTCAGAATGCCTAGGGAGCAAGTTCTGGAGAGAACCATAGAAAGCATAGAATACGCCAAAAAACACGGGGCAACTGTGAATTTTGTTTTGGAGGACGCTTCTAGAACGCCTCTCACTGATATTTTGCAAATTTTTGAAGCCGCGGTTAAAGCTGGCGCAGATAGACTTGTCGTGGCTGATACTGTTGGATTTTTAAGACCTCTATCCATGCGATATCTAATTTCACATATTAGGGAGGGACTTCTACAGACATTGGGGAAGGAAGTTCCCTTATCGGTCCACTGTCACAATGACTTTGGCTTAGCGACGGCAAATACTTTAGCAGCGGTTGAGGAAGGGGTGGCCTATGTGCACACGTGCATCGCTGGGTTTGGAGAAAGGGCTGGGATTGCACCCCTTGAGGAGGTTGTCATGGCTTTAGAACTGTTATATAATATTGATACTGGAGTTGATGTTAAGAAGCTTTACAGACTTGTACAGCAGGCAGAGAAAAGTTTTGCTTTACCAATACAATTCCATAAGCCTATAGCCGGGGAAAACGCTTTCTCCCACGAAGTTGACGAGCATGTTGATGGCATGCTTGCTCACCCCCTCATATATGAACCCTTCCCTCCGGAAATGATTGATAGACAAATTCAATTTTATATTGGGAGAAGCGGCGGAAGACATCTTGTGGAGAAAAAATTGGAAACTGCCGGAATTAAAGCTACAGACTGGCAAATAAATGAAATAATTAAACGAATAAAAGCTGCATACGAAACCCTAGACAAGGGAGGCGCCCAAATGACCTTCTATCAAATCAAGAAACTAATGAAAGAGTTACGGAAAGGCATAACTGAAGAGGAGTTCTGGAAAATAGTTGAGCAGGTTACAAGGCAACAGCCGAAAATTCAGCCACCCGCAACCATATAGCCTTTAGGATAGAGACCTAGATCCTCAGCTGCTTTAATTATATCATCCGCACTCAGCGGTTTTGGGTAATTGTATATTGGACCGCTTGGTTTCTCGTTGTAGTATGGACGATTACAGTGTGGACAGCCTGAAGTTAGGAACGGCTCACCCGAATTTACTATGTCTCTTAAAGTTTCAGAACCTATACCAAAGCTTGTTATCCTGCCTTTATCATCAAAACTCATAAGCTCAGCCCTCGACAAGCCTTTAAAAATCAAGTACCTGGCTACCTGAACCCTTCGGTATTTCTGGATTGACGGTGGGTCACGATTTTCTAGAGCCGTCCCAGGAACTGGTGTGAATGCGAAAAGGGCTGGCAGAACACCAACGTCAACGCATTTCTGAATAGCATAAACCATTTCCTTTTCAGTTTCGCCAAGACCAACAATAAAATGAGTGCTTACATAGCCTCTTCCAAAAACTTTTATGGCCTCCTCCAGAAGAGACCACTGTCTTTTCATATTGTAGTGGCTTCCTGCAGACGCCCCCTTAACCTTATCAAAAATTTCCTCAGTAGCGGCGTCTATGGGTATCCCTATTCTCTCAGCGCCTGCATCCCTCAACAACTTTATGTCCTCAAGATGTAGAGGTTGACATGAAACTGAAATTGGAATCTTTACGCGTCGCAAAATGTCCTCTATAAGCGCCCTGAGATTGGCAATTACCTTCGGATAGTTTAATGCTTGTATACAGACCCTTTTAATTTTACCCTCCACGGATGCTGCCGCTAATCTATCCAAAACTATTGTGGTATTGAATACGGGCCAAGAAACCCTTGAGAGCATATCAGCCCTGCTTCGACTTCCTCTAGCTTGGGGGCAAAATCCGCAGTTTGCATTGCACTTTCCCCTCTTATACGTCATAAGATAGGCTGTTGTTGGTTCAGCGTTGAGCCGTCCCTTTAATAGGCCTATAGTTATTGCTGAACCAATGGATACTCTAACTTTTTCCGGGACTTCGGAGGTGAACAGAAACTTCACCACGTAAGCTGATTATTTTTAATGCATTTTTCTGCTATGAATTTAAGATTCATAAGTATTTTTATTTTACACCATTAACCAAATTTCTCGGCTGAAGCATTTGCACAGGTCAAAGCTTGAAATTTGCGAAGACATACTTAAAACCCTAGTAAGAAAACCCTTAAAGGTTGACGCCATCGCCTATAAAATCAGTATGGACTGCGTCATGGTTAAATGGCACCTGGAATTTCTAAAGAGGAATGGCCTTGTTGAAGAAAGACTTACTGAGGGCGAAAACTTTTATGCTATAACTGAGCGAGGAAAATCTGTTTTTAGAGTCCTAAGCTTCCAAAGAAAATTAGAGGAGCAAGGGAAATTCATTGAGGTTACAGGTGGACCTTTAGAAACACCCGCTCTTGAAAACAAGGAGCCTAAAGAGGACGAAAACTAAAACTATTAATTTTGACTATAAAATTCTCTTACGAAGAGTATGGAACTGCTTTCACCTGAAAAAATCTGGTGCACGACCGACAGTGAACTGTCTGAATTATTAGAGAGCCAAATACTCCTACCAAAGCCGAGAAAGATTTGCTTCTATGCCCCAAGCTTCATGTATTATAAAACCGAGTACTTCTGCTCTTCATCCAGGGATTTTCCAACAATATCAGTGACGGGAAAAATGTGCGCACTAAAATGCAAACATTGCAATGGCAAAGTGTTAGAGACCATGCATTCGGCTTTAACTCCGGAGAAACTATACAGTTTATGCAGAAAACTAAGGGATATAGGAGCTTTGGGTTGCCTGATAAGCGGGGGATGCTTACCAGACGGTTCTGTCCCAATAGACAAGTTTATTGATGCCATTAAGAAGGTCAAAAAGGATTTCGGTTTAACAATTTTCGTGCATGTTGGCATAATCAATTTTGAAAGGGCTGAAAGACTCAGAGAGGCAGGCGTTGATGCAGCTTTAATTGACGTTATAGGCGCGGATGAAACCATTAAGGAAATATGCAATCTAGATGCAACAGTAGGGGATTATGAAGCCTCCTTAAGAGCGCTGAGTGATGCAGGAGTAAATTTTGTACCACATATCATTGTTGGACTCCACTACGGAAAGCTTAAGGGCGAGTTATATGCGTTAAAGATGATTTCTCGATACAACCCCGCAGCCATTGTTGTGATTGCTTTTATGCCTATACGCGGAACTCCAATGGAGGGGATTAAACCGCCAAGTCCTATGAATATAGCCAAAGTAGCAGCTCTAGCTAGGTTAATGTTCCCTGAAAAACCAATAGCACTAGGATGCATGCGCCCAAAGGGAAAGTACAGAGTTGAAACAGATATTCTGGCCATAAAAGCCGGCGTAAACGCCATAGCCTTTCCTGCCGAGGAGGCCGTAAAATTCGCTGAGGAAAAAGGTTACGTAATAAACTTTTCATCCTTCTGTTGCTCTAGAATTTACTTGGACATTGTGAGATAGCATGGGGTGATGGAATAGTTTATTTTTGGTTTGGAATGAAAGCCCTAAGCCTTCCCAGAGCATTAAGCCTTTCTTTTTCGCCCATTCTCGCGTCTTCTATTGCCCTCTTGAGAATCTTTATGGATTCATCCATAGCTTTTTGATCCACCGGGTATGGAACCCCGTCTTTTCCGCCGTAGGCAAAAGAATACTTAACCGGATCCTTCCAGCTTGGTTTTTCTCCGTAAATCAACTCAGCTATAAGGGCTAAACCCCGAATTGTAGCAGGCCCCACCCCCCTAAAACTCAGAAGCTCTTCATAGTTTCTTGGCTGGAATTCGTAGACTTGTTGTAATGATTTCCAATCAATGCTGCGGGGCATAGATAAAACTTCCATGGGGTACTCAACCCATTCCGTACGATGCGACGCTTGGATCCATTCTGTAAGGGACCTTTGATAAGCGGGCATGATAGACATCATGAGACGCATAACCTTTCTGGGGGGTTCACATGCTAAGCTTACAGATGCCTTTCTGCATCCTTCGCTTTTCTTTGCTGTCATGTCCAAAGCAACCTCACGTTGAACATCACCAACAATGGCGCTGTGCGGTTCAACTATAAAGCTTGAAACATTATCGGAAAGCCAATGGTACCGCCTCGCTGTTCGATCCTTAGGACACATGCCTTGCTGGATTACAGCCCATCGTCCTTTCTCATCAACAAAGAATGCATGATGATAAAGCTGATAGCCAGCTTGTATGGCAGTGTTGTCCACTTTCGCGCTCATTCTACTTGCATATCGGAGACTTTCGATTTTGGAGCTTGAGAACCCAAATTTTTCTCCCATGCTTTCAATCTCTAAGGGTGTCTGTCTTGAAATCTTGCCTTTTCCGCCGCATACAGCCATGCCGTGCTCCTCAGGAATTATAGCCTGCTTTAAGACGCCAGTAACAACCGTTGTCACGCCCGACGAGTGCCAGTCATATCCAAGCACACAGCCCAACGCCTGAAACCAAAAGGGGTCAGATAAGCGTTTAAGAAGCTCTCCAGTTCCATACTCGTCAATTATTATTGTTACAATCTCCCTAGCCAACTTTCGCATGCGCACAACTAGCCATTTAGGAGCCTCACCATAATGAAGCGGAAGCTTTGCTATGCCCGTCCTCTGCATACTCTTAAGCCCATTTCTATTCTTGGCTATGGAAGGTCTATGCTTTAGCTTTTATGGTCCTTAAATAGAAAATCAGAGAGGAGAAAGGTTAGGAACGGGAATCGAGTCCTCTACTATTTATATGTTTTAGCGCTTAATTATCCGCCATTTAACCCCTTGAGGAGTGTCTTCGATGATGACGCCCATGGATCTAAGCTGCTCCCTGATATGATCTGCAGTCTTCCAGTCCTTGGCTTTTCTAGCCTCCTCCCTTTTGCGGATAAGCTCCTCAATCTCTTTCGGCAACTTTTCTTCAACCCTAACCTCGCCTATTACTCCTAAAACTCTGTCAAACTTCATCATTAATGCATAAACTTCAGCAGCCTCATCCTTACTTAGAATATTCTCATCCATAAGCTTATTCACTTCCCGAACGAAGTTAAACAATGCTGCCAAAGCTACATTTATGTTTAGATCATCATCCATTGCACTTTCAAAACTTTTTTGAACTTCAGCCATCAGAAGCTTAATTTTCTCCCCGCAGCCCTTCCCGTTAGCCTCTAGTAGTCTATAGACGAAATTTCTGAGGCGCTCTACAGCATTTTTCGCAACTTCAAGTCCTTCAAAGGTGAAGTTTAACTGCTGCCTATAATGAGCCCCCAAAAGGAGGAAGCGTATGGCTATTGGATCATAGCCCCTAGCTATTAAGTCCCTCAAAGTGTAGAAGTTTCCAAGACTCTTCGCCATACGTCTTCCTTCTACAAGCAAATGCTCAGAATGCAACCAATAGCGGGCGAAAGGTTTTCCTGTGGCGGCCTCACTTTGGGCAATTTCATTTTCATGATGGGGAAATATGAGATCTACGCCACCACTGTGTATGTCTATCGTCTCGCCAAGGTATTTCATGGCCATAACAGAGCACTCGATATGCCAACCTGGCCTCCCCTTGCCGATATCCGTTTCCCAATAAACTTCACCATCCTCCTCGTCCCAAGCCTTCCAAAGGGCGAAATCTCGGGCTTCATCCTTTCCATACTCATCAACCTTCACTCTTGCACCAGGCTTTAGCTCATCTATTTTTAGCTTCGAAAGCTTTCCGTAATCTTTAAACTTGGAAATGTCAAAGTATATCGAGCCATCTTCACCTCTGTACGCGTACCCCTTCTCTAGAAGCTTTTTAATCAGGGCGACCATCTCGGGAATATTTTCCGTAGCCCTTGGGTAATACTCAGCTCTCTCTATGTTCAAAGCCTCTATATCCTCAAAAAAGGCTTTGGTATAGTAGTCAGTATACTGC
Source organism: uncultured Candidatus Bathyarchaeia archaeon (assembly GCA_964654925.1). Classification (GTDB taxonomy): domain Archaea; phylum Thermoproteota; class Bathyarchaeia; order Bathyarchaeales; family Bathycorpusculaceae; genus DRVV01. The sequence goes on from CAZZKO010000094.1 coordinate 8,180, forward strand.
TTGAGCGGAATACCCTGCTTTCTAGAACCTTTTATTGTTTTATCATCCACGTCGGTTATATTCATAACTTGAATTACTTTAAAACCACGGTACTCAAGCCATCTCCTCAAAAGATCCTGAAATAGGAAAGTCCTAAAATTACCTATATGAGCAAAATCATAAACCGTGGGACCGCAAGTGTATATTTTTACCTTTCCCTTCTCGATGGGAATAAATCTCTCTTTTTTACGGGTCAACGTATTAAAGAAGTAAATGTTCGCTTCTGAGTGTTCCATTACCTGTCCGCCAAAAAGGATAATGATGAAAGACTTTAAAGGCTTTACCTTACGCATTAATCATACTTTTTAATTCTAATCATGCGCTTGATACACTCAATATCCCTTACAATAGATTTTAAGAAACAGAGCTCCTTCATTGTTTCTTCAAACTTTGCGAACTCCTCAAAAATTTTTCCAAGGTTCCTTGAGACCCGCTCATTTACACCGTCCATGTTCAATAATTTGGGGCTTCATAGTTTTTCGGCCAAGTAGCCATCCGTCATCGAGGAGAAGGGAGAAGGCTTCGAAAAACAAAAAATTTGGCTGCTATTTTGGCCTTCAACCTCAGCCCCATATAACATCGTAAGACTTAATATTCATGCTGTTATAAAAACATTACTGAATATGAATACTTACTTAAACAGGAAAATGTTGACGTTTTGAATAATTTCTATAATCAAAGCTCAGAGTTAGAAGTGACAAACTTAGATGGAACGTCCAAAATATCACATAAGCCATTCAACAGAAAGGAGACCCTCAAAAATTTTGGCTTCAGGAATATTCAATTGTCTAGAAAGCCATGTCTTAAAAATAATGGTAGCAGATATCGGAAGCTCTCCCCTATACGTTATTACCTGATTTTCCTTAAAAGCATTTAACTGAAAACTCTTGTCCATCTCCTTATATAGAAAAAACACCATTTGAGCTTGATGGGCTAAAGCTTGAAAATCCTCCCAATTTTTACATCGCAGAACCAACATCCCCCGTCTCGTTAGCGAAGGACACGTTTCCCGCTCTTGCAGTTGCACAGTCCCTGTTTGTGACTCGCCAAGTCTTGAAATATAGGAAGTTAACTTAGAGAATCCATCCTGAAGATTTGCAATTCGCTTTTCAATATTCTCTATTCTACAGCTTAACTCGCTAGCCTCTCCGAGCATCTCGGTTATTTTACCTAGCTCGCTTATTAGTCGATCTAAATCTTTTTCATGCTCTCTTAAGACGTTTATTATAAAGTCTAATGCTTCTAACGCATCATCCTTGGGGGGCTTTGTAGACATTCCATATATCCCTCATTTCAGACTTCAGCAACCCTCATCATCAACTTTTCTAAAACCATCTAATGTCGCCTTTATAAATAAAGGTAGCGAATCCTTAAAATGTATTCAAACAAATTAAATGTATACTTATCTAAATACTTATCTAAAAAATAATAACTGGTTAAAAAATAATAACTGGGCAGTTCTGGGAATCTCATAAGCCACTTACTTAGTAACTTTCGCCCTTAGAGCCTTTGTATACATGTTTGATGAAACTCCCGCTATTAAACCGCCTATGGCATCATTTACAATGGGGCCGAGCCTTTTCAGAATTCCTGGTTTATTTTGATCAAATCTTACAAGCTCAAAAATCCCCCTAGCCCCGGCAATGTAGGTTGCTATGCTCATCCCTAGAATTTCATCTGCAACCAGTCCCGCTGGACCTTTCAACCTATCAGGATTCAGCCCAGGCACTTGACCTTGTTCCGCAGCTTCTTCTAATAGAAAACTTGCAATAAGCAGGCAGGATACATTAACATCCTCCAAAACCTCAGCAAATTCTTCTGCCAATAATTGCGCAGCTTTTTCTCTTGTTTCCACTCCTGGATGCGGCGAGAACATCTCTAAAGCGGTATCCACAAGATCCTTCAGAGTTATTCCTTTCCTTTCTAAAAATTCTATGAGAGATTTCCTTGAGATTTCGAACATTTCAAGATCACAATGCTAAATAGAACATAAAAGCAGATAAATAATTAGGGGGCATAAGCGATTAGAATTGAAAGAAAATAAAATTTGAGCGCAAAACAGGAGTAAATTGGTTCGGTAAGGAGATGAAAGTACACATGATTAAGACTATAAAAAATCTGATATCTTTTATGACTATTTTTCCAGTGGGTATGACAGAGGATTGCCTTGAGGACGCGGCGGAGCATATGTACTTGTTCCCACTCATCGGAGCAATGTTGGGTTTTTTAGCGGGAATTTTTGGCTTAGCTTTAAGTTACATTCTTCCAGGTTTAGTTGTTGGAGCTTTAACATGTGGTTTCTTATTATTGCTTACAGGACTACATCACACTGACGGACTTTTAGACTTTGGTGATGGACTGATGTGTCATGGATCTCCAGACAAGAAAATTGAGGCAATGCATGACGTGCAAACGGGAACTGGTGGCTTTATGCTCGGGTTAATAACAATTTTAGCCACAACATTTGCCATATCAGAGTTAAGAGTGCACGTAATACTACAAAGTTTAGTGACTTCTGAGACATTAGCTAAACTCGCCATGGTTGTCTTGGCTTGGATGGGAAAATCAGCTCACGAGGGTATGAACACGTACTTCGTTAAGGCCATGCATAGCAGCCATAGAAAACTGCGAATAATATTGGCCCTCGCAATCTCTTCAATAATTGTTTTTTTGACCTTAAAAACGATCGGACTACTGCTATTAGCAATTTCCGTAGTGACGGCAACAATAATTTTGGGGATTTCTAATAAGCATTTCAGGGGAATCACCGGTGATGTTATGGGCGCTTCAAACGAGCTAACACGAATGCTAGTGCTCATCAGCATTTTAGCGTCAGGGGATCCTTTGAAATTTTGATATAATATAAAAGTGTAAGGGTTATATTTGTCGCATACAAACTTCCAAAAAGTGCGTTAGATGAATCGAATAAGGGTCTGTATCGTAACTCACCTTTTTTTACCCCACGTAGGGGGAGTAGAAAAAGTTGTATACGAGCAAAGCGTTCGCTTGCCTCCTGAGAGGTTCAAACCGATAATAATAACAAGTGATGTTGCCGGAAAAAGCGAATACACTTTGGACAGGCTGAAAGTTTACTGTTATCCTACTATAAAAGCAGGCTTTAAACTTGGAATACCATACAGCATCCCTAAGCCGAAAAGCTATGGGATTTTTCTAAAGCATGTCAAAAATTGCGACATAGTCCATGTGCATGGGCATCCATATCCCTCTTCATGTGTGGCCGTTAAAGTTGCTGAAAAATTTTCTAAACCAATAGTTTTGACCCAACATAACACGTTTATTGATTATGGGCCCTTCTGGAACATTATTGAAAAGTTAAATGATTTAATCATTGGAAAAATGGTTATTCAAGCAGCGGATAAAATATTGGTTGTTAGCAACGCGACCCTAAACTACGTGCTGAGCCTGGGAGCCAAAAAGCAAAAAACTGAAGTGCTTTATAATGGAGTTGACCTAGAGAGGTTCAAGCCGGCGAAACGTTCAAAGCTTAAAATAAGAAGAACCATCGGCATCCCTGAGGATTCCTTCGTCCTGCTAACCGTTAGAAGGCTGGTCTATAAAAACGGAGTGGACACCCTCTTGGAAAGTGCGAAAATCGCCGTAGAGAAGAACTCCCACCTACTCTTCCTTGTTATAGGAAGCGGCCCGGATCACGAGAAAATCAGTGCAAAAATACGGGAGTATAGGCTTGAGAAGAATTTTAGACTCTTGGGTTTTGTTCCAGACGCAAACCTTCCACATTATTATAACGCCGCTGACCTTTTTGTTTTACCATCAAAATCCGGCGAGGGAATGCCGCTAGTCTTACTCGAAGCTATGGCATGCGGCCTTCCAGTGGTAGCAACAAATGTTGGCGGAGTACCTGAAATAATCAACAGGGATTGTGGCAAAATAGTTCCACCGAATGACGCTGCCAATCTTGCAGAGGCATTGTTGGAGTTTTCAAGGAGCGATACTTCCACTTACAGCAAAAAGGCTAGAGAATTTGTGGAACGAAAATTTAACTGGAATAAGAATGTTAGGAGACTCATTGAAATATACGAAGAACTTATTTAGTCAAGAAGCAGACTCTAAAATGCCGTACCTAAGGTAAATAAATATGCAAGAAAACAGCATGGTTTCGGTTGTAATCCCTACACTTAATGAGGCTGGAACGATAAGTGATATAATAAAGACGATCAAGGAGACCATAGCATACCCTTATGAAATAATTATAGTCGACGGTGGCTCCACTGACAATACTAGGGAAATTGTTCAGAAGGAAAAATGCAAGTTAATAGTGGAGCCCAGAAGGGGATACGGCATAGCCCTAAGGACAGGCATAGCTCACGCTAGAGGCGACATCATACTGATTGTTGATGGCGATGGAACTTACGAGGTTCGTGATTTAAACCGGCTAATTAGCGCGTTATATCACGAGAACGCCGACCTCTGCTTAGGCGCACGTATTTACAATCTTTCAGATAAATCCATGGACGTCATAAATTATATTGGAAACAAAATTATAACGTTCGCCTTTAACGTACTCTATAACCAAAATCTTTGGGACAGCCAGTCGGGTTTTAGGGCCATAAAACGTTCAGCTCTTAACAAAGTTCATCTAAAAGAGAATGACATGGCCTTTGCCACTGAGATGCTGGTTGCGTTCGCTAAAAAGGGCTTAAAAATAATAGAGAGGCCGACAACCTACAAGTTGAGAGTGTATGGCAAATCAAAACTCAGAAGAGTGAAAGCTGGGCTGGAGATATTTAAAGTCCTGCTGAAGGGAGTGCTGGAGAGGTGATCTCTTCACTAAAAGAGGGCGTCAAAAAGTACTTTTATAGATTGACAAATTTTTCCGACAGGAACACACGCTTGATTTCAGTAATTTTAGCCCTCGCAGTAACGTTAACTCTATTAGTTTATAATTACACGCTGGTAAAGATGAACCAAGAACATATCAATTTTTATGTACTTGATCCATATAAAAGGGCGGAAAATTATCCAGAGGTTCTTGTTGTTGGAAAGAATAATACTTGTCGCTTATGGATTGTTGTTGAAAACTATATGGAGCAAAAAATTAAAGGTAAAGTTTTTTTAAAAGTGGCGGATAGGCCTGTTTCCACGATTCCTGTTCCAATCGAAGCAAATGTAAGCTATGACGTGGAAGTTGAAAGCGGCCGGTCTTGGGAGAATCAGGTAGAAATTGTTATCGAAAAGACGGGCAGATTTACTTTGGTTTTTGAGTTATGGGTATTTAATGAAGAAGCAAGGAGGTTGGAGTTTTACCATTTTATCGTTTTTCCGATTGATGTTATAGAAGCCTAAACTTTCAGCGCTATTTCCTTTTCCGAATATTTCGCCTCGATTCTCGGCCGATATATATTGTTGTACGCACAGAAGGGAATTATCCCTAAGTCCGGGGTTACATAATGTATCACACATCTCCTTAAACGGTTTAAATCAAAACTATATCGATCCATAAAGGCCATACTACCCAATAGGAAAATGCGTCTTCTAATGGTGCCAAGGGATTTATAAGTTGGGGATATATGCATCCTTAAAACCGTTTTAAAGAAATTGAGCAGACCTATTTCTTTATGAACGAGGCTCCAGTTTAAAGATTTAAGTGCGGCAATAAAAAGCGTAAGCAGAATCTGGATTCTGCCCTTTGACTCAATAGATTCTGAGAGTTTAAGGAGAATGCCGAAGAACTTTTCAAAGTCAAGAAGCCTATTAATTGGCACAAGATGACCATCTTTTGATACATATATCCAATTTACAATCCCACAATGGGGGCTGCATGAGAATAATGGCCAAGGCTTCTTCATGAAACGTCGCATTACAATTATCGGCGGCGTCATTATTGATAATGGAAATAAATCTGTAGCCCTAATTTCGCCGGATGTAGATTTTTCGATTTCCTCTGCAAAAGTGTGGTATATCCACTCATTCATGTGAGGATTGTCTGAAGCCCGTCCTGTAAATGCGATTGGCTGGAAGACAAGTCCTCGAATAATATCAGAGTTTTTGGCCGCGAACCGAACAATTTCTCCAATTTGATCATCGTTTACTCCGCGTATAAGTGTTGGGACAAGTATTATTTCTATGTCATATTTACGGCATAGCTGAATGACTTTCAATTTTTCATCGACGAGTCTTTTTCCCCTTAGTTTTTCGTTAATACTTCTATCTAGACCATCGAATTGTAAGTAAACAACATTTAAACCGCTCTTTTTCAATTTAGCAGCCAAATCTGGGTTTTGGGCGATCTTTAAACCATTTGTTGCCAATATTGTAAGGAAGCCCAGGTCATGTGCAAACCTCACTATTTCACAGAGATCCTCGCGGAGCAAAGGTTCTCCGCCTGAAAAAAGCACTGCAGGAGGTCTTGGATCAAGTTTGTTTAGAAAACTTAACATTTTAAAGATTTTTTGTTTACTTGGCTGGTAGTTGAGCTCATTTTCTGGGAAACTTGCGAAGCATATTGGACAATGTAAATCGCATCTTTTTGTCAGATCTATAACGGCGATAACTGTTTTTGAAAGATGCTCACTGCACAATCCACAAGCGTAGGGACATTCCTCGGAATCGCTTGCCCTTACATTCCGATGAAAATTCATAAAATATCTGAAGTAATCGAATTTTTCGACAAAATTGTAGACTTTAGTGCTTTGCCAGTTAAGGGCTTTAAACTCTCCATGGTGTTCACAATTTTTTCGCAAAAAAACCTTGTCGTCTTCGAATATTATGTCAGTTTTCAATTTTCTTAGGCAGACTGGACATATGCTGTCGGTTTTTTTCATAGGAATGCCTCGATCAGCAGGGCTATGGGTAAAAGAATCATCGACATTGTAATGATACGTTCAATTCTTTGTACGTTATCAAAGGATGTAGTTTTAAGAAGAATTGCTGAAGAGCCTATTATTAGCAGGCTCCAAATAAGCATGCATATAAGATATCCTTCACCGAAAACGTGGAATATATAGGGTAGTGGGGTTGAGAAAGCGCATATCAGGAAAAACAGAACAGCAACTCTGGCAGACATTTTTAATCCCAAAGATCTAGGTAAAGTGGGATATCCTACCTTCGAGTCTCCATCCATGCTTAATATATCCCTCAAAATGTTACCTCCAATTGTCCCAAAACATACTGGATAAATTGACATAGAAGCTGTGCTTATGCCTCCAAAGCCGGAGGCCTCACCGTACAGGAAAGCTGTCCCGGTTAAGCAACCCACAAGAACGTTCGCAAAAAAGCCTGATTTTTTCTTTATATATAGTGAGTATAGAATCAATAATACGGCATCAATCAGCACTATGGCGAAGCACAGCCAATTTATGAAATAGGACAGGAGTAGTGCTGAAATGAATAAAACGAAGGAAATGCTTACAGCCAACTTGGGCGATATTTCTCCAGCTGGAATTGGCCTATGAGGTTTGATTATAGCGTCTGTTTCCCTATCAAAGAAATCGTTTATAGCGAAGCCAGCTGAACCCAGCAATGCCATAGAAAAAAATGTTAACAAAGCGACACTTACATTTAGGTTTCCTCCTCTAAAAGCAGCCAGCATTAATAGGGAAATTCCCCCAGTCATCAGCCAATAGGGCAGTCTTAGAAGCTTTAATATTCCCACTAAAATGGATCTGGACATTTATAACACCTTTCTAATTGCTGTTAAGCTAACCAGTTTGGTTATCTTATATCTTTTTGTTAGGCCTCTCAAACTTTTTATCAACCTACAGCTTTATTTGAAGGCTTAATGGTAATAATTATACTATGAAGGCCTTAAGGGTTTTTAAGGATTTGGTATCCTTCCTCACGATAATACCATTAGCAAAAGATGAAAGCTTCCTTGAAAACTCAGCAAGGCACATGTTTCTATTTCCCCTGATTGGCGGGGTCATAGGATTACTTACAGCGCTGTATCATAGCGTCTGCCAATACTTGCTACGTAAACTGTTCGCCATTTTGGTCATCCCGCTTTTACTGCCGAAAGAGTTACTTATCGAAGCCATCTCCGCAGGGGCAACAGTTGCCTTTATACTAATTTTAACAGGTCTCCAGCATTTTGACGGCCTTGTGGATTTAGGCAACGTGATAGGCTTGAAAAAGAAGGAAGAAAGAGACACTGTTGCCCACGCATGGATCGTTACCTATAAGGGCGCCTTTTTAGCGGTTTTTATAGAATTTATGAGCTTTTTGGGAATTTTACTTCTTTCAAGCTTTGCATTTAATGCGTTAATTTGTTCTGAGGTTTTGGCGAAGCTGGCAATGGTTACGGTTGCATGGTTTGGAAAACCTTCAGGAAATGGGTTAGGATCATTATTTGCTAAATTTAACAGTAAAAGAAAGCTTAACGTGGTGGCTTACGTCATCTCATTCTCAATCGTTTCGCTGCTTTTTGGGATTTTAAGCATCCCGCTGATCCTTATGATCTTCATATTAGGGGTTGCCATGGAGCGTGTCTCCGAAAAACTTTTCGGAAGGGTTTCAGGCGACATCTTAGGTGCCACTAATGAGATTTCCAGAGCGGCATGTCTTATCTTAATAGCAATAATGGTGAATCTATGAAGATACCAGCGCTGATCATGGCGGGAGGAAGGGGTAAAAGATTCGGATCAAATATTGAAAAACCCTTAGCGCCTTTCTTAGGCAAACCTCTAATAGACTGGGTGGTGGAGGCCTTGAAATCCTCAAGTAAAATTTCAAAATTCTACATTGTGACGAGTCCCCATTCGCCTGAGACTGAAAAAAGATGTCGTGAGAAAGGATTAGACATTGTAAAAACTTCTGGGAAGGATTACCATCATGATTTAAAGCAGGCAATTATAAAGAAAAAATTTTTTTGTCCAGTTTTGATAGTTTCCGCTGATCTGCCAGCTTTAACGGGAGCATTCATTGACCAAATAATCTCAATTTATGAAACATGCGGAAAGTCAGCATTAACTGTTCTAGTGCCCATAGAAAAATGCAAAGAAATCGGGCTTTCCTCTGAGTCAGACTATGAAATAGACGGCAAAATATACGCTGTCTCAGGAATTAACATAATAGATGGAAATAAAATATTTGAGGAAGAAATAGACCAGGAGGTTCTCATATTAGACAACATGGAGGCCGCCCTGAACATAAACAGCCTTGAAGATTTGACTGCAGGAGAAAGATACTTAAAGCAAAAATACATCAAGCAATAGTTTCTGTTTTTGACCCTAGAAGAATCTCCTTTAAGGTCTTAATTAGAAACTTGTTTTCTTCACGCTTTCGAACGGAAATCCTTAAGTAGCTTTCATCAAGTCCTCGAAAGTCCTCACAGCTCCTTATCATAATACCTCTCTCCGAAAGTTTACTCTTCAGAGACGTCGAAGTTATCCCTTTGTTCAAGATTTTGACTAGCAGAAAATTAACTTCAGAAGGGAAAACCTTTAACATGTTTAGTTCACTCAGCATCGAAGCTAATTTTCCCCTTTCACTTGCAATATAACGTTTAGTCTTTTCAATGAATGACACATCTTTCAAAGCTGCTCGTCCAGCAATAATTGATAATACATTAACATTCCAAGGCAGCCTAAAATCTTCCAACGATCTAACTAAAGCATCAGAAGCTATCCCATAGCCCAATCTTAATCCCGGCATGCCGAAAAACTTCGAGAAAGACCTTACCACAAAAAGGTTATCATATTTATGCACATAGGACGTTAAGGTATAGTCTTGCTCCGAATTGATGAAGTCCATGTAGTTTTCATCAACAAGAATGTAGACATTTTTACTCCCACAAAATTCAACAAGTTCTAACATGGTTTCTTTGCCAAACAGCCTTCCAGATGGACTATGTGGATTACAGACAATAAGCATCCGCGTGTTATCAGAAAAACATTTTTTCAGTTTATCGACATTCAAGGAGAAATCCTTGGACATTTCCACAAACATAGGTTTAGCATCGACTCTTAACGCTGCCTTTTCATATTCAGTGAAAGATGGAACTGGAATGATTACTTCAGACCCGCGAGCAAAAACATCCACGAACATGTAAATGAGTTCAACGGAGCCGTTTCCTAATATAACATTTTCAGGCTTTATTCCTCCAACATATTCACATATGTCCTTTTTCAATTCAACTGGATCTTGATCGGTGTAAAACCTAATCAAACTTGAAAGTTTATTTATGGCCTTAATAGCTTCCGGAGAAGGGCCAAGAGGATTTATTGGAGCGCTAAAGTCCATGATTTTCTCTATAGGAAAACCATATTTTCTTGAGAAGTTCCACACATCTCCACCATGAGGTCTGCGAGTAACTATTTCAGCCATCAAAGTTACCCCCTTTTTACTTGATCAAGGCGATTATCTTATCCTCCATTAACCATTGCTCTTTAAAGTGGTAATTATAACAGTTAAAAATTTTATATAACCAGTAAATTACACCTAAACCTAACGTAAACACGGTTATCAACACACAACTTTTAAGGTTCAATGTCGGTGCCTTAAAGCTTTTTTCTCCAATTAGCGCTTCAAAGAATTCCTGTTGTTTTTTTGCATGTGAAATTAGATCCTTAGAGAGCAGGTATGCTATTAGGAAAATTGGTAAGATCAGCATTACGGATAAAGACCAGAGAAGCGGGTTTCTTCTAATCGGACCACATTCATGGGATTCTGTTTCGATAACTTTTCCATTTTTGAAATAGGCAATTAAAAGGGCTTCTAGTTCTTTTTGGCGTTTGAAATGCTTATTTCGCCTATCCACTAGTAGATAAATCATTGGAAAGAACGCCAGTCCAAATGTTGCCACGGAAGTTAAGAACCACATGGAGAACCACATAATCTTATCTGCCTTATCTCTATTAGCAAGGTTCTCCCTAATTCGCGCTATTATCAATCTGTCGTCCATTTCGCAACATTTATACCTACATCATTTATAAATCCCTTCGTTTCAAAAAGTTGTGATGCAAAACTCTAAACCGGCGATTTCTATAGTTATTCCTGTCTTTAACGAGGAGTTTACAATAGGCGATGTTTTAAAACGAGTCAAAATCACTTTGGAGAAAATGTCTCTACCCTACGAAATCCTAGTTGTAGACGATTGCTCCACAGATAACTCTCTTAGGGTTTCTTTAAAAAGCGAAGTGAAAGTGTTGCCACTCAGAGAGCACAGAGGCAAAGGCTACGCGCTCAGAACAGGTTTTGAAAACGCTAAAGGCGACATAATCGTGACAATCGACTCAGATGGATCCCATAATCCAGAGGAACTGCCAAAGCTAATCACCCCGATCCTCAAAGACGAAGCTGACATCGTCATAGGGTCCAGATTTCTAGATAAAGAAAATATTTTCCAAAATAAGCTAAACAAGGCAGGAGTTCAGTTCCTCAATCTTATTATTAAAGTTTTAACTGGAAGAAGCATTTCAGACTCTCAGTCTGGTTACCGAGCCTTAAAGTCCACGTTGGTGAAGGGCATTAGGTTCAGATCAAATGGTTATGAGATAGAGTCCGAATTGCTGGTAAAAGCCTTAAAGAGAAGTTATAGAGCTAAGGAAGTGCCTATAAAGTTTAGGCAAAGAACATATGGGAAGTCAAAACTGGATCCGTTACGAGATGGGCTTAAAATCTTTTCAACAATCTTATTCTCATTTATAGGAGATTAAGCATGAATTGGTCGAGCGCTGAATTTGCACCTAAGGTATCCATAATAGTTGCTACATTGAATAACGAAAAAACAATAGGGGAATGCCTTAGATCAATTCTTGAACAGGATTATCCAAAGGAGCTTTTGGAAATAATCGTTGTAGATGGAGGTTCTCGGGATTCAACTTTTGAAATCGTAAAGAATTATCCAGTTAAAGCTATTTCGATGTCCATGAACGCTCCTCAAGCGTATAATTACGCCATAAATAGTACTGAAAGCGATGTCGTTGGCATAGTAGATGCTGATGCTAAGGTGGAAAAGGAGTGGCTGAAAAAGCTGCTGCCACATTTAAAAGAAAAAAATGTTGCAGCGGTTAGCGGAACAATTGAAACCTGGAACAGTGACAAAGTTCTGCCAAAATGTATAGGTTTTGATTTAAAGTATAGGTATAGCCGCATAAGGGGAACTGTGAGTCGCATAGCAACCATGAACTTGCTTATAAAGAGGAGAATTTTCGATGATATTGGAGGGTTCAATGAGGAACTGCCGTCCCAGTATGACACGGAATTTGGAATTCGAGTAACCAAAAAGGGTTACAAAATAGTCCTTGAACGAGAGGCCAAATGCTTTCACTATAATAGGCCTACATGGAGAGAATACTTCAAGCAACAGCTACAATACGGAAAGAATACAGCTAAACTTTACCTTAAAAACCCGAATTTGATTAAAGGTGATTACATAACAGGCTTCGATATGAATATACAGCCAGTTTTAATTGCATCTTCATTTTTATTAGCTATTCTTGGGTTCTTCCAGAAGTTTCTATGGTATTTTTCAGCCCTAATTTTTGCATCCCTTCTTCTTTTTTACATAATCTCCGCAGTTAAACTCGCATACTTATATAAGGATGCAGATGCCCTTTGTCTTGTGCCGGTCTACATTGTAAGGGCAATTGCATGGACCATGGGAGGCGCCATCACAATTATTAATTTCATCAAGAGCAGCTTAAAGGTTGACCTTTGATGAACATATGCTTCATAACCCCGGAGTACTACCCCATAACTGGCGGGACAGGGTCGTATGTTTACTACTTATCTAGAATGTTGCGTAAGTATGGAAGCTCTCCGCTCGTTATAACTAAGGGCAACAAGTATGAAGGAAGCATGTCGAAGGATGAGATTAGGGTTTTACAGATAAAGGTAAGGGATATTCCGCTACTGGGTCCAATTCTTTTCTTCAAATCTTCATACAGAAGCTTAAGTAAGCTTAAGGCTGAATTTTCAGTAGATATAGCTCATGCGAATCTCCCATTAATTCCAAGCTTCGCAATTCCCAATGGTTTCGGAAAAACGCTAATTTCAACAGTTCATTCAACATGGGAAGGAGAAGCCAGAGCCCTTGAAAAGGAGCCCTTCAGCAGCCTAAACACAAACGAGAAAATTGTTAGAACTTTTAAGGAAATTTTAAAGAGGTTTGAGTATAAACTGTTGAAACGTTCAAATAGAATAATCGCAGTTAGCGAATATACTAAAAGGGAAATTTTGAAGAATTATAATGTACCCGCATGGAAAATTAAAGTAATCTATAATGGCGTAGATACCTGGAAATTTAAACCTGCGAAAAAGGATGAGAAAAACCTGTATAAACGTGAACTTGGATTCAGAGAGGATGATTTTTTAATCCTCTACGTGGGCCGCTTGTATAGCAGGAAGGGGCTGCCAACTTTGATAGAGACCATTCCGCACGTAGCGAAGAAGTTTAGAAACATTAAATTCGTGATATCTGGAAAGGGACTGGAGGACGAAGAGGAGAGACTAAGACGTTATGCTAAAAAGCTTAAAGTGGAGGAAAAATTAGTTTTTCTCGGATATTATCCCGACGAGAAGCTTCCAAATCTTTATGCAGCGGCGGACATTTTTGTTTTCCCATCCATCTATGAGAATATGCCGTTCGCTATGTTGGAGGCTATGGCAAGTGGATTGCCCGTTATTACAACAACGGTCGGCGGAATTCCTGAGGTTATTAAAAATGGAAGGAACGGCTTTCTTGTTAGACCCTATGACTCTAAAGGATTAGCCGAAAAAATCCTATACTTGATGGAAAATCCTAGCGTTGCTTGTGAAATTGGAATCGCTGGAAGAAAAACTATTGAGGTGAAACTTAACTGGGATAATATAGTAAAGCAGGTCCTTCAAGTCTACAATGAAGCGCTAGCGGGGTGAAGAAGCTTCCGATATTGGTTGATAAATTTCTGGAGAATCTTAATTAGTTTTGAATTGGAGAAAGCAATTTTTGTTAATAATTCATACGCATATATTTTATGCTGTAATCTTACAGGCAGATCCTCCTCTGGAAGGGCAAAACTACGGGTTACCTCTGTCGGATCACATCCAATGGTTTTAATGTTTTCTTCCTTAAGCCCTATTTTTTCCGCTATATAGAACAGGTGGCCCACCTCTCTCCAATCTATATTCATAATCTTCGCGGCCACTATGTCGAGGCTTAATGGACACACGCTAGCCAAGATTAAACCCATCCTAACTGGTTTTCCCCTTGTTGGACCGTTTCCTTCCATGGCTATTAATCCATCCATTATTGTAAGGTCTGGCTTTAGGTGAATGTAAAGATTATATAACACCTCATTCAGATGGGGATGTAGAAAAATTCGTCTGCTATCAGGAATTAATCCGAAAAGATTTTTTATAGCTCCGCTATAGGTGGTGAACTCGTGAGTTTTCATAACTGGCACATTGACCAATGCATCTGAATTCAACAGCGTCTTCGGAAGATAAACGCTGCCAACATTGGATCCTTTAAAGCGAACCCGAACAAGGGCATCCCTTGAAAAATTTAGCACGGTTGCGCCGGCATTCTCAACGACTCTTTTGATACCTGTTTTTTTGAAGGCAAGATCGCAAGAGTAATTGTAGCCATCTGACTCGCCTACAATAACTGTTTCCGCTGTGTTGCGTAGCAATTCAACAAGGCTTCCAAGAATGGCAGGGTTCGTAACAGCGCCTGGGATATATTTAGGCGCACAAATGTTTGGTTTTATTACAACAATTCCTTTTGCTTTGAATCCTGTAAGCCTCAAGGCTTGCTTTAGGGTTTTTTCAGTTTCACTTTCATCAGCGCTTATTAGGAAAACGTTTCTTTCCTTGCCCATTTACGCACTTCCCAGCAAATGCTTTGCAATAATGCAACCGCTATCAGAGGCCAATATGTCGTTATGATAGGCGTAAGCTCTTGCCCGACATCCACCGCAAATTAATTTAAAATTGCAGCGGCCGCACGGCCCATGTAGGTTTTCGCGTTTTCTTAAAGCATCAAATATCTTTGAATTCAGCCATATATCACTAAATTTTTCCTTTTTCAGGTTTCCGACCTTCAAAGGCAGAAAGACGCATGGTTGAACGTTTCCTTCTGGCGATATAGAACAGTAAAGCCTTCCGGCGCCACATCCACCAATAAAGTCTGCGAGGGCTATAGCTTTGCTGCTCACTGTTGTAGTTTGCATATGCGCCATTGGCATGTAAACCTCGCCTTTCACACCGCACTGTCTAGTTACGGCTACTCTTGCAAGTTGGGGTGTAGTGGCGAGTATGGTCACTTTATGTTTGCCTAAGAGCTTATCTACTAAGAAAAGCATCAACTCCTCCCTTTCTTCTGGTGTTAGATCTTGAGAGGTCATTTCAGCGCCTCGGCCCACAGGTACAAAATTAAATATGGCGAACCTTTTTGCCCCGATTTTTTCGGCTAGCTCTAATATTTTTGGAATTTCTTTGAAGTTTCTTTTCGTTGCAGTAACAGCAATGGATGTACATAGTCCCTCTTCAACACAGTTTTTTAGTCCTTTAATCGCCATATCAAAGGCGCCCTTCAGCCCTCTAAATTCGTCATGGGTCTCCGAGCTTGCACCGTCTATGCTAATTTCCACGTAGTTTAAACCTATTTGCCGCAGCCTTTTTGCGACACTCTTACTTATAAGCGTCCCGTTTGTTGCTACCGAAACATAGAGACCTGAGTTCGCAGCGTGTCCAGCAACCTGGAAAAAGTCTTTTCTGGCCAGGGGCTCCCCCCCGGAGAATGCCAACGCTACAACTCCAAAGTCTGCAAGTTGATCTACAACATTCAAAGCCTCTTTTGTATTGAGCTCCCTACGTGATGGTGTCCCAGCTTTAGAGTAGCAGTGCTTACAGCTTAGATTGCATCTGCGGGTATAATCCCAGACAACGAGGAAGGGTGAATAAACAGTTAATGGTCTCTTTATGCCAAAGTATATAAACGTATTAACAATGCTTTTTACGCCCCGTCTAACGTATGGATCTGCAAGGGTCTTTTCAACTCTCTCCCTTTCAACAAGCAGACCCCTTCGCAGAAATTCAATCCAGAACCTTATTATCTTTGAGTATACGTTACATTTCCCACACTTTTGTGAAATAGTGCCAATATAATCATTTATAGCGGTATCAATCACCTGCCTTCCGCAGACCGGACATTTTTCAAGGGATATGTTTAGCATTTTTTTAATAGGCGGAGACTTTATTAATGCATCCCAGAAAACGCTGTTTTCTACGGGATTAAACACCATATCCAGCATCCTTCATTTTATACTCGCCCAATAATGCGAACCATCCATAAATAATTGAAGGCATGTGACTCTATCCTTCTATAGTTTTTGGTGCCCACCGATGATTATCTCATAAGGGCGAGTTACAAAATGGCAGTTCATAGGGCCGGACCAGCATTTGGCGTTGTATCTTTTCGCACATAATTGGTCACATGGAACATTCTTTATAAATTTTCACTCTAAACGTGTATGGAGAGTCACGCTTTTATCAGAGCTTAAAGGAAAGTTATTTCTTTGAAGCTGTGTTTCCATTTTAAAGGGATTAATGTTGCGGAGAAGAAGGCTGGGCAGAACCGGTCTTGAAGTTTCAGTTATAGGTTTTGGGGGTACGTGGATTTCTGAATTACCCATGGAGGAGGCGAAGAGGGTTGTGAGAAGGGCCTTCGAGCTTGGAATCAATTATTTTGACACTGCTAAACTTGATGGAGACAGTGAGGAAAAAATTGGAGTTGCGCTAGAAGATGTAAGAGATAAATGTGTCATAGCGACTAAGACGGGATCAAGAACGAGGAAGGACGTTTATTCGGACATTAAATGCAGTTTAAAAAGACTGAGGACGGACAGGCTGGATATAATCCAGCTGCACGGGATTGATGATGAAAAAACGTTGGAAAAAGCCATAAACTTTGGAGGGGCCCTTGAGGCCTGTAAGAGGGCGCGTTCAGAAGGTCTTGTGGATTTTATAGGGATAACTGGGCATAAGCCCCATGTGCTTGTAAAAGCCATAAAAACAAACGAGTTTGATACGGTGCTTGTTCCCATAAACATAGTTACAAGGCAAGCGTTGGAGGAGCTTGTGCCCTTAGCAAAAAGCATGAACATAGGGATTGTAGCTATGAAGCCCCTCTCGGCTAAAACCTCAAATCTAATAACTTGTTTATATAAGCCCTCACTGTCTTTACTTTCAGACGAGCCTGACCTGAAGAGTTTGCTTGGATCCGATAAAGAAACTATGGTTAAGACAGCTTTAAGGTTTATCCTAGCACAAGAAGTCTCTTCGGTTGTTGTTGGGTTCAGGTCAACTTTAGAAGTGGAAATTTCCGTGGATGTTGGAAGAAATTATACTGAACTAACAGATCATGAAAAGGAACTATTTAAGGTTGAGCTTAATGGATATTGTAGGGATTGTGGACTTTGCCTACCCTGTCCGCAGGATTTGAACATTCCAGCCATTTTAAGGTTTTACACTCTTTATAGAGCCTACAATTTGAGGAATTGGGCAAAGAAGCTGTACAGCGGCCTCGAAGTCAAGGCTGACAGGTGCATAAAATGTGGCGAATGTGAGCCAAGATGCCCCTATGGATTAGCAATAATGGAAATGCTTGATGAGGCAAAAGTAAATTTGGCTTGAACCCTTCAGTCCTCGCTTAGACATATCTAGATCAAGAGACCCAAAAATTGAATGCGTATATATAGTATTGGAAGTGCCATTAGAAGTATAAATATAATGAGAACAGCGTTTCTTATCTTCAAGGTTTTTAGTATATGCTCATGGGTGGTTTCCTGTTTTTTATCGCCGATAATATAATGGCCAGGCTTTTCCAGCTGCACGTTGAGGGCTCCGGCCATGGTAGCCATTGTCCAACCGTGATTTATGCTTGGGACTTTAGCATGGTCACGTTGGGCTATCTTCCATGCGCTTTTGTAGTCCTCGCCTAATATTGCAGCGGCAAGGATTATGAGCAATGTTACAATTCTGGTTGTGATGTAATTGACTGCCGTGTCAAGTTTTGCAGAGAACCATCCAATGTTTATATGTTCCGGATCTTTGAAACCCACCATTCCATCCAAGGTGTTTATAGCCCTGAAGGCTATTGCTCCCGGAGGCCCGAAAAGCGCATAGTAAAAGAGCGGGGAAACTTTAAAGTCCGTGAGATTTTCCGCCATGGACTCTATTACTGATGATGCTACCTGCGCGCTGTTTAGGTTTGAGGGATCCCTGCGAGAGAAGTGGGCATATTTTCTAGCTTCAGCCAAGTCTCCGGATCCTATAGCCTTCGATGCAGCGACGGCCCAGTTGCTTTCAAGCCTTATGCAAATTGTTGACTTAAGGAGGGCTGCTGCCAAAATCGTGTATATTATGGTGCCCAAAAAAACATCCACAAACTTCAGGGCTAGATAGGAGGATATTGTTGAAACCGCAACCACTATAAGCGCTAATAGCACGCCGTTCAATTTCTCTACTTTAGGATTTTTATGTTTTAACCGCTTAGCCAGAAAACCTGTTAGAAAGCCTATCCAAACGGTTGGATGCAGCTTGTAGCGAAGACGCCAAGGCTCGTTGGGGGACGGATCACTAAACAAGTAGTCAATAATCAACGCTAGGAAGAGTATTGAAAACGCTATTATTATGCCTTCAGACAGATGGACATCACCACTCTGAGTGGCAGATTGGTCTACAATCTATTTTTTACCGCTAAAATTATAGATTATGCAAAAACGCCGATCTCCCTTTGATATACAATTCTCCCGCCTACTATAGTCATCTCAACGTCTATCTTGTCAAGGCGGTCAGGGTTGATTTCATATGGGTTATGGGATATTACAGTTAAATCTGCAAGTTTACCTTCCTCAATTGTGCCGATCAAGTCTTCCTCAAATGAGGCATATGCCGCGTTTGTAGTGTACATGCGTAACGCTTCGTCGATGGTTACTTGTTCCTCTCTGAAGTATGGCCTTGTAACTGAGGCTTTAATTTGAGAAAAAGGATTTAAAGGTTCCATGGGACAGTCTGAGCCTCCGCTGACAAGGACGCCCGTCGACATTAGCGTCTTAAGGGGGTAGAGCCATCTCGCCCTTTCCTGTCCTAGACGCTGTATAGCTGACCATGTCTCAAATTCGGTTATCATACATAGTGGTTGGATGGATGCGATGACTTTAAGGTTCTTCATGCGGTTGATCAACTCTAGGTTGAGGATTGCCGGCTGCTCTATTATTGGACGAAACTTATCGCAGTGAATTTTTTCAATGAATTTTTGAATGGCGCTTAAGGCTTGGTCTATGGCCCTGTCGCCCATCGCATGGATTATCGGTTGAAGTCCACCCTCTAATACCTCGGAAATTAGCTTGCACATTTTTTCTTCGGTCTGGAGGAGGTTGCCAGCAGTCGGTATGTTTGTGTATGGTTTAGAGAGGGCTGCTGTCTGAGCGGATAAGGAACCATCTGCAAATATCATAAAACCCAAGAGTTTTATGTAGGGATGGTTCTTTTTCTTTACGACGCCAATAACTGGATGTTGCTGCATGCTTATTGGGACTATTAGTCTAATCCTTAGCGGCAACCGTTCCCTCTCTAGCAAGTTCGCAACGAGGTCTAATTCCGAGGATGATGTAACAATCCAGTGGACTGTGGTTAATCCTGCTTCAACAATCTTTTTGAACGCTAACTCCACCTGTTCCATGAGTTCTTCTTCGGTTGGCTGGGGTACAATTTTCCACACAAGGTCTGTTGCACTCTCATGTAGAACTCCAGTAGGCTCGCCTGTTATGGGGTCTTTCTCAATTTCTCCGCCCTGAGGCGAAGGAGTGTCCTTTGTTATTCCTGCCAGTTTCAGGGCTTTACTATTTACAACGCACATTCTGCCCTTTTGATGGTAAAGGATTATTGGATTTTCAGGGGCGACCTCGTCCAAAATTAATGCCTTTAGGTTTATGCCGCCCAATCCGTAGCCAATTACCCATTTCTCTTTAGGCGTCTTCTTTACAAAACGGCTGATTTGTTTCTTTACTTCTAGGATTGACTTGGCGTGCCTAAGGTCGAGCCAGGAGAGAATTTTTCCGAAGTCAGCTACATGTATGTGGGTGTCGATAAGCCCTGGGATAACCGTCTTGCCGTTTAGGTTGACCACTTGAGTCTGTGGACCGATTAACCGGCTGACTTCATCGTTTGTGCCCACCTTCGCTATTTTTTCGTTTACAACTGCCACTGCCTGGGCCTTTGGCTTATGCCTACTCATGGTTATGATTGTTCCATTATATAAAACAAGACTTGCCTTTGCTGGAGGTGTCACAACCCACACTTTTGGAAGTTAAGCGGTTACTTGTTTCTTTTCAGGTAGGCTATGTTTGTTGCGCCTGTGCAGGTGTGCAGTCTGTTCACTATTGGATTGCCCGGCGCATATGCACATGCGGGATCGGATTCAAAGTAGTCTCCAGTGTAAGCGTAGGCCCTGGTTCGGCATCCCCCGCATATATCCCTATATTCGCAGATTCCACATTTACCTTTTAGATTGTTGGGATCCTTAATCCTCTTGTAGAACTCTTTTTCCTGAACTTCCTTCCATAACTGCTTCAGCGTTTTTTCTCTTATGTTCCCTATCTTTAGACCTTCAGAGTAGAAGCATGGTAT
>CAZZKO010000095.1:0-4229 GCA_964654925.1 uncultured Candidatus Bathyarchaeia archaeon
TTTCAGCTGTTTTTTATTCTGTAACAGTGAAGTTGACGGCGCCGATGTTGGGGGTGGGGAAATATATTTCCATTTACATGCTCGCCACTTTTCTGATAATTCAGTATTATTTGGTTACGGCATTGGAGGAATTCTCAAGAGCGAGGAAACCTCAAGCCTTGGGTTATGGGCTTTTAATTTCAGAATTGACCAGAGTGATTTTTGGCTACATTACCATAATTGGGTATGGGGAGCCTTTAAGGGGAGCTGTTGCAAGCACAATTTTGGCGGTAGCCGTTCAAGTGGTGTATTATATTAGCATATTCAAGGATGAGCTTAGGGAGAGGGTGGAATGGGGATATATAAAAGAATGGATTAAAGGCTCTGTTCTTAACATATATAGCATAGTGGGCAGCCAGATTGCAAACTTTGTTTTTATAATACTATTCACATACGGTGGGGAGAAGGCTCGCGGATATTACGGCGCTGCAGCACAGATATCAACAGTTATAACCTATTCCTCATTTCTAGCCTTTGCCCTATATCCTAAACTTTTATCTAAAAGAAACGATCAAGACATAATTCAATCTTTGAAAACTGTTTTAATGTTCGCCTTACCAATGACGTTTGGAGCGTTATCCATGGCTGATTCGTACTTGGCGATGCTTAGAAGCGAATATAGAATAGCACAACCAGTGTTGACAGTGTTGGCTTTTGATGCATTTATAGCGACAATGTGTAACTTCTTAAGCTTTATATTGTATGGGCTTGAAAGAGTGGATGAGAAAGCAGACATACCGTTTTTAAAGCTGATTAGAAGCAGGATATTTATGGGCTTCTCTTTAGTATACCTTCAAGCTGCCATATCGTTACCATTAACTTTTTATATATTAACTACATATTGCCAAGCACAACCTTTACAAGCCGCCCTTCTTGTGGCCATAATTAACTCATCAGCTAGATTTGCAACATTTATAATATTATATTTAATTGTCAAGAGGATGATTTCAATAAAGATTCCATGGGAAAATGTTATAAAGTACGCTTTAGCCTCAGCGGTTATGGCTTCAGTGTTATATATTATGCCTAAACCTGAAAGGATCCATCAAACACTAGGCTTGACAGCGCTCGGCGGCGTAATGTATGTGGGGATAACATACATGATAGATAACGAATGTAGGAAGTTGATATGGAATGCCTGGCATGAAATAAAAGTGAAGCTTGGTATTATAGTCTCCTGAACGGGTAAGAGAAACCTCAGGCAACCGCTCATGTGCTGATTTAAGCATCGCTTTTTAAAGTCTTTCAAGGGAAAGTTATTCTATTAGTTCCAGTGAAGACGCGAAAGATCCCGAATAGGATTCAAATAATTTTAACTTAGCTTTTAAAGAAAAAAGGATGTGGGAAAAGGGAGAGTGAGTTTATTTCTTTCTGATGTATAGGATTATATTGATTATGCCTATTAGGATGGCTATGGCGATGAGCACCATCATAAACGTTATTTGCGGGTTTATGGATTCAATTGCTGCCTGTATTGTTTGTGCTTGTTCCGGAGAGGCTGGTGTTGGAATTTCTACTGGCGCGGGTGCAGGTGTTACTGCTATGCTTGTTTGGGCGAATGATGGGTAGTAGCTCTTTGATCCTGGGAATGATGCGATGATCCACCATAGACCCTCTTTTGGCGGCTGCCATGAAACTGTGAACATGCCTGAGTGTGGATCCGTATGGGTTCCACCTATATCAATATACTCGCCAGTGTAAACGTTTACGGCGTCAAGTTTAACCCATACGCCTGTAATATTGGCCGGCTTAGGCAGCTGCATGTAAACATACCCCATCCAGTCACCCATATACTCGTCAGCTACGGCTGGCACACCGCTTGGGAAACGTAGAGCGATGCTGGACTCTCTTGTGCCGGGGGAAATATCCAGAACCCTCCCGGAGATCACTATGCTCTGGCCTATAGTTGGAGATGCAGGCTGAACCTCAACCGTTGTGGCGCTGGGGCCTTTCCCAATGACGTACATGCAACCATCATACGTGCATGCAAACACCAGATAGCCGTCTGCAATAGCCATGATAGTTCCTGTGCCGGGTAAACTCCATAAGCCCCTCCCAGTCTCCGCATCTACACAGTGAAGTCGCCAGTTTCTAGTTATGGGCTGGGTGGGGGTGTGCTCATTATTGGGCATATATACTTTTCCGTCAGCTATTAGAGGTGATCCCGCGAAGAACGGATAATTGTCTTGATAATATGTCTCGTATGGATACTGTGCCTTGTACTGGTATAGCCAAACAAGTTTCCCTGTTTCCCAATCATAGGCCGCTATGCCATCATACTGACCCACTATTATCTTGCCATTATATGATGATATTCCATAGGCACCAAAGACCCCCCAAGGCCAGCTTGACATCTCACTCTTCCATAAGAATTTGCCAGTGCGGAGATCCCAGCAGTAGAGGTGTCCATCACCGAACCGTACAGCCAGCTTTCCATGATCAGCAATTGTTTCCCCTGGCCAGACATTGAAGGGTACATTGGCTGTGAAGTTATGGACTAGGGTTCCTGTTTTCAGGTCAATTATACGTATTCGAGCATCCATCGGTGTTCCAGTGGCAGGGTTGGTGAGTGAGGTGACGACGGCGGAGTATCCGGTCTCGAAGTCTATGACGCCCAACGAGCTGACAGGCCATGATATATTGCTAACTATGCGTAGGCGTACGTCGAGGATTCTAAGCCGCTCATAGTCCCCGTAGACAGTCCAGTTTATCAGCCTATACCTGTCTCTGCCAGCTGCGGGTCCCAAGTCCTGAACCGTTAAGAAGTAGGGGTGATCGTAATTCGCATATAACGTTCCTGTCGTAAGGGGGGATATAGAGACATTATAGCTTGCAGCGCCAGTTATCGGGCTATAGTAGATGAGGCGTCCGCCTCCAACGTATGTCAGGAATACGTTTCTACCAAACATGGGCTGTCCGCCTGGAACCTCAGGATACCCCACCCAATAAGTGACCATTGTAGGTATTTGTGTCAGGCCTGTTCTTTCCCATAATATCTCGCCAGTTCGAAGGTCATAGCACTGCCACACCGTTTGAGGGGATCCACCGAAAACTTTTGTTAAGCTTTGGTAACATCTTCCGGCATAAATTATGCTGGGGCCTCCAGGCGATGTAGTCCAGGATGTTGTTTCAAATGGGCCTCCAATTAAGCCTCCAATGGTTCCAACCCGCCTCCACATTATATGGGCTGTTTCTGGAGCTTGAACGTATGGGACGTATCTGTAAATGGATTGGGCAAATCTGTTTTGTTTCTCAGGCCACCATGGATTATCCTCCTTTGACACTATGCCCCAGGGAGGATACCAGCCAAGGATCGGCCACCACTCTCTCAAGGGAGAAGTCACAGGGCGCGTCCAATATTCTGAGGGCAACGGGGCGGGCGGTTGCATAGGAACGGGTTGCTCCTGAACGACCAGGTCATAAGGACCATCAGAGCTCGGCTCATAATAAACGGAATTCCTGAAACTTACTACTCCGGGAGTTACCACCGCAGCTCCAGGATATACTGTGTAGTTTCCAGCCGGGAAGTAGCCTCCAAGGAATTCAAATTTTATCCTCCAAACGCCAACCTTGTTTGGTGCAAACTCATACCATGCTGTAGCGTCACCCCTATAGCTTTTAAGGGAGATAACCATCGCTTTGCCCTCAGGGTCTGTTATGATCACAGTCATGTTATTGAAGTATCTGCTCACATGCGGAGGCGGCACCAACCAGACATTAATTAACACCTTCTGGCCAACACCAACAGGGTTCGGCCTAAAACTAAGATGGGCGTTTGTCTTGACTCTGTAATCAGGCACTACACCTGAAGGTAACGGGATTGAGCCGCCTTCCCTTAAATTGGTATATTGAACCTGAGCCAAGCTAGGGGACACCGCATATAATCCTGCAAACATTGAAACACTAAGGGCTGCCACCAGAATAAAGACAGCAAAACCGTTTAATTTTTCCATTATAATTCCTCCAATTTTTGGGTTCCTCAAGAACTATTTATATTTTTTGTCCGAGCATACTGGCAAGAAGAGCACGCTAATGTGCTCAGTAGACATAGAAAGGGGGAGAGTGGAGTGGTTATGTTTGTTTTGCGGCTTGTTTGAGCATTTTGCGGTTTATGTATATGTCGTAGGCTACTAGGCATATGCAGGCTATTACTGCTGCGGCTAGGGCTGTTATTATTGGCTGAAGGGCTT
>CAZZKO010000096.1:0-2562 GCA_964654925.1 uncultured Candidatus Bathyarchaeia archaeon
GATGAACGTGGGGAAAATATAGCAAAAGACTCAGAGATCGGTCAGTTAGTAACAGGAACATTTGGCGGCCCCAATCCGGGCAGTGAAGAGAAAATACCTACTGAAGGGCTGGATAGCGTGGGAGGTGTTGAAAAAGGTGAAGAAAAAAAGGCTAAAAAGGAAATCAAAAAAGTTAGAGGTATTAAGATTACAGTCGAAGACATCCCTGAGAATAAGGAAAGAGTTATTTTTATGCCCCATGATAGCTTATTTGTAGTGAATTCTGCACATCCAGCGTACAAATTCTCAGAAGCCATTAGAGCAATAGACGTATACCTATATTTTGTCATAATAGAGCATATAATCAAATATTCAGAAAAGCATGGGTTAATTGAAGAATCCGCTACAGATGGTTACCTCTGGAGGATGTATGAGGAATTATGCTTTTTAAGTAGATGTCGCAGAGTAATAAGGCGGTAACTATGTCATCAGAACCAGTTCCTGCACAAATAAAAATTCTGGATCTACCACAAGGGCGCAAAAATACGTTAGTCTTCTCAATAAACGATGTCTTTGTTAATACGCATATAATTAAGTCTAAAAACGAAATAATACATGAGTTTGAAAGTTTGGTTGGTGAGATCAGATCATTGCTTAACGATAAGCCCTCTTCAACTCCTAAGAAAACATTATGGACCATTGGTAGGAAAATAACCAAATTTAGGAAAGATATTGTTAGAAAATACAATACTTATATTACTAACCTAAATGAAGCACTGGCTAATAACTTAGGAGTTTCCGAGAGCCAGTTAGGCTACATTGTTAAGTTCAGCAATTTTAGTTTGAAAAGGCAGATCGACGAAAAAATTCCTTGGAGTACCTATATGGAAGCTTTGAATCTATCTAACAAAAGAGAGTTCCATTTATGCTTACAATTAATTAAAGAAGGAAAATTGAAGAGTTCCAAGGATGTTAGAAATTATGTAAAATCCAGAAATTTGTTATGGAAAAATAAAAGATGAAGAGAGATCCGGATGCCTTTCTAGTCCGAAGATTAGGGACGCTTGGATCAACTTGGTAGCAGCATTGCACAAGCTCGGCTTCTAATGAGATGATAGCCTGCTACGAAAGGATTATCGGGATCCAAAGAACCCGATAGCATGGTAAACCAAAGGTTTTGTTCTGACCAACATCAGAAGACCAAAGGAAGTGATAGAAGCTTATCTCAACTGTATTAAGTATGCAGATCCAATCCCGAGTATGCAAAGCAAGTTTCAAAAGCCAAAGAGGAACTTGAGTCCCAAATAAAGGATTGGGAAAGTTTCTGGGAAAAATTGAAGAAAAAATAAAAGCATTTTTTGGTTTTAAAACGGAAACTGCAATCTGGCAAATCAATTCCATAATCTATCGCTTTTCCGAAAAATATCAAGTTAAAAAAGACCAAATTAGAAATTTTGGAAGTTGTTGTCGAATTTCATTAAGGAAGTTCAGGGCAATAATCCGAAAAATATTTGGTGGAAGTGGAATAAGTAAAAGATCAGGAAGAAGAAAGAAAAAGTTTCCGGCTTGTAAGAAGAAGAGAAGAAGATAATAAGAATGCTGAGGAAGAAATAGGAAAAAGTGGAAGAAAACTTTTGCGAAGTGGAAATAGAAGTCAGATAGATTAAGAACTTAAAGGAAGTGGAAGAAGATGTAAGCGATGAATAAAAAGGGAATAATTTTTTAATATCTACTTAATCTGAAAGTTTTACATGGCCACATGGCCTAACTGTGGAAAACAAGTTTCTGAAAAAGATGAACTCTATCCCGATTGTGGATACAGATTAATAGACTCAAAGACTGTGAAAGCTACTAAGCCTGTCGAAACTTCTGCATCTGTTAAAAATGCACCGGAAAAACTTCAGAAATACCTTTATGAAGACGAAGTACTGGAGGCGCAGTTTAAGTTGGGGGATTGCTCTGTCTACGCTACAAACCACAGGTTGTTCATCTTCAGAGGCAAGGAAATCCAAGACTTAAGATATGGGCACGTGAGTAGCGTTGAATACAAGTCTAAGAAATACTACTCATTAATAGTTGGGGGACTGATTCTTATTCTCTTCAGTTTTCTGATGAATAACCTATTGCCGAAGTTAATGCTTTCTGACCTAATGAAGTTAATAAATATGGTATTGGTTTTTGTGGGGGTATTATTGGTCATTGTTGGACTGATATACAAAAAGGAGCGATTGCTGATCCATGTGGTTGGATTAAAACCGATAGAAATAAAGGGTTCCAGAAAAAATTTGGATTCTCTGATGAAAAAAAGAATAAAAGAAGGTTTAGATGGCAAATCTCTAAGGTTTTGCTCTGATGAAAATGATTAGTCATTAAGCGACAGATTAACGACTCCTAACGAACTTCCAAACGAAACAAACCGCAAATTTTAAAGCACAGCAGAAAAAATAACTTCGATGGCAAAGAACAGAAACAATTCTCCAGCAAGAGATGAACTTATCAGAGCCCTTAAGGCTGGGGCTGATTACATAAGGGGAGGGGTTGATTACAAGATCCTCCTTCTCTTCCTCTTCTACAAGGCCTTAA
>CAZZKO010000097.1:0-6046 GCA_964654925.1 uncultured Candidatus Bathyarchaeia archaeon
ATATTGGCGGATCACAATTTTCCCCTAAAATGATGCCGTAAATGTCCTCTGGATTTTTAGCAAAAGATTCGAAAACAACATTTTGCATAAGCGTATTAAGCATACTTCCTTTAACAAGAAAGCCTGTTTGATTAAACTCCGCCATAGCACCCATCCAGAAGCGTACATTTTGGATGAGACCCTCATTAAAGTCTGCTCCTGGCTCTACGTATATTCCAACGGCGCCTTCCCGTCTCAGCTCAAAATAGCACTGTTTTATCTCAGTATTTGCATAGGATCTTGTTCCATTATTCATGGGCGTCTTAAAGGTTATTCCCAGTTTTGGATTGATGAAGTAGCAGTGTTCTATTGTTGTGCATTCCGTCCAGCCATTAGAGTTTAAAAGGGTTATCGTTTCGTTAGCGTCTATGAAAATGCAGTCCTTTATTGTTGTCATGAAGGAGTTCTCTATAAGTAGGCGCCCCCCAATAATGGTGAAGCCTTCGATAGTGTTATGGCCTGAGTCTTCCCAGCTTTCACCTTTTATCGCTAAAGTGTGTCCATTAAGGTTCAGTTTAGCGCCATCGCTTACCATTTTGACGTATTTACAATTCTTAAGCAAAATATCGCATGAAACATTATAATCTGCCCTCCGGATGAAAATTTTCAAGCCTTCACTAGCGCCGGTATAAAATGAAAATAAATATTCCAGAATTTGGGAGAAATTCTTGCTGGAAAAGTCCACATGACCGCTGGTTCCATTCTTAACCTTGACGAACCCATTCTCCACATAGATTAAGTAATCATAATCCTCAGTCAAGCTTACGTTTCTAAAAAGCAGATACAGGTTAAAATTCCATAACGTCAAACTTATTGTTACGGCAATTATGAAAACAATGGCGTACTTTATGAGGCTTTTAAACCGGATCAATGGCAACACCAAGCTCCACATTCTAAAATGTCCATTTAACGATTTCAGATCTATAAGGGTTCGCACTTAAACTTTTATCCCGCGAACTTCTGGCCCTCACACAGGCAACTATTCATACTCGCGTGGAGAGGTAAAATACCAACGGAAGATTTGGGACTTAAACTTTTATAGTATTTCGTAGGAAAAATTTATATCGCGAAAAACCACGTTCAATTAAACATCGGGATGAAAGATGAACAGAGGAAAAGCCCCACTGTTTATGGTTACTTGGCGTTGCACAAGAAGATGCGAGGGCAACTGCCTCTACTGCAGTTTTAACCCGGAATCAAGAATGAAAGATCCCGGGGAAGTAAATACAAAGGAAGCCTTTCAGATCGTAGATCAAGTTTACGAATTTGGCTCTTCATGGTTTGGAATCAGCGGAGGAGAGCCCCTGGTTAGAGAGGACATCTTTGACGTCATCGCCTATGCCAGAAAAGTAGGTTTTGAGGTCAGCCTAATAACCAGCGGCTTAACATTTGATGAAAAAAGATACAACGGACTTGTTAAAAATGAAGTTCACACTGCGGTAAGCATAGATGGACCACGAGAAGCCAATGATAAAGTCAGAGGCCCAGGAAACTATGATAAGGCAGTCTATGCCATGAAAAAGCTCTCGGAGGCAAGTATAC
Source organism: uncultured Candidatus Bathyarchaeia archaeon (assembly GCA_964654925.1). GTDB lineage: Archaea > Thermoproteota > Bathyarchaeia > Bathyarchaeales > Bathycorpusculaceae > DRVV01. The sequence goes on from CAZZKO010000097.1 coordinate 1,582, forward strand.
TAGATTGCATAGTAGTCACATTAACCAAGTACAACTATAAGGATCCGGAGCATACAATAAAGTTAGCCGCAGAGTACGGCGCAAGAATGATAGTCTTTCATAATCTGGTGCCTGTTGGAAGGGCACAGATTAACATAAACGAGCTGGCGCCCTCGCCGGAGGAATATGAGTGGGCCTTTAATCAAATCTACGAACTATCTAAAAAATATGAAGGGAAAGTACACGTCAATGTTTATGCGCCATTTTACGCAAGAATCGTGCGCCAAAAGAACCCGACAGACTTCTGGGATTGGTATACCAACAAGTTTTTGGGAAAATGCACCATAGGTGGAAACTATATAAGCATTACTGAAAACGGAGATTTCAGACCCTGCGGATTCCACGAAGGCTACAGGCTTGGAAATATGAGGAATAAGACCCTTAAAGAATGCTGGGAAGAGCTTCAACATAATGAATTCCATTTAAGGCTTAGAGATAAAAGTAACCTAAAAGGAAAATGCGGCGTCTGCGAGTATAGGGAAATCTGTGGAGGGTGTAGAACACGAGCAGAATTCTATACAGGCGACATATTCGCGTCAGATCCAGCATGCGCATACATACCTAGAGTTTTAAGGGAAAACTCCTCAAGAAGATAGAACGGATAGAACCAAAAACCTTGTTTATTTTGTTTATAGTATTGCCTTTGAATTAGCAAATTCCCATGCAATATTTATACGCCAAACATCGCCCAATGGGGTTAGTCGTATCTCCTTATCTGTTACCTCGATAAGACCCTTATCCTTAAGCCGCTTGATTGCGTCTGGGAAAACTTCCTCTGGAAGTTTACCGAATTTCTCTCTAAACTCAATCTTATCTACGGGTAACCGGAGATATAGACGCTCCATCACCTTCTTAGCCATATCCTCATCTGTGGATACAGAGATCTTTGCTATTGGAAATCTCCCGGAGTTTACACGCTCAATGTATTCACGTGGATTCTCTATATTTTGGTAGGCGAAACGCCCAAGATACCCCATAAAACATCCAGCCCCCGTGGTTAATATGCCAGCCCAAGGCCAACCATTCAGACAGGACTCTTCTATGTGCTCTTTAACTCTTGTAAAGCGGTCATGGCCAATAGGAACATACCCGGCTTCTGTAAATAACTCGACTGCCTCAACATACATTAACGCCTCAGTCTTCCAGTCCCCAGGCGGAGGCACCTCACCCCTTTTTATCTGCAGTTCAAGCATCGTTCCAGGATAAACTTCAAGCGGATAGCAGTCCACTCCTTCTAATCCCAGGGCTATAGCCTTTTTCACATCCTCCCGCCAAATTTCCATAGTTTGCGCTGGAAGATTGTACATCAAGTCTATGCAAACATACATTCCCAAGCTTCTAGCTTTTCGTATAATTTCCTCAGCATGTTCGCCACTGTCTTGTATTGCAAGCATACGCCTTATTTTATTGTTGAAGGTCTGCACGCCCATATCCAGCTGGAGCACACCATATTCGGCAAATTTCTTGAGTTTATACTCGTCAAGATTGTGTGTTGAACATGTTACTTTTATCATGTAATCCTTGCTTATGTTGAAATTCTGTTTGCAGAAAGTAATAATGTCCAGACATTCTTCCGCTGACAGTACGGAAGGTGTTCCCCCGCCAAGGACTATCTCATCAAACTCGCTTGTTTTCACATACCTAGTTTCAGAGTACATTTTTAACTCCTTTTTAAGAGCATCTAGGTAGGGAGTCGCCAGCTCTCTCCTAAATGATGAGGACGGGTAATAGCAGAAGGAACATCGGGAATCGCAGAAGGTTATCCAAGGCTGAAGCTCCATTTTTCTCTTACTAGTATTTTCTGTTCCAAGAAAATTCACGAATGACCGAAGAGTTTCTGGCGTTACATCCCAATGTTCTCTATATGTATAGGGCGGCCATTGCTTCCTGAACTCATAAGCTTGGAGAATGGCTTGCTTATCTTTAACATCCATGATTTTCCCTCGGAATCTACATAAAACCCTGCCATGAAATTTAAACTTTCCCTCATGTTAACAGATTATTCCTGATTTTGCAGATGATATAATGATCATTTGAGTATACGATTTGCAATAGGCCGGAAACGGCTAATTCTTGCCTAAACTCTTCACGGTTAAAAACAAGGAACCTTATGTGCTCTCTTATCACATAGGAAAGCCAATCTCTAGATGTTACAATTAAATTGACTGGGTGATTAAAAATTTCCTCAAAGTTTTGAAAAGTCACCTTCATGAAACTTTCCTCAGAGAATGCGACAACAAGATATGAAAACGCTGGTTTACCTCTTATATCGTCAAACACATAGGTAAGTCTTAAGGCATCCACATGCCCGGTTGATAGAGCGCCCACCTGGCCTAAGAGAGGTAAATTTACAAATTTAACTGCACAGAATAAACCATCAACCGGATCATAAAACCCAACATAGTCTTTCGGTAAGAAGTTTACGGTTGTCCAGTTTCTTCCGGCAACCCTATATTGGGAAAAGTTCCATGGATTTTCCCAATCAAACAGGCCAGGGACATATGTCATATTAAAATGACAGCGAAGATCTAAGTGAATGCTCAGTAAAACCTTCACTTTAGTTATCTGCGCCTGAGAAATACGCGATAATTGCCAAGTAATATTAACCGGAATTCTATTTTCGCACATTTTAACCATTTCAGTCAGTGCGAAGTCGCTTCCAACATATTCAATACATAGCACATTGGATGCGTTGATGCCCTTCCAAAATATTCGCCTATCAAGATCGGAAAGTTTCACAGAGCAATTTTCGCCATTTTTAACATAAAAAACCATAGACTCTTCAGGATATAGGAAGGCAACCCTTTTCCAAAGGTTATGAATCAAAACATTAAACTGATCAAGCTCATAGGGCGGGGGAACTTCATACACTCTGAAAAGGGTGAAAGGATGCTCAAGCTCATAGATTAAGTTTAAAACAGTTTCAGCTAAAACAGATCTCTCAATGATAGGATTGGTTTCCATAAATGGATATTTATTTGAAACAAGCCCAAAGAATATACCAGGCTTTTCAGTGGTGACAATCGCTGATTTTTCAGAATAACTGGAACTCAGCCACTTGCCAGCTTGATAACCGGAAGAATCCATGTAAGAGTAATAGCCGACTGCCTCAGCGATTTTATCTGTCAAAGCCGGGAACCTCGACGTTGCAAGCAAAACAATAAGAAGGATAACCAAGGCAAATTTTAGAAAACGGCCCAAACTTATGCGAATAACATTACCTTCTAGCAATGCAAGTCTAACTGAAAAGCAAAAAACAACCGAGGCAAAGATTGTAGTTAAAGGCATTAAATAGTAAGTGAAACGATCATAGGGCAGCATAAATCCAACATAATAGGATTGTGTAAACAATAATGGAACAATGAAACCAATAAGAAGCAGTGCATAAAAAGATGTTTCTTTTCTGAGCTTACAAGCTGGAAACGCTAGAAAAAGTCCAGGAATGAACAGGGGGAGAACAAAACCAAAATGTAATATAAAAGTATCAGGAGCCACTCGGCCAACCAAGTATAAGTATTGCCTACTGCTAAAGAATACATGGTTGATCACGATATCAAGGTATGGCAATATTATCGGGAGATACCATAATGCAAAGGCCATTGAAACGCCAAGGATTGCCAGCATCAAAGAACGCCGAAGCGAAGCCTTGAAAGCGACAAACGCTATTAGAAGATATAATGCCAAAATCATTATGGCCAGAAATGTCGTGAACTGATGGGTTAACACCATGGAAAAAGTTGTTAGAAAAACAAGGATTTTATGGTATAAGTCCCATCCTTCTGACGGCAGGTATAACAAAAGCAAGAACAAATAGATCATGCTGAGGAGACTTGAATACCCTCCCCAAAAATTGATTTCGTAAAAAGGGAAACAAAGCAACATCAAAGAAGAGGCGATGATGCCGCATTCTTCGCCGAGAAGTCTTCTGCCAAGCAGATATACAATCATTACAAGTAGCCAGTCGAAAGTGACTGTTAAAATTTTCATAAGCAAAATCGAATTCTCAACAGATACAGCGTTCGTGAACGCTAGAATTCCAGCCAAAATTACACGGTATAGTGGAGGATACCATGTAATCTCTGATAATGGAACTTTACCGCTTCCAATTATCTCATAAGCCTTTGATAAGTGAACAGCAGGATCATTTCCAAGAATTAAACCGTTTGAGGACAGGGATCTATAAAAAAGCAAGAAAACCAATATAGAATATAGCGCAAAGAAAATGACTCTATAGTCCTTAATCACGGTTTTGGCCAATGTTTCCCTCCCCTTTCAGAGCGCTGGTCCTCACTTTGAAAATTGCAACTTTATCGTTAAGAAAAACAAGTTGAAAAGCAGGGTCTCTCATGAATTTTTCCAATGAATAGCTACTCCTCTTAAATGCTATGAAAGAGATTCCCTTTTCCAGCATAACCCTCCTATAATC
>CAZZKO010000098.1:0-1826 GCA_964654925.1 uncultured Candidatus Bathyarchaeia archaeon
AGGAGTTTTATAAGGGTGAAGAGGTCGAGATTGAAGAAGCGATTGCAATGATAGAGAACTCAACCATAGTAAACATGATTGGCGTGAGGGTAGTCAAGAGAGCCGTGGAAAGAGGCTATGTCCATCCAGAAGCAATACTAAAAATAGAGGGCATACCCCACGCCCAAATTATAAAGCTTTAAACCGCAAAACCTACTAATTGCAGCTGAATTTATTTAACAGCTAGGAAGGAGCCTTTGATTGTAGAGTTACTTAGCGGCGAAAGGGCAATTTATATTTCCGCGGTTCACACTCTTAGGGATGTTGAGTTTTTGATGAAGATTAACTTGGAATTTGATGTTGAGCCATACGTTAAAGGGGGGGGCAGTTTGCATTTGTGGATGCATATGACCTTTTAACAAGTTCTGTTGGAAGTCTTCGTAACCTTCTTAAGACATTTGCAGTAACGGTTAATAATATGTTGAAGGCGGAATCCAGCCGCAGCGTCGTCAGCTTGACTCCAATTCTAAATATTACAACGGATGATAGTGCAATTGCAAGGTTCTCACTTTTAGGAACAAGGTTTGGAAGGCAAAGAGGTCAACTACACTTCTAATATTAGATGAAAAGGCTCAGAACCAACAGGCTGAAACATTTTTGAAGTCCATGTGTGACTATGTATTGATCGCAACCATTACGACGGAACAACTAAGATTAAGGTTCGTAAATCACCCATGACATGTTCACAGGAATGGCATACGCTTATAGTCAAGCCTAAGGGCGTTGAGGTAATTAAACCACCATAACATTCTATATATACACATCCAATCCAAGACACGAACTTTACATCCCGCGATCGTTTCAGAAAATTTCTCAGCATTTAACTGTAAATTCGCACGCGTTTCATTATTTGCCGTCTGAGTAACTCTGAGATTTCATCCAAACGTCAACCTAATGCCTTCTCATCATCCGGCAAGCCAAAAAACCAAACCCGCAAATAAAAACTTTGTTGAATCAAAATAATGCGGCTTGGCTTATAAGGAATTCCACCATCAAACCATAGTGATAAAGGGTATTTCATTTACGTTTCCTTTACAGTTTATCCCCCTTTTAATGAGATGGTATGGGGAAAAGGCCATAAATAATAAAACAACATAAAGGAGACTAGAAAAAAGTAAATACTGAAAATTAGGCGAGGAAAATGGCAAAATGTTGTTCCAACCTTTTCACAGAGTTTACATTCCAAGATTTAACGAATGCTAAACCTCCAAGCGAAAAAGCATCGCCACAAGAAATGATCGATAAAACCAAGCAATTAATATCTGCAATTAGCTGGGACCTTGTTGTAGAATTTATAATAAGCTGCATAAAACGCTTAAATAACATTGGAAATTGTCCAATAATTTCATAGGCTCCGCTGGCACTCAGGAAAGAAGCAAAAATACATTAAAAGATCGCTACGAAGAGTTGTCAAATAGACACACTGCGATGTATCCCGTATGGGTCTTGCTCTACTTTGGATGGGAACTTGAATTTGGTTGGAAAAAATATAATAGGCCTAAACAAGAGGATAAGAGCTAAAAATAAAGTATCAAAAACTTCACAATGGAAAACTACCAGCGTTAGTAGCAAGATGACCTAAAAATTTCACCATTTCATTGAAAAGCTATGATGCAGCAGCTAAAACCAAAGACATGCCGCACGTTAAGAAGCTTATGAGACACAGAAACATTAGAGAACCCGCTTGCGTACACTCGGCTTGTAAACTTTGAATCGACGAGTACGCGTGCAAGGCTAAAAGAAAACATGGGAGACGTAGGTGGTTTGCCCAAAAGTGCAGGGGGTGG
>CAZZKO010000099.1:0-1731 GCA_964654925.1 uncultured Candidatus Bathyarchaeia archaeon
AAACCCTGCAGTTTGGGCGCCAAACACAAAACTGGTTTATGAGGCTTTGAGCAGCCCAAATCTAGAGTTGACGGTTGTCATTGAAAGGTGGCTGACGCCATCCTGCACCTTCGCTGATTATGTGCTGCCGGCAGCCACAAAATCCCTTGAAAGGCCTTATGTTGGCAATTTCGAGGATTTCTCGCCTAATGTTAACGTTTGGGAAAGAGCCATCGAGCCACTGGGCGAGAGGAAGGATGAATATTGGATTTTCAGGGAGCTTGCCAGGCGAATAATGCCTAAAGAAAAGTGGAGAGAAGCCTTTCCATGGGAAACCCTTGAAGAAGTAGACAATGCCAGGCTTGCACCCCTTGGTTTAACCTTGGAAAAGGCCAAGGAATTATATGTTATCTCCAGCTGGTCTCCAAAGGGCTATGAGCAAATAAATCCCGACACTGGAAGGTCTAGGGGTTTCGCAACTCCAACAGGCAGGGCTGAAATCTGGGTTACAATTTTCAAGCAATTGGGCAGAAGCCCACTGCCCTACTATGTTGAACCATACGAGAGCCCAGTAACACAGCCCCAGCTCGCCAAGGAATATCCCTTAATCCTCAATACTGGTGGTAGATTTAGGCCTCAATTCCACTCAGAGCTGAGACAATGGGGAATGGGCATGAGGGAGATGCATCCGGAACCTCTGGTTGAAATAAATCCGGAAACGGCGGAGGAATTGGGCATAATGGACGGCGACTGGGTTTGGATTGAAACGAAAAGGGGTAAAATACTTATGAAGGCAAAACTTTCCCAGGCCATACATAAGAAATGCGTAAACGCCGAGGCAAGCTGGTGGTTCCCCGAACTTCCTGGCGATAAATACTGGTGGTATGGCAACTTCATATCCAATGCCAACGTGCTGGTCCTCGATGACATTGAAACTCTAGACCCGTATACGGGCTCATGGCAAAACAGGGCTTTATTATGCAGAATATATAAGGCGACGGGTTTGGTTCCTTCCATGCAACATCCCAAACATTAAATTATAGCTCCTAGGGGCTCTGAGGGCGGAAAAAGATGGAGGTTAGTTAACTGGAACCGGCTCTTCTATGTTTAACATACCATGTGTAGGCTGTGATAATTGCCACTATTAATACTCCAATCGCTGTAATCCATGCGATTGGTAATGAGGCCCTCGTATCTATTTGACCGTTTTCACTTTTTTCTGTTTGTTGGCTGGGCTTTGCTGATGGCTGAGTAGCGGAGACGGAAGTTGTATAGCTAATCTCCCATTGTCCTGGATAGAGCCTTAAACTGTAGGTGTTGCCATCATTTGCGAGGTATAATGGGGCGGCATTTATGTAAACTATTTCGGAACCCTCTGGAAGGGTTACGTTAGCTCGAAGGGGACTTCAAGGCGAAGCGTCCAAAGCCCATTCTCATAAACCGTTAAATAATCAGTGTCATATTCGATGGCTATCGTGCCTGCCCCAAGCGAATAAACGGTTATATTCCAAACCCCTAAATCATAACTTAACGGAATTCCATTTTCATCCGTTACAATAACATTTAAAACCCTATATGAGGGCGCTAGAAGGGGAAGCGTTGTTGATGCCTCCATTTCATCAACGTCTACGATGGCTTTAAAATGAACTAAACCATCAGCAAAAACCTGAATGCCGACCGCTCCAAGCGTAGCCGCCGAGACCGCTTGAAGCAAAACCGCTTGCCAAAGCAGGTACAATATAACGGCAACCC
>CAZZKO010000100.1:0-2681 GCA_964654925.1 uncultured Candidatus Bathyarchaeia archaeon
CCTTCCAACCCTAGCGTCAGGATCGCCGTAGCCTCTAGAGTCATCTTTTGGGTCTCGCTTGCTGTAGGCTTGTATGAATGTAGCGTCGCATGCAACTATCTCGCCCTTAACAACTCCAGCATCCCTAAGCCTTCCAACAAGTTCTTCCATTAGGCGCTCAAGCCTTTCAGGGCCTATACGCTGCCTGAAACGCGTAATCTGAGAAGGATGATAAGGCTTCTCATACCATTTAATGTCGCATAATTCCCTTAGATCTGGGTCACTCCGTAAACGACTATACAACTGCCTATCGCTTAGAATGCCTCTGAAACGCTTAACAATCAAAGCCTTCAAGATGCCCAAAGGATTCCTAGGAGGCCTACCAGCACCTTTATGGCGGTAAGGCTCACAGACAAACTCCTCCAAATCGTCCAAACACGCCAAAACATCCCGTAAACGAACAATCACCTCCAAACATCACCAATAAACAAGAAAATGTCAAAACAAAGAATTTAGCAACACCCTAGCGCGGCGGATAGCCCAAAAAGTGGGGGAGGTAGCCAAAAAGGCTTGGCGACATTGAGGTTTACGTCTTCTGTTCCGTAGTGGAGGGCACGGCGACAGCTTCAAGCGACATCGACATTCCTAATAATAACAGAAAACACCGACAAGGAAGAAATCCAGAAGCTTAAAGCAACCATAATGGAGTCGATAGAAGCCCCAATAGAACCCACATAACATCAAAAGGCAACTTTGAAAACTGGTATAGAACGAAAATGGAGAAAATCGTCTAAACCCTCCCGACACGAAGGTCCCAAAGCATACCTCAAACTGCGGCAAAACGTATTGGCAAATCTTCGCAGACACCAAGCAAATAACAAAGCGTTGCATGTGTGGTTAAAATCATGGCTGGTTTAATGTTAGCATATGGGAGTTAAGCTTTAATAATCATGTCTCCTATACTATCTTGGCTCTCGCTCATTTATGTTGGGGATCAGCTTGAGTTATGAGCGGTATAGGGACTGGCTTGAGGAGGCTGTTGATGATTTGGAAGCTGCTAAAGGGCTTTTTCAGCTGGGTAAGTGGAGTAAAGTGTGCTTCTTTACACATCAAGCGGTTGAGAAGGCTCTTAAAGCATTGTGCATCAAGAGTTTAGGCGTATATCTGCACACTCATAGTGTTGCAAGGTTGCTTGACGAGGTTAAAAGGGCTGCTAACATATCTGAAGATCTAGCTCTAAGGGCTGGAAGGCTCGATAGATACTATGTCCCCACTAGGTATCCCAATGCTTGGCCAGCTTTACCTCCATACAAGCACTATAGCAGAGACGATGCTGAAGAAGCTTTGAGAATCGCTGTTGAGGTTGTCGGGTTTGTTAAGGGAGAAGTTGAGAGAGATCCTTAAAAGCGCTGGTGCATGGGATCTTGCAGAGCCTTTAGAGGCCTTTCTAAAAAGCCTTATAATGGAGTTAAGGCCCATTAAAGTAATTATTTCAGGATCCTTAGCCAAAAGAAGATTTGTGAGGGGTCTCAGCGACATCGATATATTAGTTGTCGTGGACCACGAGGTTCCACATGACAAGAGGTTTATGCTCACCTCACTGGATGGCGTGGATGTGGAGGTTGCTGTTGTCTCTAAACAAGAGCTGGAAAAAGCCCTTGAAGAGGGTAGAGGGTTTTACGTAGAGGCCGTAAAACAAGGCGCGGTGATTCTTTAGCCAAACGATCCGTTTGAATGTAAACGAACTATCTTTCATGATTCTTGTAAGATCCCCCTCTAATATTTCATAGCCCTTTAGCTGGTCCTCAATCACTACGCCGAACTCGCAGGCCAGCTGATCACTCATCAAGGTTCATCCGTATATTCGGAGATGACAATATACTTTTCTACACTTCTTCCTTCAAAATCTCAGGCGAGAAGGCTCGCATGAACCCCCACCCACTCTGTAAACCCTCATTAATCCGACGCAGTTTTATATGTTTTAACTTAGTGCCCTCAGGAGTCTGACAATAGTCCAAGCTTCTCGGCAACACCCCACCAGAGCGAGAATCTCCGGGACGTCTGCCTTAACCCGTATTAATCAGCGCAACCAAGTCTAACAATGAACTGCCATACTTAACCCTAACTTTAACCCTGACTCCCATAATGTCTCATCCTTAACGGCCCAACATATCCAACCATAACCAACAACACATGCCAATCAAGGTTTGCAATCCGAAAATTATTAAGCTTCCCCAAATTCAGATTTAAGCTTCAATGAACATTATCGAGACTGGGGGAGAAAGCGTATTGCTGAAAATCCGTATGGTCTTGAAGATTCCTGCGCGCTAGCTTGTTGCTAAATTGGTGTAAAATGGTCTAAATTTTTCTTTTGAATTTTCGTACAGTTTTCCAGTTTCTTTTTCAACTTGAATTCCTATAAAGTCTTATTGTTTTTAAAACGCTTTAAACGTTTTTCCAGGGACAGCACCTATTCAAGTGTGAACGTAAGCTTCAGCTTTTTAGCCAGTTTGGGTGGGGCCTCAGCGCAGCTTAGGAGGCACAATCAGTGTTAAAGCCATCTTCTAAACGCTCCGAAAGCTCCCGGAATTACGAGTAAACCGCTTACAACCCCTTGCCACCTCCTCCCAAGCTCCATGCTCACCATGTACTCGTATGCCTGCAGCCTCGTTAGCAGGTTCTCCCTGTTAAGAACCCTAACG
>CAZZKO010000101.1:0-3971 GCA_964654925.1 uncultured Candidatus Bathyarchaeia archaeon
AGAAAATGAAAGATTACGACCAACGTGAACAGCTATTAAACGAAAAAATAAAGGAGATAGAGTTGAAGATAAATCAGAGAAACAAAATACCTTTAATAATAAAAAACGTAAAGTTCTTTTGTAATTTAATGAAAAAGAGGCTTTTCAGCCTCGACCAAAAACAAAAGCAGCAGTTTTTGCGGTATATCGTGGAAAAGATAGTCTTTGACTCAAATAAAAGAGTGGCTAAGATACTCGGGCACATACCCTTGGAAGCCCAAGAAGAAGTAATTCCTAACGTTCAAAGCGGGACACTTTCCATACCCTTTTGGAATCATGGACGATATCCCAATAATTGGCTTAAATTTGAACTGGAAGTCAAAATGTGCTAACTGAATGGGCTATATCTAACCCCTAAATTTTTCAGAAAGGTAATCAATACTTCGGCTAATTCATCAAAAGTTTTTATTTGATAATCCTTAAGGGTGTAGTTAAGTTGATTAAGTCTCTGTTTCTCTCCTTCAGTTAAAGTGGAATTTAACCCTATAACTATTAGTCCTTGTAGGTTCTCAACCGAAAGCTCTGGATACTTTGATCTGAGGTAAAGAATGTTGTTTCTGATAAAACTTAAATATTCTTCCATCTGCGTTCTGGCTTCCCTAAGTTCTTTAGTTTCATCCATTTGTTTAGTAAAAAGTCTAGCTTGAGGATGTTCTACTTCTATCACCAGATATTTCTTTCCAGACGTTCTTATAACGAAATCCGGAACGTATTTTTCGGAAAGTTTAGGTTTGTAAAATAGTTGTTCAATATCCAAGGACAACATGAATGGATGATTTAAAAGAAATTTAAGAACGTCTTCTTCCATGATCTCTTTTTTGCGCACAAGCTGATAATAATATTCAATACTCTCCATCAGTAATGAAATTGGTATCTTTGGTATAAGACGGGTTAAATATCTTTGGACGTCTTGAGTTGCATGCTGTTTAGCGACATTTTCCGAAAAAAACTCTGCACTATTCGTGCCTATTATCCATAAAAATTTTACCTTTTTTAAAATGTCCTTATCATCGACCCTACAAGCTATACCTATATCAACAAGTTTAACATCACCACCCTTAACCCTGACAAACCATTCAATATCTTTACCTAAGAGATTTGTACCTTTGGATAATGTTTTTATAACGTCTTTATATTTGGTGAAAAATGTATCAGTGATTAAGTTCAAATCTTCTATCACATTGTTTTCTCCATTAATCTCGAAAAAACCGTTTTTACCCCCTGGGATTAAGGGGAGAACAACGTTTTCAATTCTTTCATTAACTTCTTGGATATCAATTTTCCAATCATCAGCTTCCCACTCACCAGTGGGTTCTACAAATTCAATCGCAACTCCATAGGTTTTTGAGATATATCCCTTCACATGAAAGCAATATGATAAGTATTCCGGAAATAAAAGACCTCTTTCAATGGAGGTATGCTTAGCTGTCATTTCTTTAATTTGCAGTAGATAGGCTTGTATGAATTTTTGTAGTTGATCTTTTGAAACTATTTGCTGCACCATCAATACCTCTTTAAAATCAACAAATTGTCATCGCTTGTCTCCACTTTGGGATGATAACCACCATAACAGTGCTACGAGTCCAGCACCCATAATCGCCCCTAATGCAACCTTACCGCCAGCCCCTATATTAATTCCTCCTTGTGAATACCCGCATTTGTCACATCTCCAATATTCAGCGTTTATTTTGAAACCTGAAAGTATCGTCCCGCATCTTGGGCAGACTGGAGTAAGGTTCTCTAAAGGTGCTGTTCCGTATTTAATGATTCGATTCCTTACTTCTTTGAGTAGCTGTGCTTCATTATCATTCAATTTAACAGTTGTTGGCATTACTTTATCACCTAGGTATACTTCAGTTTAACGGATATAAAAAGGTTTCCCTACTATAAGCTTTATAACGCATTTACCTATTGAGACATCAGCTTAAAACTCTAAGGTTGGCTTTATCATAGATTTCTTTCAGCTTTTCTGGGCTGAAATCGGTGTAGTGCCTTGCCAAGACGCTTTTTGGAACTCTTCCACAAAACGCATCCACATACCGATCTGGAACACCAAGCCTTCCCATTTCGCAGGCAAACCATTCTCTTAATGTTTGAGGGGTAATGTTTATTCCTGTTTTCTTTCTTGTTTCAAGGAATATTCTGTGTTTTTTGTTTGTCCTCATTGGAAAGAGTTTTTCTGTGTTTTTAGGTCTAATTTTTAGCCATTTTTCCAGCACAGATTCTGCCTCTTCATTGTAAAAAGTTATGAAGCTTCTTTTTGTTTTAGAATAATGTTTTGGAAAGATCATTCTTTTTTCGAAGTCTATGTCGCGAAGCTTTAGATCTAATGCTTCGCTCCTTCTCAACCCAGAAGATGCTATCAACAAAAACAAGGCTTTCTCTTCTAGGTTATCAATAGCTTGGTAAAACTTTCTAATTTCTTCTTTACTTGGCACTCTTTTTATTTCCAATTTTTTAGGTGGAAACTTGAAAGTTTGGACAAGATGCTTCAATCCTAAAAAGTCCCTGAAAAACCTGCGTAAAGCCTTTAAAATATTTGCATAAGTATACTGGTTTCCATCTTTAAAAAGCATCAAATACTTCCTTAAATCTTCAGAAGTTAAAGACTCAATTCGCTTGCCATTCAACCATTTGAAAAACTTCTTTAAAGCATAAATGTGATCCATTGCCGTTCTTTTGGTAAGCTGCAAATCAACTAAACAAAACTCATAAAATCTCTCAAATAATTGGTCTAAATTTTCTATTCTCCAAAAATTATTCTCCTTATTCTCTATTCTCCCATCAAATTGTTCCAATTTGTATTCTGAGCAATTAATGGCCTCCCGAGCCGGCGACCCGGGTTCAAATCCCGGCGGCCGCACTAGAAATCTGCATTTTTTGGGGTTGAAGGCAAGAGAACAATAATCTTTAACTTAAAATTTCTATGGAATTATGAAGAATGGAGGAGTGGAAAATGCGTTGGTTAGCCCTTTTTGGACATGCCTGCATTATTTTCGGATGCTATTTAGTGGCATGGGGGATTAACTTATTACCGGTAAGCTCTCCAGAGCCTTTGGACATAATTGCCAAGCCATTGTTCTGGGGCATGATCTCGATACTTGGCGGGATATGCGCAAATATGCATTCAAGGTGCAGATGTATTAGGGGCGAGTGGGTGAAGAGAAGCGAGCGTTAACAAGCGCGTATATTGTCCATTTAAATTTTAAGGTTCCATTTGCCTTCTTTCATCCATATTCTTTCTATTTGCTTTAAATCTGAATATTCTTGTTAATTTATTCTCTCATCTTTCTTGGATTGGAAATAAAGCTGAAACATTTTTCTATAGGTTCCAGCGGATTCTATTTCTAAAACTCCAGAGTAATTACAGGCTTACAAGTAATATCTTGCCATCCGCGGTTTCTCGGTATGCGTATTTTAATGTAAATTATAGTGTTGCATGGCAGGATTAAGGGATTAAGCATTGAAAACAATAGATTTAAATTCTTGAATATGAAGTTTATGCTGAGGAACTGAAATGAACGAAAAAGGAGAAGACAAAGCTCCATGCAGCCATGAATGGAAGGCTGAGGGCCTAACCGGGGACAAGTCCCACGTTAGGCTTGTATGTGTGAGGTGTGGAGCCAAAAAGGAGATAGAGCTCTTCCCATAAATGGGAAATAGTCATCATTCAGAGGAGCAAAGCAATGCAGTCGAAAGAAGGCTCAAGCGAAGGTGTTGTAAAGCTTAGAAGCTGGGCTGAATTTAAAAGGTTAGCTGAAAGCTTAAGGCCGAAGGCTATCGTATATAATATTGAGCAGAATGGCTTGTCGCCGAAAAGGGAACTGACTAATTTGAGGCTTATACTTCCAGCGGGGCCAGCTTATTATGTGCTGATAGATTCTCCGAGGGAAGGTGAAAGGCTTAGGGAGACTGGTATTCCATTGAGGCGA
>CAZZKO010000102.1:0-6366 GCA_964654925.1 uncultured Candidatus Bathyarchaeia archaeon
TTGTGGAGATGCTGGGGTTGGCTGCTGGAAAATCGGAGGGATAATAGCCAATCCAGCTCCAACGGCTGCTCCTGGGCTTTTTGAAAGGCTTTCACTGGACTTCTGAACGGTTTCCATCCTTAAAATTTCAGAGGCTGCAACGCCAGTTTTAATATAGAATAGCCTATCTCTCCACTCGGGGGTTGTGTCGATTCCCTCGAATTTAACGTCTATCAGCTCAAGGCCTATCCTTGAGAAGGCGTCGAATAGCGCGTTCTTAGCCATAAGGCTTGTCTCGTCAAGTTTTCCATAAACATCTGTGAGGGAGTACTGGCTTAAAGTGTCGATAAGCCTCTCATTGAAGTATCCCCTTAAGAAGCCCTGAAGCTTCTCTGTTGTGAAGGCTCCTTGGCCTCCAACAACCTCGTTGACGAAGAGGTTTGGCTCCTCAACCCTGAACCAGAAGCTTCCAAAGAACTTTATTGGGGCAAGCTCCCTTGTCTGGCTTTGAGCGCCAAATTTTCCCTGAAACTGTTTTAGGGATATGAAGAATATTGCACATTTAAAGGGAACCCTGTCAAACCCGGCGATTTTTGACAGAACCTTTGTGAGAAGCGGGAGGTTAGCCGTGGTTAAAACATGCCGGCCAGCCCTAAAAACATCATATGCCTTCCCATCTCTGAAGAATACTGCAGCTTCATACTCATGCACTATCAGGTTGTCGCCCCAAGCTATCTCCTCGTTGGGATATTTCCATACTATTTCATCCTCACCTGCCCTGGCCCATTCTATAACTTTTGGCATTCAAACTTCACCCCATTAATAATTAGCCCTGAAGCCCCTTAAGATTTCGGATCTCTGGTCTATAAGCCTGTCAAGCTCCTCAACTTTTGATGTTAAACTGTCTAGGGCTTGTCTCCACTCCAACCCGCCAACATCCATTCCGGCTATTCTCTCAACATCAACCCTTATGGATTCCGCCTTCTCAATGAGGTTCACATCATATTGGAGGGCCTGGTTAAGCTTGTCCTCTCGCACTTTGAAGGCGTCGAAAAATCCAGCATATCCGGCGACGGCCCTGTCAATTCTTTGGGTTACCCTGTCAAGACGCGAGAGTAGCGCGTCATACCTATACCTATCCTCCTCTGAAAGCTTTTGGACAACCGCCGGGTTCGCGAAGCTTCTCCTAAAAATTGTCTTTGCATCCCTAAGCCTATTCACAATTTCCATTCGAACCAGCCGGTCGCTTTCCCTTCTTAACTCCTTCTCCTTGTATCCCCTATATCCGGGAACATAGCCCATAACCCTTTCCAGGAGGCCCCTTTCCCCGCGAACCTTTTCTAAATAGTCCTTCTCACCTATATGGACACCATTTTAACTGATCATAATAGATGTCCCGCAGTATTCACATTTTACAGATGTTTGTCCCTCATAAAGCTCTTTGGTGTAGGGTGCCCCGCAGTTGGGGCATCCGGATAACCCTTATTATCGGAGCCTCTTTCGGTGTTATGCCCTTTATTTTCGCTATGTCCCTGTCTGCCTCGCCGCCTATAATGTACTGGAAGAACTTGTAACCACGCCAGCCTCCCAATCTTTAACGTCAAAGGGCGTCTCCTCCAATCCAAGCCCTGGTTTGAAGCGTATATAAATGCCCGTCCAGGCGACAAGTCCAACCCTGCCCTTTAAAATTTCCTGAAGGGCTCCTATAGGCTGCTCCATGAGAACTGTTCGCTCCGTCCTCTTCTTTGTAGCTATGAACAGTTTCTTCTCAAGAACCACCTCCATTTTACCCTCAAAAATGAACCTTTGATTCGTGAAGTAAAGGGTTCCATCGCATTTCTCTTTGCCCATAATTTTCCCCTCAATAGCCAATACTGGACTTTCATCGGGTTTAAGGGCGAAAGAGGCGAAAGAAAAAAGCTCCACGGTTTTTTCTGCAATCTTCAGGTCCCTATCTATGGCGTTTATGCTTCCCAAAAAATCGTTTAGGGAAACGTTGATTCTGGCTGTTTCAGCGGAAACCCTTGCCCTTAAGGTTGAAGCCTCCGCTGAAAGCGTCCCGATGGAGGCCCAGCCAAGAACTCCGCCGAAGCCGGACCTTAGCCTTTTAACTTCAGCTTGAAGCCCGCGAATCTGGACGCTTAACGGTTGAACAGTGCTGTAGAAGTCCTGCTTAAGCGCCGGTGAAACCTCCATCCACCTATTTTTCATGAGATCCAAGCTCTTTTCAAGATGACCCATAGCCGCGTAGCCGCGTCCACGAACCGTTGCTAGTCTAATTGAAAGGGAGGCAACAGCCTCATCGATATAGGCAAATTTATTCTCCACATCATTTATAGCCGCTAGGGCGCTTGAAAGTTCCATCTCTATAGCGCGAAGTTTTGCATTTAATGCTTCCCTATCCTGGAACGCCATGTCAACACTACCCAGCAGAGACTATTCTTAATGTTAATTTAATGTAATTAAGTTTTAAGAGTTGAGAGTGTAAAGGGGCAAAGCCAGTCGCCGTTATGATTCAACATTCAGCTTTAATAAACAAATTGCGAAAGCATGATTTTGTTCATAGGACCAATTTCACAATATCATCCCATTTCCTTAAACGATAAAATCTAGATTCTAGTGTTTTTTGGAAACGTTACTTTATCTTCAAGTATTTTCTCGATTTCCAAATATTCCCGCTTGAGCCTATCTATCACACTTTTGTCAGCCTTCCAGTATCCCCTTTTTGCTGCTTCCAGAAGTTTTTCTATTATCTTGCATAGGGCCCATGGATTCTTTTCGCATATTTTCCTCTTTATTTCCTCATCGAAGACTATGTTTTCCGTGGCTTTTTCCCACATCCAGTTCTCGATTCTTCCCAAGGTGGCTGCAATTCCAAGCATGTATTCAACTCTGTCAGCTATTTTCGTAGCGCCGCTTGAGCCGTGCTCCAACATTGAGTTAAGCCAACGGGGGTTTACTGTCCTCGTCAGAATGCCTCTTTTCGTGGATTCCCCCACATCCTCCACTTTGATTGTTTCTTTTGTTGTATCCGCCAAGAGCACAAGCGGCTTCTTCCCACCTTTCTCTTCCACAGTCTTCGCTAGGCCTCCGAGAAACTCGTAGTAGTGGTCAAGGTCAGTTATCTCATATTCTACTGTATCGCGAACTTGGGCAACTAAATCCACCTTTGAAAGCAAGGATTCTAGAAGCTTTTCAGCTTCAACGTTCCGCTCGCTTGCCCCATATGCAAACTTCATGCTCTCAATATAGGCGTTGACAAGCTCGGATTCGCTTTTCCAACTGGACGATTCAATTAGGGCTGTTAGGCTTGTGGCGTATAGTCCCTCAGGCGGACCGAATATTCTGAATTTAGCCATCTCCCCATGCTCAGAAGCCATTTCATGCATATTTGCCCTTACATAGTTCATGTCATTAGGCTCGTCGAGTTCAGCTACAAGTTTAAAGGCTTTGTCGAGAAGTTCAACAACGTTATAGAAGGTGTCTCGGAATATCCCGCAAATATTGACACAAACGTCTATCCGCGGCCTCTTAAGCTCTGAAAGGGGGATAACCTCCAGTTCGCGGATGTATAGACCCTTCCATACGGGCCTTACGCCTAAAAGATGAAATATGGCGGCAACCGTTTCCCCTCCAGTTTTCATGGTTTCAAAACCCCATAAAACCATGCTTAGCATCCTCGGATAGCGACCATTTTTCTCGTAGAACTGGCGAATATACTCCTCAGCAATTATTTTCCCCCGCTCCATAGCAGTGTCTGTCGGTATTCTCGTAGGATCAAGCTGGTAAGTGTTACGACCTGTTGGGAAAATCTCCGGATTTCTAACGAAGTCGCCGCCTGGCCCTGGAGGGATAAACTTTCCCTCTAGGGCATTTAGGACAGCTTCAACCTCATTTGACTGGACTATTCTGTTGCATATATCCTCCAAGAAGGAAAGGGCCTTTTCTAATTTCTTCCCATCAACCCGGGTTTCCAGTTGAAGGGCTCCACCGCCGCCTAGCAGATGCTTTTTAATGACATCTCTTACCTTCAATTCAGTTTCGCTTAATATTTCAGCGTAAGTTTTCCCATTTTTGCCCCTCTTATGGGGATTTTTCAAAACCTCATCGTAGCAGAAACCTTCAGCCTCTATTAAAAGCCTATGTATACTGCTCACACCCTCCCTATCATACCTCGCTATAAAGGTCAGGTAATCAAGAATTTCCTCATCGGACAATTTTTGCCCTATCACATGCAAGCCCTTTGGAATTAGGGAGCGCTTATAACCCTGTATTTTATCATAAACTTCCTCAACAGTCCCTCCTAAACCGTATTTACTTGCCAAATCAAGAACCTTTCTAGAGACCTCTCCAGCCCTATCCGGTCCATATTGAAGAGTATCAAAATAATCCATGGCTAAACGTTCTATTTCCCTTAGATCTCCATGGAGGTCGCTGACCATTAATGGGGGGCTTCCATGGTTTATTATTAAAGCGTAGCCTCTACGCTTTGCTATTGAGGATTCTGAGGAGTTAAGGGCATGATAAATGTATATGTTGGGCAAATCGTCTATCAACATGTCTGGGAAGCAGTCGCCAGATAGGCCCACATCCTTCCCGGGAAGAAATTCCATGGTGCCATGGGTGCCTAAATGTATGATTGCATCTGCCTTGAACTCATGTTTGATCCACTTGTAAAACGCCACATACTGATGGTGGGGCGGCAAATCCCTGTCATGGTATATTTTTGATGGATCCTCATGAACGCCTCTGCTGGGCTGAATCCCGACAAAAATATTTCCAAAAACTACGCCGGGAATAAGTATGGAGTCCTTGTAGGTCATCATCTTTCCTGGAGGAGCCCCCCACTCCTTTAAAATAGCATCAACACTTTTACCCGGCATTTCCTTTAACCATAGACTGTAAACTTTTCCCGGCACCTTAATCATTCTACTCATTATATTCTGAGTGGGAACCCATCTTCCAGCATTTACACTCCCCGTTGAAAGCAGAATATCCTTGAGCTCATCGCCTGAAGGGGTTTCATTTACATTATAGCCGCGCTCTTTTAAGGCGTGAAGCAGCACGGAAAGGCTTTCGAAAACGTTTAGACCCTCAGCCTTACCTAGATTATCCTCTCCTGGGGGATAATTATAAATTATTATTGCAATTCTTTTCTGGTTGTTCGGTTTCTTTCTAAGATTAATCCAGCTTAAGGTCCTTTTTGTTAATTTTTCCACTCGTTCTTCTATTGCGGCATATTCCTCCAGCCTTACATCGCCAGTTTTCCGCTCATTCACTCCGTGGGTAACTACCGGCTCAATTCTTCCATCAAGCTCGGGGAGGATAACCGTTGTAACAACTTCGATGGGTGATAAGCCGCTTTTAGAGTTAAGCCATTCCTCAATGCTTTTTGAGTAGAGCTGAACTCCATGGAGAATGGGCGCGTTCAGCTTTAATAGGATATTAAGGGTTAGAGAGTGGTCTCCTCCTATTGGGCCCCCCGCAAATCTAAACCATAGAAGATCTATGAGGGCTTCAATCAAGGGCTTACCCTGACGGAAGAAGAACTTTTCTATTGCCAGGTAATAACGCAAATCCGCAGAAAAAACCGGAATTACTCCATAATTTTGGCCTTCAAGCTTTTCCGTTAAAAGTTTTGCCGCAGGATATGACTCGTAGTGATGGCGACCCCCATAAAAGAGAATGCCTACAAGGGGATAATCTCTAAACTCATACTTTTCCAAATAATCTTCTAAATTGGAGAATATTTCGCCATTTTTAAAGTTAATGATGCCCATTGGGGGAAGAACCTTCGGTTCAGGTATATCCACATCAATTTTAATCCCCCCATATTCTTTCATAAGGAAGAGGAGCATCGAGTAATAATTTTCAAAGGTTGGATTCTCATAATATTTAAGGAGCCTAACATAGTTTCGGGCGTGTTTAAGCATGCCTATGGGTAGGCGGTTGCCAAGTTTCTCAAAACGTTCACGCATTCTTAGAACCTTTTCATAATCAACTTTTCCACGGTCCATGCCCATTCTCGAAAGGGTGCGAAAAGAGAAGCTTCCAAGCCTTGTCAAATTAACGATTTCAGAGGAGCCTCCGACAAAAACTACCACAGTATTCTTTGCATCCTTTAAAGTGTCGCATACAATTTTGGCTATTTTATCACCGCCCATAACGTTCAGGAGAACTATATCAGAATTCTTAAGATCGTTGACTAAGGCTTCTTTATCAACCCGCTCTGCTTCAACATCTCTTGGATCGTAAAAGTGGAAATCAAGCCTGCCTCCAGAGACCTCAGAAGCCTTCTTCACAGCCTCATGTAGGGACACTCCATACATGTAATCAACCATTGTGATCTTTACTTTCTCCATAGCAAACCACAAACATGGGGTTTTA